>PMZA01000180.1:22534-27200 GCA_003170595.1 Armatimonadota bacterium
TACGCTTGCTGTAGGGCGGGGCTTTACGCCCCGCCGGCCTTTGCCTTTCCGTCTTCACGCTTTTCCCGGAGGGATTACCATGGCTAACGACTGGCGAGATAAGCTGAGCCTCGGCGTGGTGCACTTCATGCTCTACCCCGTCATGCGCGACGAGGGCATCATCGCCGAGAGCTTCGAGGCCCTGGCCCTCGACGAATTCCTCGATGTCATCGAGGTCCGCCGCAGCAATCAGCCGGGCATGCACCAGCGCCTGCGCCACATCGCCGAGACCTCCGGCGTGAGCATCGGCGTCGGCGCCCAGCCGCCCATGCTGATCGGCAAGCTCAGCCTCAACAACCCCGACGAGGCCGGCCGCCGTGCCGCCATCGACGAGGTCAAGCTCTCCATCGACGCCGCCTACGAGATGGGCGCGAAGATCTGCGCCGCCCTCAGCGGACCCGTCCCGGCGGACGCGAGCCAGATTCCCGCGCAGATGGACCTGCTCGTCGACTCCTGCGTGGAGATCTGCAAGTACGCCGAGTCGAAGGCTGACGCCGCCGGCTACCTCGCCTGGTTCACGCTGGAGCAGTTCGACGATGCCATCGAGAAGTGTGCCCTCATCGGCCCGAGCGCGCGGACGGCTGAACTCGCGGAGCGCGTGCGCCAGCAGGTCGACAACTTCGGCCTCACCATCGACCTCTCCCACATCCCGCTTATCGGCGAGGACATGACCGACCTCGTCTCGACGCTCAAGCCCTGGACCATCCACGTCCACGTGGGCAACGCGCTGATGGGCGACAAGGAAAGCAAAGCCTACGGCGACAAGCATCCCCGCTTCGGCTACCCCGGCAGCGAGAACACGTGGCACGATCTGAAGGAGTTCCTCGAGGTGCTCACCTATGTGGGCTACTTCGAGACCGAGGTGCCGACGGAGAAGCCGGTGGTGACTTTCGAGGTGCAGCCCATCGGCGACGAGCTGCCTCAGCAGGTGTGGGCTCAGACCAAGCGCCAGTGGCTCCGCGCCTGGGCGAAGCTCGGGTCGGACGAATAGTCGCGGCGATTGGTCCGGATACTTGCAGCATCAGGCGAACCACAAGAAGACGGCGAGCCGCCGGATAGGCGTGCCGCTAGCTGGCGAGGTATACGGAGGACGATAGATGCCCAAGCCCCTGTCACACGTCGACAAGATCCGCGACAGCATCGAGGCCCAAAGGCAGGGCGTGCGTCACGAACTGAGATCCTTCCTTGCGCAGATGGACCCCCATGAGTTTGAGGAACTGGTGGTGAAGCTCCTCGAGAGGATGAACTTCATCGAGTGTGAGGTGACGCAGCGCTCGAAAGATGGAGGCATCGACCTCAGGGCCAACTTCTCCATCGGCATTGGGAAGATAAACACGATCGGCCAGGTGAAGCGATACAAAGCCTCCATCGGCGCGCAAGCCCTACAGATGTTCTACGGTGCTATGACTGCGCACAAGGGCCACGAGGAGGTCCACCTAGGGCTCTTCGTTACCACGTCGGCGTTCAGCGCGCCTGCCACGAAGTGGGTCCAGGACTCCGCTCTCCCGATGGTGCTGGTCGACGGTGAGAAACTCGCCGACCTGCTCATCGAGCATGGCCTCCTCGTGGAGGCGGTTCCGATGCTGCCGGCCCTTCGCCTTGCGGTGGACCCCGAATCTCCTCCGCTACTGGAGCCCGACCAGGAGCTCCCGTCTGCGAGCGGGAAGCGGTTGTTCCGGTGGAAGGTAGGGGTGTCCGGGCAGACCGGGAGCTTCGTACTTGTCGGCGACTATCTCCCCGACCCCAACCTGAGGATCGAGGCCAAGGGTGTGAGGGTGCCGCCGGAGGGCGACTTCAAACCGGCACGCGCCCAACTCCAGGTTGAGATCGTCTCGCAGATGGCTGCCATCTTCCCGGAACTCGACAAGGTCCACCTAAGTGCTCGGGCGTGGAGTGGCACTCACAAGGTCTATCCGGCCGATGTCTACGGGAAATAGCCGCCGGTCAGGACACCTCTCATGAAGATCGTCGTCGCCCCCGACTCGTTCAAGGGCTGCCTGCCGGCGGCCGAGGTCGCCGCGGCCCTCGCTGCAGGCGTCCGTAAGGCCGCGCCCGATGCCGAGGTCGTCGAAGTCCCGATGGCCGACGGCGGCGAGGGTACGGTTCAAGCTCTCGTCGCGGCCTCGGGTGGGCGAATCGAAACCCGTGAGGTCGAGGGGCCCCTCGGCGCACCGGTCGACGCAGCCTTCGGTCTTCTCGGCGATGGTCAGACCGCGGTGATCGAGATGGCCGCAGCGTCGGGCCTGCCGCTGGTCCCTAACGATCGTCGCGACCCCACGCAGACCTCGACCTTCGGCACCGGCCAGCTCGTCCGCGCCGCCCTCGACCTCGGCGCGCGCGAGATAATCCTCGGCATCGGCGGCAGCGCGACTAACGACTGCGGCTGCGGCCTGGCCCAGGCCCTCGGGATCGTCTTCCGCGACGAGGAGGGCCACGTCCTCGAGCGCGTCACCGGCGGGCGCCTGCTCAACGTCGCGCGCATCGACCTCGCTGGTCGCGACGACCGCCTGGCCGCCACCCGCGTCCGCGTTGCCTGCGATGTGGACAATCCGCTCTACGGCCCGCGCGGGGCGGCTCATGTGTTCGCGCCGCAGAAGGGCGCCACTCCCGCGCAGGTCGACCTTCTCGACGCCGGCCTCCGCCACATCGCCGAGGTCATCTGTCGCGATCTTGCCCTCGACGTTGCGCGCCTTCCCGGCGCAGGGGCGGCCGGTGGGCTGGGCGCGGGCCTGGTCGCGTTCTGCGGGGGAAGGCTGGAGCCGGGCGTTCAGATTGTCATCGAGGCCGCTCACCTTCGCGAGAAGATGTCCGGCGCGGATCTTTGCCTTACCGGCGAGGGCCGCCTCGACTCGCAGACCTGCTGCGGCAAGACCCCGGCCGGCGTGGCAGGCGTCGCCCGCGAAGCCGGCGCCCTTGCCGTCGGCGTGGCGGCCGCGGTTGACCTCGACAGCGCGGGCCTGCAAGAGGTAGGATTGGCCGCGGCGTTCAGCCTGCTGAACGCGCCCATGAGTCTCGAAGTCGCCATGAAGCCTGACGTCGCCGCCGGGCTTCTCACAGCCGTCGGCGAGCAGATCGTGAAGTTATTCCTGGCAGCTCGCGCCGCCAGGTAGCCGGTTCATCCTCGGGAGGGATCCGCAGTGAAAGTCGGCATGTTAACCGCACCGGTTGGCGATTGGACCATCGAACAGCTCATCTGCTTTGCGCAGTGCGCTGGCATCGGCGCCTTCGAGATCAACGCCACAGGCAAGAGCGCCCACTTCGACCCCGACGACGCAGCCTGCGGCCGCAAGGCCGCCGACCTCGTCGGCGAAGCGGGCCTCGAGATATCCTCCCTCGCCGCCTACATGAACGTCACCGCCGGCGACGAGGCCGAGCGCGCGGCGACCCAGGCACACCTCCGCAAGCTTCTCGGCTGCTGCGAAGTCATGGGCATCCCGGTCCTCTGCTGCATGGCCGGACTTCCGCCCGCGGGCATGTCCAAGTCCGACGCGATCACTCAGATCGCCGCCCCCTTCTACCGCGAACTCGCCAAGGAAGCCGCGGCGAAGAACATCAAGCTCGCTCTGGAGAATTGGTACGCCACCAACATCCAGCACCTCGGCCTGTGGAAGCAGATCTTCAACGAAGTCCCGGACGAGAACTTCGGCCTCAACTTCGACCCGTCCCACCTCCTCTGGCAGGACATCGACTACCTCAAGGCCGTCGAGGTCTTCGCCAGCCGCATCTTCCACACCCACGCCAAGGACACCGAAGTCGTCGCGCACAAGAAGGCCTGGGTCGGCAACCAGGACGGCGGCGGCTGGTGGCGCTATGTCATCCCCGGCTTCGGCGACGTCAAGTGGGGCCCGTACCTGGCCCGCCTGCGCTCGATCGGCTACAACGGCGTGCTCAGCATCGAGCATGAGGACGGCGCCTTCAGCTGGGAAGACGGCTTCCGCATCGGCGCGAAGTACCTGGGCCAGTTCATCTAGGCGCGACTGGGTTAAGAGAGGGGAGAGGTAATGGCGAACCGCGTGAAGATCACGGCGGGCGAGACGGTCGTCCACGCCACGCTTAACGATACGGATACGGCGCGGAAGATCTTCGAGGGCCTGCCCCTTGAAGCCCGCGGCCAGACCTGGGGCGACGAGATCTACTTCGGCATTCCCCTCGATTGCGGCGCCGAGAACCCGCAGGCGACGGTGGAGGCCGGGGACCTCGCCTACTGGGAGCCAGGCTCGGCCTTCTGCATCTTCTTCGGGCCGACGCCCATGAGCGTTGGCAAGGAGATCGTCCCGGCCGACCCGGTGACGGTCTTCGGCAAGGTCGACGGCGACGCCACGGCGCTTCGAGCCTTCCGAGGCGGCGGCAAGGTCAAGGTCGAAAAGGCCGAGTAGCCTTGCCTTTGCTTTGGCCTTTCTGCTTGCTGTGCGGACGCTTGCGTCCGCCGGGCGGGGCATTTACTCCCCGCCGCGCAGTACATGGGTCGCTATCGCCCGCCGGCTAGCACCGCGTCACGGCCAGGGGTTGTCATCCTGAGGAGGCAACGTACTGAGTTGCCGACGAAGGATCTCCTTCTGGCTTGTTGGACCGTGCATGAGTCGTCTGCTGACATCGACAAAAGGAGATCCTTCGGCGACACAGACCG
>PMZA01000452.1 GCA_003170595.1 Armatimonadota bacterium
GTCGAACTGCTCGCCCGGCACAGCCTCCGCCAGCGTCATCCCTGTCGTATTCACCGCCGCGTCCAGCCCGAGCTTGAGCCCGTGGTCGAGCCTGCTCTGGTGATGCCCCGCGATTACCGTCCGCGGCGAGCCGAGGATCTTGGCCCACACCGCGAAGCTGAGCCCGACCGCGCCGTCGCCCACCACGAGCACCCGCTTGTCCGGCGCGCGGACCTGCGGTCCGCACACNNAGCGAGCTTAGGCATTCCTTCAGCGTGATCAGCATCGTCGCATCAGTCGCCGGCATGTCCGCCGGGACCACCTGCTGCATGTGCTGCACGGTCATCCCGCTGTCGGCGCGAAACTGCAGATCCTCGATCATCGACTGCAGGTCGGTCACGATCCCGTACTCAGCAAACGCGCCCCAGCCCGACGTGTAATCGCCCAGCTTGTCCCCCGGCAGTACGCACGTCGACCGTAGGACCCGATCGCCCACCGCCAGATGCCGGCACTTCTCCCCCGGCTCGATGACGCGCCCCAACCCCTCATGCCCGAGGATGCACGGGTACTCGCTCACGAAGGGCAGTTCGTTGAACGCGATCTTCACGTCGGTGCTCGAGCAGAAGCTGGCGGCTTCCTGCTTGGTCAGCGCCTGGTACGGCCCCGACGGCTTGGGGATCGGCACCTCACGAATCTCCAGGCGTCCCGGCTCGACTACCACTGCGGCTTTCATGGTATCCATTGCTGTCCCTCACTTACTTCGGATGCGCATCGGTCTTGGCCTTGCCGCTTGCTGTAGGGCGNNTTGTCCATCATCATGTGGAACAGCTCCGGCGCACGCTGCCAGTTCCAGTTCTGCGTGATGAGCGGCTCGACCTTGGCGCGGCCATCGGCGACCCACTTCATCATCTCGCGCATGCCCTCCTCGGTCACGTTCGTCGGATGGTACGCGACCATCTCCTTCACGTGCGGCCAGAGCATGTCGATGGGTGTCTCATCCGGGTAGTACGCCTGGTAGCAGTACTTCGACCCGCGGTTCTTCAGCCAGTTGAACGACTGGTTGACCGCCTTCGCGTTGGCCGAGCAGTCGATGATGACATCGGCGCCCTCGGGCTTGATGGAGGAGATGACCTCCCACGGATCCTGCACCGTCGGGTCGATCGCATGGTCCGCCCCCAGCGCCGCCGAGAGTTCGCGCCTCTTCGCCAACGGTTCGCAGGTAACGACCGTGCACCCGCGCTGCTTGCAGACCTGGGCGGCGAACTGGCCGATGAGCCCCTGGCCGATGATCACGGTGAGATCGCCGGGCTGGACATCGACTAGCTCGGCCGCGCCGTGATAGCCGACGGCGACGAGGACCAGGAGGCTNNGGTCGGCGCCCGCCGGCACGGGTATGAGTTCGCGGAAGTTGGCGACCGACCGGCTGGTATGTCCGCCCCACATGCTCGGCGGGCCGCTGGCGATTTTCGTGCTGCGGAGGAACACGCGATCGCCGACGGCATAGTCCTTCACGGCATCGCCCGTCGCCGTGATGCGCCCGACTTTCTGGTAGCCGGTGACGAGGGGGAACTTGGTCTGATAGTAGGCGGCGGTGAAGATCCAACCCTCGGTGCCGATGCTGATGCCCGAGAACTCGGTCTCCACTACGACATCCTCAGGCTCCGGATCAGGCAGGCCGATGGTCTGAATCTCGGCCTCGTTGGCCGCGGGAAACACAACCGCGTAGGCGTCAATCATCTCTTATCCACTCCCGGAAGGCGATGTGTCGTGGCAATAGTAGCGCCCCGTCTCAGGCCGCCTATTCGGCGACGCCCCCCCGCATCCTTCGCGAGATGAGCAACCAAAGGCCCGGCCCGGCAGATCGGCCCACAAGAGCTTGTCATCCTTGCGATGCGANNATGCGAAGCATCGCCGGGAGGCGACTTGTGCCGACCGAAGGATCTCCTTTTTTCGGCAGGGGCGACGAATGCTGGGCGGTCTGACAAGACAAAAGGAGATCCTTCGTCGGCTGCACAGACCGCTGCCTCCTCAGGATGACAGCGCGATGGATGCGTCAGCGGCTTGTTTGCGTTATGGTCGGACGCCTGTGGCTACGTGGTGGGCCTTCAGCTTTCCTCACTCGAACGCCAACCCGGGGTACGACACCGTCGTCCCATCGATCCGCGCCCACGGCGTCATCGTGTGCGCCTCTGCCTTCCCCGCCGTGTAGATGTGCAACACCTCGATCCCCCGCGCCACCACCGCATCGGCCACCATCCGCCGGTGGCACCGCCACGGCACGGCCTCCGCGCACATGATCGCCACCGTCTCGGCCTGGCTCTTGTCGATGAGTTCCTGCAACGCCGCCGCGAATTCCTCGGTGAGCATGTAGTCGGCATAGCCGCGAAACGAGGCGTTCTCCCATGCGGTGTTGGGCGAGTCCGACCGCGCATGCCGCAGCCCACCGAGGGCGGCCATGTGCTCATACGCGATGCCGTAGGGCGTCAGGCTCTCGGGCAGTTCGTCGCGGTTGAACTGCGGATTGTGGCGCGACTTCGGCACGGTGCGGATGTCGATCAGCCGCGTGACATCCTGCGCCCGCAGCAGCTCGACAAGCTCTTCCAGCGAGCGCGTGGAATGGCCGATCGTGTAAACCGGACGCGGCATGACTTACCCGCCTTGCGCCTTCGCCTTTCCGCTTGCTGTAGGGCGGGGCTTTACGCCCCGCCGCGCTTGGCCTTCGCCTTTCTGCCTTTCGATGTCATCCTGAGTGAGCAGCGACTTGTGTTGCTCCGAAGGATCCCCCGGATGACCCCTCCCCTCCTCACGCCTTCAGTTCCACCTCTTCGTCCTTCAGCACCGCCGCCTCCACGGTCTTCCTCGCCTTAACCATCGCCTGCGCCGCCTTTCCGACGGTCTCGTGCTGATCCTCGGTCACCATCGCCCCGACGACCGCGCCGTCTTTCATCCACCACACGCTGAAGCTCGCAATCTCCAACTCGCCGCGATAGACGACCTGATCGGCGGCCTTCGTCTCACCCCAGAACTCCCACGAGATGTCGTAGACGTCGGACCAGAACATCGGCACGTGATCGAAGGGCGCCCTCTGCCCGAGCATGACTCGGGCCACGTGACGGGCCGTCGCGCGAGCGTTGTCCTCGTGCTCGACGTGCTGATGCTTGTGCGTGTTCACGTCATACCACGACGCCGCATCCCCAGCCGCATACACCCCCAGCACCGGCGTTTCGAGGAACTCGTTGACCATGATCCCCCGATCCACCTCGAGCCCGTCGGCCTTTGCCAACTCCACATCCGGCGCCACACCCACCGCGACCGCCACCAGATCCGCCGGGATTTCCTCATCCCCTTCCAGCCTCACCGCCTCAACCTTACCGTTGCCGAGGAACGCCGCCGCGTTGCTCTCGGGCGAAAGCTGCACGCCGTGGGCGCGGTAGCGTCCCTCGTACAGCGCCGACAGCTCGGGCGTGAGGAAGTAGCTCAGCACCCGCTTTTCGCGATAGGTGAAGGTGACCTCCGGCCCAAGCTCGCCCAGTCGTGCCGCCAACTCGGTGCCGATGAACCCGCCCCCGACGATGACCGCGCTCTTCGCCTTCGCCGCCGCTGCTTTGAGCCGCTTGCAGTCGTCGAGCGTCCGCAGGTAGTACACGCCCTCGAGGTCAGCCCCGGGCAGGTCCACATGCCGCACCGACGACCCCGTCGCGAAGAGCAGATTCTCGAAAGCGACCACGCCGCCCTCGACCATGCGCACCTGCCGCGCCTGCAGATCGACCGCGCGCACCCGCGCGCCGAGCCGCAGGTCGATGCCGCTGTCGGCATAGAAGGGCTCCTTGTTGATGAAGAGCTTTTCGACCTCTTCCGTCCCGGCGAGGAAGCCCTTGGAGAGCGGTGGCCGCTGGTACGGAGGCTCGGTGTCCGCCGATAGGATGCACAACTCGCCCGCGCCCAGCCCCTGCTTGACCATCTCCTTCGCCGCGAAGCCCGCCACCATCCCGCCACCGATTATCACGTACTTGAAGCTATCCACCCTGATCCCCCCTTCGCGATCCTCAATCCCCTTAAGGGTTCACGCGCGACGCCCTTTCTCCTGCCGCGGCGTCCAACGCCGGTCTTCTGTAGGGCGGGGATTTACTCCCCGCCGCGCCTTTCGCCTTTGGATGTCATCCCTGCGATGCGGAGCATCGCCGGAAGGCGCCCTGTACCTGACGAAGGATCCCCGGAACGACCTCGCCCCTTCCGCCCCCCTTCGCCTTTCGCCTTCCCTTCGCCTTACTCCACCCCTCCCGCCTTCGGCCCGATGACCGCCTTCACGATCTGGTCGGGATGGTGGAGCATGGTGTCCACGGCCCTCGCGATCTCCTCAACCCCCGTGATGCCTGTGATGATCTCCTCGCACCGGTAGACGCCCCGCGCCATCATGTCCAGCCCGATCGCCCCGAGCCGCAGCCATCGCTCGGTCGTGAACGGCACCGGGTACATCCAGTGGTTGTTCTGGATGCGCGGGGATTTGTAGTGCCAGGCCTTGACGTTGATGGTCTCTTCTCGCACATGGAGCCCGTATACGTAGATCGTCCCGGCGTGCCGCAGCAACTCGGTCGCGGTGTCGATTCCGCCCTGCACGCCCGCCGCCTCGATGACCACGTCGAACCCCTCGCCGCCGGTAAGCTCGGCCTTGGCCTGCTCGATGCCACCCTCTGCGACATTGTAGGCACCGTCCGCCCCGCGCCTCCTCGCAATCGCCAGCCGCTCGGGCACCCTATCGACGATTCCCACCCGGAACGCGCCGCGGTATCTCACGCCCTGGGCGATAAGCTGTCCGAAGTACCCCGCGCCGACGACGCACACGGCATCTCCCGGCTGGATGTCGGCCCCGAAAACGCACCGCGAGATCGCCGCCAGCGGCTCGGCGAGCCCGTAGGCGAAGGGGATGCCCTCCGGCATCGGGTAGACGTACGGCTCTTCCTGCAAGTAGTAATCCGCGTAGGCCATGAAGCCGCCGAGGGCCCACAGCGTCGAGACCCGATCCCCCGGCTTGACCCGCGTGACCTCGCTCCCCACCTCGACGACGACGCCGTTGGGCTCGTGCCCGATGAGTTCTGTCGGATAGGTCGCGTCAGAATCCTTGCCAGTCATCACGTACAGATCCGTCGAGCAGAGGCCCACCGCCCGCGTCTCGATGAGCACCTGCGTCGGCGAGGGTTTGGGTATCTCCGCCTCAACGATCTCGAGTCGGTTGGGTTCAACACAGATGACTTTGCGCATGGTTGTCGTGCCTCAGGTAACGGGTTGTAGTGCCTTAGACCGCCCACGCGCATCCTTGCGGAAGGTTACTGCGGGATGACGTGGTAGTTGTCCCGCCCGCACTGGGGCGACGGGCGCAGGCGCGCGTACCACGGCCACCCATGAACGCGTCGGTCACGGGGCGCCCTGTACGGCGAAGGTCTGCTCCAGCCAGCCCTTCCCGTCCTGGACGCGGATCGTCAGCGTGTGGTCGCCCGGCGGAAGCACGTTGTCGGAATCATATTCCTCGGTGCCCAGGAGATAGGGCGGCCCGGCGAGGCTGCCAACTTCCTCCCCGTCCACCAGCAGCTCCATCTTCCCCATCGGCACACCCTCAACCCACACCCGCAGCCGCTGCCACGGATGATACCCCGGCCCCTCCAGCGCGGGCTGGAGGTAGATGCCCTTGCTGCGATGCGGCCGGGCGGCCTCCTCGGCGTCCCACCACTTCCGCACGGCCTGGCTGCTGCCGATGAGGCGCATCGTCCGGCGGTCGGAGGTCAGCCCGAGGATCCTGGCGTCGGCCTGGTAGATGTAGAGGCCCGCTACGCCCGCCTCGTACAACTGCCGCACGCGCCAGAGGAACAACCCCGGCATCTCCAGCCCCCAGTCGAGCCCATCCACGCACGGCAGCAGCTTGCAGTCGGTGCCCTTCACCGCCGCGACGTAGGGCTTCACATCGAAGTGCAGGTGACGGCCCTGAATGTTGCTCGGGCACAGATAATCCACCAGCCCCTCGCCAGCCCAGGCGCTGTAATCGAAGCACTCCCACAGGCGCACGCCTTTCACCGGGAAGCGCACCAGGATCGGCACCTTCTTCCCCCTCTTCCGCCCATACCGATCCGCCAGGGCCCGCAGCTTGCGCATGAAGAGGGTCGCGGTCTCGGCCTTGTCGATGCCCTCGGGATAGCGGCAGAAGTCGATGGACAAACCCGGCGCGCCGATGTCCAGGGCCTCGCGGTAGAGGTTGAGAGCGTAGTCGCGGACCTGCGGCATCTCATACCGCAGCGCCGACCCCCTGAGACCCGTAGGGTCTCTTCTCATCCAGTCCGGGTGCTCCTTGCTGAAATCGCTCTGCAGGGGCGTCCCGGGATAGCAGTTGGTCGCCCCAAAGTTAGCGTGGGGGATCATGTCCAATTCGCGCGCATAGCGTAGCTCGGCGTCGAGGGTATTGGTGAACTGCTGCATCCGGCCGACATTGTCGGTCTGGGGCACAGGATCGCCGGGCAGAGGATCGCCGATGGTGGTGTCGACTAGCTGATCGGTCAGCCGCGACTCGTAGACAGCCTTGCAGCCGAACCGCCCGATCTGCAGATCCACCAGGTTCACGCCCGTGTCGGCGAAGGCGGCGAGGGGTTCGCGATGCTGCGGCGTATCCTGGACGTCCTCGACGAAGGCCCACGAGTAGGGCTCGAAGTAGGCGGCGATGAACTTATCCCGGAGGAGCTTTGCTCCTCTGCCGAACTGGGTCTCGAGGCGCTTGAACATCTCGTCGGTCAGCGGCACCAGCTTAACGTACCGCACGCCCGCCTCCACGTAGCCCTGATAGCCGTGGGGCTGCTTGAGGACGAGGTGCTGGCGGTCGACGGGCCCCCATCGCCAGAGGACCTCCTCATCCCGGTGCCGCGAGGAGAGCGTGTCGGACCATTCATCGCCCGTGAACCGCAGCCGTATCCCGAAGCTCGGCGGCGTGCAGACGAAGACGGCGTACGCGCCGCTGAGGTCGAGCGGATAGGTGATCTGCCGCACGGGAACGTCGGGGTGGTGCTTCCCGGTGAGGAGCGGCGCTCCTCCCAGCCCGGGCTCACTGCCGGTCTTCCACACCCATTGGCGCGGGCCGGGCCTGGCATCGTGGACGACCGCGCCTTGCTGAAGAACCTGCGACCAGTCGGTCACGTAGACGACGTCGGAGTTATCGGCCTCGAGGTGGGTCTCACTCGTCGCCAGGTCCTGGCCGTCGGGCGTCTGGACCTGCACCCAGAAGTCCACATCCACGCGCCCGTCGATCTGAGCCTCGGGGTAGGGATCGAAGACCACCGTCCGCTCCAGCCCCACCGCCCGGCGCTCGGTCACGCGACCCTTCGCCCACTGCTCCCAATCCGCATCCGGGGCGAGCTTGAGGGCGGTGTCGGAGAGGAGCGGCATGACCCTGGCCGGCCGCCAATCTTTCTCGCCCGCCGGCGACCAGGCGCACACGACGGCGACTTCGTCCGGCGCCTTCGCGGGGACGGTGTAGGTGATGTGGACGTACCTGGTTAGCGGATCGATGGTCATTGTCGGATCACCTTCCGCGGACGCGTTGTGGTTGTTGTAGGGCGGGCATTTATGCCCGCCGCACGTCGAGACGGAAAAGCCGGCGGGCATGAATGCCCGCCCTACACTGAGGTCACCGAGCGACCTCCGGGCAAAGGCGGAAAGACAAGGCCGGGTTGCGTCCCTTTGTAGGGCCGACACTAGGGCCGTTCAGGACCCAGGTTGCCGCTAGCTGCCACGTCGACGCCCCGGGTCTGTCATCCTGAGAGAGCAACGGTTTCTGTTGCGACTGAAGGATCTCCTTTTGTGTCTGTCTCCCTGAGAAACGGTGCGCGCCCCTCACCTGACAAAAGGAGATCCTTCGTCGGCCAAGAGCGCCTCCTCAGGATGACCGCCTGTTTGCGAGACGTCAGCAGCCTATCTGGCGCACGCCCCTGGTGCGGGTCCCGCTAATACCTAGTCGCGCTCGAAGTCCATGCTCCAGCGGACACGTTCGTTCTTGGGCTTCTTGATAGTCAACTCGGCGATCGGCCCAAGCTGCTTGAACTTCCCGCCCGTCACGCGCCAGCCCTTCGGCACATACACGCGCACGGTGTAGGCATCCTCGCCCACGACCTGCGACGTGCCCGAGAGGCGCAGCTTCTTGTC
>PMZA01000099.1 GCA_003170595.1 Armatimonadota bacterium
TTGCTGGCGGCCGTGAACGACAGCGTCGCCGTCTGACCGTACGTCGCCCCGACCTTCCTGCTCAGGAAGAACGACACCAGGAACATCACCACGAAGTACACCAGCAGCGGGGCGGCGATCCTCAGGACGTCCAGCGGCAGTTTCACGATGTACTGGCCCTTGAGCGAGAACATCACCACGATCGTGAAGAGCAGCGCGACCAGCGTGATCGGGCTGATACGGGGGATGAACTCCCGCTCGTACCAACCCCGCCCCTTCACCCGGAGCAGCACGAAGCGGGTGAGGAGGCCGCCGAGGAAGGGGACGCCCAGATAGATGAACACGCTCTGCGCGATCTGCCCCATCGTCACCGCCACCTTCGTCCCCGGCAGACCAAAGAGAGGCGGCAAGACGGTGATGAACACGTAGGCATACACCGAAAAGAACAGCACCTGGAAGATCGAGTTGAAGGCCACGAGGCCGGCGCAGTACTCGCAGTCGCCCTCGGCGAGATCGTTCCACACGATGACCATCGCAATGCAGCGTGCCAGGCCGATCAGGATCAGTCCGTACATGTACTCCGGGTAGCCTCGCAGGAAGAGGACCGCCAGCAGGAACATGAGGATCGGGCCGATGACCCAGTTCTGCACCAGCGACAACGTGAGAACCTTGCCGTTGCGGAAGACCCCGCCCAACTCCTCGTATTTCACCTTCGCCAGCGGCGGGTACATCATCAGGATCAGACCGATGGCCAGCGGGATCGACGTCGTGCCAACCTGCGAGGCGGCGTTCACCGCCTTCACCAGGTCCGGCAGCAGGTAGCCGGTGGCGACTCCCACGGCCATGGCCAAAAAGATCCATAGCGTCAGGTAGCGATCAAGGAAGGAAAGTCGCTTTGTCACGGACTCGGGCACGATAGGCACCTGTTTCGGTCGGCAGCTCTTGGTTGGCGATTTGGGACAATGGCCAAGCATCAAGGCAAGAAGAAGTGATCCCCCGCTCATCCGCACTCGCAGGCGGCTGGCTCGGCGGTGTTTCTCGCCGTGACGCACTGATCGCACTCGCACGGTTCCTTCATCACGCCCTCGATGCAGTTGAGGAAACCGATGATGCAGGGCGTTCGCAGGCTGTAGTACACCCACTGCCCCTGCTTGCGGTCGCACACGATCCCGGCGGACTTCAGGAGGGCAAGATGCTTGGAGACCGTGGAGATGTCCGAGCCCACCAGTTCCTGGAGTTCGCACACACAGCGTTCGCCGTCGCTGAGTGCCTCGACCATAGCCAGGCGGCTGGGATGTCCCAGGGCCTTGATGATGCGAGCCTTCCGTTTGCAGGCTTCGGTCGTCACGATGCTCTCCTCGATACTTGGCAATATAGCCAAGTATCTTTGGTCTGTCAACCGACCGAAGGAAGACCAGCAGAGAAGGGCGGAGGGATGAAGGCGGGGTACGGCGAAAAGGTGCCGGAGACCTTGCAGGAGCGGACAGCGAACATGCGCGGAGCTTCACGGCTTGCGGCAGTGGTGTGCGTCGTTGCGGCGATCCTTGGCGGGCCGGCAACGGCCCAGACGCCGTTGCGTATCGGGTTCGTGGATAAGGCCGCGAAGCAGGGGCTGGCAGGCGAGGAAGGCATGGGGCCGCGCAATACCGCTGCCTGCGCCTATGCGCGGACGCAGGGGCAGGTCACACGACTGGCGCCGAGGCCGGATGGCGGGTGGACGGATACGGATGGCCTCGTCCGCGCGTCAGAGGAGTTCGACGTCCTCTGGTACCACATGGGCGAAGAGGGCGACACGAATCCTGGGGAGACCGTGGCGGCGGACATGCTCGCGTACGTTCAGGCGGGCGGGTCGCTGGTGCTGTCGGGATCGGCGGGCGCGATGCTCAATCAGATGGGCATNNGGGCATCGAGGCGACGACGCTGCGCGTGCTGCCTACTACGATGGCGGCGTTCGATAGCGGGATCGTGGTCCGCCCCGAGTTCAAGAACCATCCCCTCTTCGCGGGCTTCGATACGAGCAAGCCGATCGTGCTGACAAGCCTTGGCGGAAATGCGCTGGCGGACTTCTATGGGACGGCCGGGCCGCATGGGGATGTGCTCGCCGAGGGAACTGCGGGCGTGGGCGAGAAGCCGCTCGATGAGTACAGAGTCGGGGCGGGGCACGTCTTGTTCATCGGATGGCGGCTGCCGGATTTCACCACCACGAAGGATCAGTTCAGGCCGAACATGGAGAAGTTCTTCGGCAACGTCTTCAAGTACATGGCGCAGGTCAACACGAACCGGGCGAGGCTTGCAAAGCCGGCGGGCGATGTGACCTATGCGCGACTGCTGGGCGTGCCCTTCGTGAAGGCTGCGAAGGCGCAGATGCTTGAGGTCGCGATGAACGGCATGAAGACTGCGGAGGTGCTGAGCGCGGATCGTAACGTGCTCGGCGGGCTGCCGATGGCGAACGGGGCGATCGTGGAGCAGCCCGTAGGCTCGGCGCCGGTGAGAGTGGAGGGGCTGGCGCTGACCGTCGTGACGGGAGATAAGCCGGCAGCGGCGTACGTCGAGCGACAGAAGGCGCTGCAGGCTGAGGTCGAAAAGGCTGATCAGGCGGCAATGGCCGGCCTGAAGATCCTCAAGCCCGTGGTCGAGTGGCTGACCGCACCGCTGAAGCCGCTGAAGACGCCTGACACCGATCAGAGCGTGCTCTACGGGCACTCGCCGTTCATGGCGCCGGAGGGTGACATCAAGCCGGACTATGAGCCGGTCGAGTCGGGCGGATTCAGGATTGCCGGGAGCAAGCGCCAGCTCAACCGGCCGATCGTCGAGGGGATGGCGCGACTGTGGACCGGGGATGCGCCGATGTTCCGACTCGATGCGACGACGGCGGCGGGCTGCTATTCGGACGACCGCTTCTTCCCACTGTGGCCGAGGGCGGATGCGGTGTCGGCGCAGACCTATCCGACGATGGGGACGCTGACGCTGGCGGTGCCGGGGGCGGATGGGAAGCCGCGATGGCTGCAGGACATGGATGGCGTGACGACCACCTTCTGGCCGGGATACACGGAGTATGCGGTCAAGGGCGATGGGTGGACGGCGAAGATCACCGCGGCGCCGACGCTGAAGTTCCACGGGGCGGTCGTCCGCGTAGAGTTCGATAAGCCGACGCCGCTAACCTGGCGATATGGCGGGCTGTGGTGGAGCGAGGGTGAGGGGAATCACAACGTGGCTGAGGTGACCGGGCCGTCGGCGACCTTCACCGAGGCGAACCTGCCGAAGGGCAAGGTCTTCGCCGGATGGGATGGCGAGGGCGAGGGCAGCGTGGTCGCCGGCGCGCAGGGGCAGGAGGCGCAGTTCACATCGACGACGCCGAAGCAGGTCTACCACATCGTCGCTGTGTGGGGCGTGACTGACTACGACCATGAGCGTGCCGAGAAGACCATGGCGCGCCTCGATACGCCCAATACCGCGGCGTGGCCGGAGGCGCGGGATCGCCTGAAGCAGGAATGGTTCGACGACGCGATCGGGCGGGCGCTCGGGTCGGGCAAGCACTTCACGGAGACCATGGCCGCGCCCGAGGGTGCGCTGAAGGAGACGGTCGGGTGGTGGGATGCGCGGCGGGCCGAGTATGCGGTGAAGACGCCGGATGCGCGGCTGAATGCGCTGGCGACGTGGAACAGGTGCATCAGCGAATATCACCGGCGCGGGCCGGGCCTCGTGCTGGGAGTGCAGTTCTGGACGATGTACTCGCACATCTCGACGGGATGGAAGGGCAAGCAGTGGGGCGGCGACCATGCCGCGATGGAGGACTGCCTGCGACTGTATGGGGCGATGCAGGCGGACAACGGGTTCATCAACTGGGTGTCGCCGTCGCTGCAGCCGTTCAATGCCGAGGACAACACGCCGTACTGGGTGGATCAGGTGTGGTGGCAGTATGCGTGGACCGGGGACAAGCAGTTCGTGCGCGACATGTTTCCGATCGTGCGGAAGGCTGTAGAGTGGATGCGGAAGAACAACGACCCGGATGGCGACGGGCTCTTCCGCGACTGGTACGAATACTGGAACTGCGATAGCAACGGCAAGGGGCCGAAGGCCGCGACGCCGAGCGCGATGGCGTGGGCGATGATGGACCGGGCGGCGAAGATGGCGGCGGTTGTGGGCGATGCGAAGGCTGAGGCTGAGTATCGCGCGATGGCTGATAAGACGAAGGCCGCGATCATGGCGCAGCTCTGGAACGAGAAGGAGGGGCGGCTGGGGTCAATCGGCTGGGACGAGATCTGGCGCCCGCATCCGCAGACGTGGGAGGAGTACCTGGCCATCAATGTGGGGCTGCTCGATGCCGGGCAGTCGCGGCGGGCGATGAGATGGCTGGCCTCGCACTATGGGNNACTATGGGTACGAGCCGATGCCGGGCGTGAAGCTGCTCTCGTGCAGCGACTGGTACCCGATACGGTGGAGCACGCAGTGGACGCCGACGGGCGATACCTGCCTCGCCGCGCTCGCGGGGATGAAGAGCGGCGACGCCGAGCTGTGGTGGCCGTACCTGAAGACCGTCGTCGGGTCGGCGTTCAAGAGCGAGTTCCCGGGGATGAACATGGGCATCGGAAACTATGGGGCGGGCGGGGGCGATCGTGAGGACGTCGACTCCGACGATCCGCCGAATCATGTGATCGTGCGCGGGCTGTTCGGGATCGAGCCGGCGATGCAGGATGGGCGTATCGACATCTGCCCGGCTTTCCCAGCCGCGTGGACGACGGCGAGCATCAAGACGCCGGACGTGGCGTACGAATACTCGCGCGTGGGCAACAAGGCGACCTTCCGCATCCATACGCCGAAGGCGATCGTCAAGCACGTGCGGGCGAATCTGGAAGGGGCGGAGGTTGTGACGAAGGCGGAGAAGGACTCGGTCGTCACCGTCGCGCTCGGGAAGGCGCCGGCGCCTCCCGGGCCTGCCGCGCATCCGCCGATCATGTTCGACAAGCTCGCGGCGCCGGAGAAGAGAATCGCGCCTCTCCCCGCCACCGATAAGCCGAGGCAGATACTCTTCGACCTGAGCGCCGCCTACAACAAGACCGTCGAAGAAACCTTCAACCAGACGGGCTTCATCTTCGACGCTTCCGACGGGCCGCAGAGCGTCGCCGGTTGGTGGGGCAACCCATCGCTGGCGCGCGGTGTATCGCCGTCGCGCGTCGTGAACGCGGGCAACGGCGTCACCTTCCTCATCGCACCGAGGCCGCAACCGGACCTGGGTGCGACGCCGAAAGACATCCTCGCCGTGGCAAGCTGGCGGCCGTTCCCGCTGCCGGGAGGGGCGAAGCTCAGCGTCGGGGCGCGGTGCGAGAAGCTGTGGCTGCTGCTGCAGTGCTACGTGCACCCGATGAAGAACTATGTGGTGAACGGCGAGGTCGTGCTGACGTACGACGACGGGACGCAGGCGACCACGTCGCTCGTCCCGCCGTACAACGTCGACGCGTTCTTCCAGCACTTCAGCCTCGAAGGCTATCCCGTCACCGTCGACCGGATGGTGCTGCCGGGAGGGTACGGGTTCGTCGACACGCGAGTGTCGGGGGCGCATGCCGATGCGTTGGGGATTGAGTGCGATCCGGGGAAGACGCTGGCGAGCGTGACGATACGGGCGACGTGCAGTGAAGGGGTGGTGGGGGTGTTGGGGATGACGGCCTTGGCGGCCAAATGAGAAGGAGGCCACAGCCTGCCACCCTCGTGCGGACCTATCGCTCCTCGCGTGGGGGATGGGTTTCGCGACCGTCGAGGCGGGTGATATACTCTGCTCGCTCGCGGGCCGGTGATTACAGGCCGCAAGGGATGTACCGCAGGGTTCTCAGCCGATGGATGCTACCCCCGAAATACTGAGCAATCAGACC
>PMZA01000009.1 GCA_003170595.1 Armatimonadota bacterium
GGAACCACTCGGCTCCGCCCCGCCGGGCCCAGCGCGAACCGTCAGGCCGCCTTCTTCCCGTGCGCCTTGCGCGCCGCGCGGTTCGACACGGGGTCAGACTCCACGCGCGCCGCCTTCTCCACCACCGGCGCGGACGCCGGGGTCGGGGTGGTCGCCGCGTCGAGCGCATCCAACTCGGCCTGCAGCGCCGCCTCGTCGTCCAGGTCTGCCTGCGTCCGGAGACCGAACAGGAACGGCAGCGTGTCGGCCATCCCGGCCTGACCCGCCACGCTCCGGATCGCATCGCCCGCGAGCTCCCAGGGGAAGCGGTGCGCCAGCTCGGGCGCCGACTCGCGCACCTGGTGCAGCAGACACCCGGCGCGCAGCAACTTCACCACGAGAGCGACGGTCGCCCCCGCGTTGAGCTTCCGCGCCTTCTGCTCCGTCCCCGTCTTCATGGTGTGCGCCGGCGTCTCGCCCGCCGCCAGCACCGCCAGCAACGCGATGCGCTTTTCCACCTTCCGCGCCACCCGTGCCCTCGTCTTCTCGGCCGACTCCGGGTCACTCGTCTTCAGCGCCGCGTTCACCGACTTGAAATCAATCTTGGTTGCCATGGTTCCGTCTCCTGGGTCAGGGCCGGCGAACTGCCGACCGGACCTAACTAATAGCCCATGATCGGCCCCCGGGAAACAAAAAAACGCCGGGCCCCGAAAGGCCCGGCAATCCACCCGCTTTCTATGGGGGCTAGGCGGCCCGCCTGCGACCCCGGCCGCCCCCTGGGCCCGACCCCCGAACGGCCCGCTGCAACCGGCCTCCGTCGGCCTCCAGCTGCCCCAGCCACCGCTTCAGCGTGGACGTGGCCAAGCCGGTCACCGCCGACACCGCCGCGTGCGTCCGGTGCTCCCGATACAGCTCCTCCAGCATGGTGCGCGCCTGCGCCCGGTCGCGCACCATCAGGATTCCAAGGTCGGTCAGTCGAAAGGCCACGGCTCAATCATGCCGCGGTCAGGACCCGTTCGCCAGCGTGTAGCACCACTGCGCAAGCGCGCTCGAGTCCGTCACGGCCCCTGCGTTCTGCGACGCTTCGATCTGCGCCTGGATTTCCTCGACGCTCAACCCCGAGCACACCGACCGAATCTCCTCGACGATCTGGTCCACGATGTTCACCTGCCTTCGTCACCGCTAGAGAATTTCCAACGCACGCCGGATGTCGACTGGAACCCGCGGATGTTGGGCCCGCATCTGCTCGACTTCCGCCCACAGGTTCTCACGATACACGAGCCGGTACAACTGCCGCCGCGTCATCATCAGGTCCGGCGCCGTCCGAACCAGGTTCCCGTCATTCGCCTCGAGCGCAGCCCGCAACTGCTTCCGCGCCCGCACCGGGTCCCGCCGAAACAACCACCCGATGCCCGTCTCCCGGTAGGCCACCAACGAACTGTAGCATCGCTCGCAGCTCCACCGGATCATCCTCGTACACCTGTGCCGGATCCCGCCCCGCCGGCAGCGCGTGCAACACCACGCGCGTCCACCGCGCCAACGCCGCCTGCAACGCAGTTGCCGCCTTGCGCCCCGCCGCATCCGGGTCCGTCAGGACTACCACCACCCGGAACGTCGCCAGCCGAAGCAACTGCCACGGTTGTGGGTCCGATCCCAACAGGCTCCCCACCGGCAACCCCGTAGCAGCATCCACCGCCAGCGCATCGAACGGGCCCTCCGGCACCACCACCACCTGCCGCTCCACCGGCGCCGGCCAATACTGACACCCGAAGATAGCCGGCGGCCCCGCCGTCGGTGTCAGGTACCGCGTGGCCGCTTTGCCGAACGCACGCGCCTGGTAGGTCCGAAACTCACCCGCATCATCCAGCACCGGGATGAAGATTCGCCCACGCAGCTGCGTCTTCTCCGTCGCACTCACCACCCCAAGCCCCCACCGGTCCACCGTCGCCGCGCCGAACCCCCGCCGCTCCAGGTACTCCCGCGCCGCCTTCGGCCACCGCTCCAGCGGGATGAACTGAACCTCCGGCGGCACCCCCAACCCCGCCACCGCCGGCCGCTCACGCACGTCCAGCTCGAGCTCCAGCTTCGTGACCGCGTAGTCCCCGTCCTCGAGCCACGCCCGCGCATCCTTCGGCTCCAGCCCGAGCACCGCCGCCACCAGCGCCACCGGGCCCCCGCCCCACTGGCACGCGAAGCAGTGGTGGAATCCGTGCCGCCCCCCTTCGTCCGCAACGATGGTCCAGCTCGGGTTGAGGTCCTCGTGGTCCGGATGCGGACAGCGCGCCCGCAACTGCGACCCCCGCCGCGTGTACTCAATGCCCAACGCGTCGAGCAGCCGCAGTACATCGATCACGGCTTGCGGCCCCGCCCGCGCCGCCCCGTGAACGACTCCTGCAACACCGTGTCCACCTCGTTCACCTCACCCGGGCGGTCGTACTCGATGCTCTCGCCACCCGTGATGGTCCCGTACTCCGCATCCCAGTCCAGCTCCACCGCGATAGGCCACAACCCGTACCGCTGCTTGAGCACGATGCACTGGATCTTGTCATCCGCGATCTTCTTGAACAGCGCCGGCCGGTGCCACCCGATCACCGTGTCCGGTACCTCAATCCACGCACCCGAACCCTTCACGCTCTCCCGCGTCGGTCGGTTGTCCGTGCGCGTCTCCAAATCTTTCAACCGGAGCTGCTGCACCAGCATCACATGGCACTTCTCCTGCTGCGCCATGCCCAGCATCCGCTTCAGCGCCTGCTCCTCATCGTCCGGGTCGGTCTGCGTCAGCGCGTACTTGAACAGGTCCGCCACGAACAACGCCGGACACACCTCAGCGATGTGCCGGTGGATGAAGTCCAGGTTCCTCTCGTTGTAGACCCGCTTCTCGTCCAGGGCCCGCCCGAACGGTAGCTCGAAGAAATGCACGTACTGCCCGATGCGCTCCATTTCCTGCTCGAGTTCCCGCTGCTCCTCCGCGCTGAACGCCCCCGTCATCAGGTCCGTGCGGCTCCACTCGAGCGACCGCGCCGCGAGCAGCTCCAGCGTGTTGCCCGCGCCCTGCTCCCACGCCCCGTACAGCACCGGGCACTGCCGGTTCACGTGGTCCAGTACCATCGCCGCCGTCGCCGTGGTCTTGCCCGACCCGGACAGCCCCGTCACCACGGTCATCTTCGACGGAGCCGCCCCCGGAATCATCCGCGCCGCCCCGGCCCGCTCCCCATCCACTTCGTAGCAGTCCAGGCCCGGGATGCCGTACGGGTACACCGCGCGCCCCGCCCGCCGTTCCGCCAGCTCGACCCCCTGCTCCCGCACCACGTTGGCCGACGTGCGCAGGTACCGGCTCATGCCGTGCCCCTTGAGCACCTCCGGGATCTTCTCCGCCAGCGATCGCACCCGGTCCGAGTCCGCCGTGGGGTCCCGCAACGCTTCGAGGAATTGCGCCACCGGCCCCTTCACCGCCGCGATGCGCGTGGCGTCCCACAAGAGCATCTCGAAGTGGTGCCGCAAGTTCGGTGGCGCCTGCGGCCGCTGCCGCACGTAGTCCGCCAGCTGCTCCGCGTTCGCCCGCCCCCCAGACACCTGCTGCACCGTGGCGGAGTCGTACTCGAGCTTCCGCCGGCGCATCTCCTGCAGCGCCGTCCACAACTCAGCATGCCCCTGCCCAAAGAAGTGATCCGCCGAAATCGAATCCAGGTACTTCGCGGCCCGGGGGTCCGTCACGATGGCCGCCAGCACCACCACCTCGTTGATGGTGTCATGCGGAATCCGTAGCGGCGACTGCGCCCCAGACCGCAACGCCGGGGGGTTGCCCCGGCGTTCGGTCTTCTCAAGCGGCTTGCCCGCTTCACTGCGCCGGCGGAGTCCCAAGGATCACCCCTCGAAAACCTCGCCCTGCAGCGTCCGCAGGATGCGCGCCGCGTCTGCGTCCAGCGCCTCCTCGATGTTCCGCTTCTTCAACTCGATGGCGGCCGTGACCGCCTGCGCCCGCGCGTCCCACCGCTGGATCTTCCGGAACGCCAAGCTCGCCACGTCCGCCGCGTTCTTCTCCACCTTCTTCCGTTCCGGCTTCGCCTTGGTGGCCGCCGGGGTCCGCTTGCCTCTTGCCATCATTTCCTCCTGCGCCATTCGGCGCGTTGGTTCTGTCCCCCATCATGCCGCGTTACCCCCGCCGTGCTTCCCGATGCTGGCTCACGCGCCAGTCGGTCACCAACGTGCGGTGGCAGAACTGCAGTCGCCATCCGATGCGAAACCCGTTCTGCGACCCGGCCGCCGCCCGGCGCTTCTCCGCCCCCGCCTCCCGTGCCCACGTCCACCGAATGAACTCCACCGCCTGCAGCACATCCCCCGCGAACACCTCCCGCACCAGCTTGCCCGCCGCACTCACCGCGCCGCGCATCGCATCCCCCGCGAGCAGCTCATCCGGGGCAACCCCATACACCCCCCGGTGCAGCAGCACGTACATACCCACCAAGCACTCCGGGTGCGCCCCCTCGAACGCCAACCGGTCCCCCCCGCGCCACAACGCGAGCCGCCGCTGCGCGTCCTGCAGCGCCCGGTCGAATTGCTTCCGTGGGCTCGGCCGGCGCGGTTTGCGCCGGCGCTCCACCTTCTCGAGCCCCACCGCCGCGAACGGAGTCAACTCCAACGGAGTGGGGGGTTCGGTCGGGCGCCGGCGCAACGCCATCAGCGCGCCGCCTTCGCACTGCGCCGGGTCTTCTCCTGGTCGTTATGCACCAGCCGCTTGAAGTACCGGTCGAGCGCCATCTCGTACTCCGCCTGCTCGATCGCGAGCAGCTCATGCGTCGCCCGCACGTAGGCATCCTCCACCGTCTCACCCGGTTGCAGCGTCACCCGCGCCGTGAACGGACCGACGCTGAACGTGTTGAAACTCACCGGGCTGTACGTGCTCGCGCCCACCGTCACCGTCAGCTGCTCCCCGGGGAACAAGTTCACCACCCCTTCACCTTCGACATGCGCCTCGGTCGGGCCCGCCCTCCGAGCCATCGTGTACTGCCGGCTGGGCTCACTCGCCGCCGCCTGCTCCGAGGAGGACCCCTCCACCGAGCTCGAGGTCTCCGCTTCCGTCTTCACCACCGCCATCGTCTCGCCGCGTTTGCGCATGTAACCACTCCTTCGCGTTCATCATGCCGCCGTCCGGGGTTTCCACCATCACCTGCCGACACCACCGAAGCAAGTTGCGCACCGGGCTCAGCCCGAACACCCGCACATCCAGCAGGTAGTACACCGCCGCGTCCCGCTTGCCCTCGTACCGCCGCGCAAACCGCCCCAGGAATTGCCGGAACTGCTGCGCCCCATCCCGGCTGTTCGCCACCGGCGTGGCGAACACCCCCCGCGCCGCCTGCGGCACGTCGAACCCCACCCCGATCGCCTGGTACGTGCCCACCGCGGCCCGCGCTTCCCCCGCCACGAACCGGCGCAACGTGTCCGCGAACTGGTCCGCGTAGTCCTCCCCACCGATGAGCAACCCGCAGCTCAACCCGGTCCCCTGGATTTGCGAGTCGAGCGCGTGGCAGTGCTCCCGCCGCGCACTCAGCACGATGACCTGCCCCGCGTCCTCAATCGCCCGCGCCGCCAACCCCACCACCCGCGTGTTGCGCTGCGCGTCCTGCGTCAGCTCGGTGACGAACTCCACCTGCCGATCCATCCGCTCCCGGAGCACCCGCTGCCGCCGGTGCTCCTCGGACTCCCCCCGGTTCGCCGGCTGCGCCGCCAACGCCGCCCACCACGAGCACTCGTAGTCGGTCAGCACCACCCGCACCTCCACCGGCAAGATGAACCCTTCCGTCTCGAGCTCGTCCCGCGTCACCTCGCAGCCGACCTCGCCGAACTGGTCGTAGACCAGGAACTCCTTGTGGTCCGCCCGCCGTTCGTCCCCCGAAACCCCCAACCGGTACTTCGCATCCAGGTGGTCCACCACGTTCTGGAAACTCGCAGCGCCCGCCGTCTGCACCTCGTCCTGCACCACCGTGCCGAACAACCCCCGCAGCTCATCCACCCGGCGCGTCAACGTCTGCGCCATCCCGATGGTGAGCAACCCCCGCCGGTTCTTGCCCGCCCCGATGATGCCCACGTCCTTGGGCTGCATCCCGAGGTCGAGCTGCGCCCGCCGCGTCCACTGCTCGAGCAACGTCCCCGACCCCACCACCACCAGCGCCGGCATCCCGATGCGCCGAATGAACTCGAGCGCCGCCGTCGTCTTGCCGCCCCCCTGCGGACACCGCCACAGCGAGTTCTGTTTCGCGAGCGCCGCCGCCACCATCCGCTCCTGGAACGGGTAAAGCTGCACCCGGGACGGCGGGAACCGGTCCAGCGCCGGGGGGCACGCCCGCCGGTCGACCACGCTCCAAGTCAGCCCGTACTCCCGCAGGATGAACCGCACCTTGCCGATTCCCCCCCGCGGCACACTCAGCTCGCCGTTCCCCCGCCGGTACGTCGCGATGAACCGCGGGATGCGCCCCTTGAACCCGAACGCCTTCGCCTTCGCAAACTCCGGATTCTTGTACACGAACGCCGCACAGATCGCGTCCGCCACCCCCTCCGGCACCTCAGCAAGCGGCAGGCGCAGCCGGTCATCCACGCGAATCGTGACCATGCCCACTATCATGCCGCGATTCCGCCCCACCTCCGGTCTATGGAAAATCGATTTTCCATAGACGGCTCGGAACCCCCCCGGCCCGCCCGGTCCAACCAGCCACCACGCCGCGTCATCACCCGCCCATCATGCCGCGGCCGTGGGGGGCCGGGGGGTTTTGTTCGGTCCTCAGTCGCTCTGCGCTGCGCGCCGATTCTAACCCCGTAGGGCCCCAGGGGTACCCCTGCGCTACGCTCCACATCGGATCATTTTCACGCGTACAAACTCGCTTCCGCGTTCCGCGGAAGCAGTCGCGCGCAGAGCGCGCGACGTCAACTTGTGAAATGGTACCCCTTCTATTTCTTGATCTGATCTTACGCGCGGGTATGCGTGCGCGCCTGCGCGTGAGCGCGTGCGCGTATAGGGATCATGATCGCGCGTGAGAGATTGGTGAACTCGAAACAACCGCGGCATGATGGGCGACATGCGAACCCTCCCCTACGACCCGAAGTACCCGGTCATCAGCGCACGGCACTTCACCCCGGCGAACCGGACCGCCATCGACTTGGCGGTCTTGCATTCGATGGAAGCACCCGAGAAGCCGGGCACAGCTCGAGCGGTGGCGTCGTGGTTCGCGGGGCAGACCGCGCCGCAGGCCAGCGCCCACTACTGCGTGGACAACCTGGAGACCATCGCCTGCGTGCCGGAACCGCAGGTGGCGTGGCATGCCCCTGGCGCGAACGGGCGGGGAGTCGGTATCGAGCTGGCCGGGTACGCAGC
Source organism: Armatimonadota bacterium (assembly GCA_003170595.1). Taxonomy (GTDB): domain Bacteria; phylum Armatimonadota; class Zipacnadia; order Zipacnadales; family FEN-943; genus FEN-943. The sequence continues at coordinate 7,346 of PMZA01000009.1, forward strand.
GCAGTCCGGATCCGATTGGCGCGACCCGTACAGCACCCTGCTGCTCGCGCGGGCCGCGGTCCTGGTCGCAGAGGTCTGCTGGCGCTGGGAGGTGCCCCGGGTGCTGCTCGGGCCGCCGCAGCTGTTGGCGAGCAGCCGGGGCATCACGACGCACCGGAGCGTGAGCGAGGCGTGGAAGAAGTCCACCCACACCGACCCCGGCGCAAACTTCCCGCTGATGGATTTCCTCGGGCTGGTCGAGACCGCGTTCGAGGTCATCGACCGACAGGCGATGCAGGGCTTGGTGAAGTAGGGGACCGGCGGTCTATGGAAAATCGATTTTCCATAGACCCGGGGGACCATGGCACGCCGCGGCATGATTGGGGTGGAGGTCCAGACTCATGCAGAAGAAGACAACACCGAAGAAGAAGAAGAACGCCAGGCTGCCCTACGTCATCATCCGCGCCCACAATGCAGGCGTGCACGCGGGCGAACTCGCGGCACGCAACGGCACGTCCGTCACGCTGCACAACGCACGGCGGATCTGGTATTGGTCCGGAGCCGCGTCGCTAAGCGAGCTTGCAGTGTACGGCGCTAAGAATCCGAGCTCGTGCAAGTTCGGCGTGTGCATCGCGGTGCAGGAGATCATCGGGGACGTCTGCGAGATCATCCACTGCCAGCCAGCAGGGGAGAAGATGATCCGGGAGCAGGTCGAGTGGAGAGTGTGATCGTCCTGTCACCGTGCGCTGCGGACACGCAGCGCACGGGCTACGGCTCCGGCTACGGCTC
>PMZA01000246.1 GCA_003170595.1 Armatimonadota bacterium
TAAAGCCCATTATGCCCGCCGCGGCTTCGCTCAACCATGCGGCGGGCATAAATGCCCGCCCTACAACAACCAACGCCAGCGCCCTCGGAGGTATCCCCTTCCCCCCCGCGAACCCCCCTTCGACCTTCACCTTACCTTTGCCTTCCCGGAGGTGTTCCGCCGATGTTGCGTCCTACCCTTCTCGCGGCCCTTGCTCTTTACGTTGCCGGTGCCGCAGCCCCATCCAATCTTCTGCCCAACCCGTCCTTCGACGACCCCGCCGGACCCGCCGCCACCGGCTGGAATCTCACCGGCAAGGGCGCCTGGGTCAGCCAGGGCGCGCACACCGGCACCCACTGCCTCATGATCGACGGCGACGGCAAGAGCACCAACTACTGGGCGTGCCCCAACGTCAAGTTCAAGCCCTCCACCCTCTACCAGTTCAGCTTCTGGCGCAAGGGCGAAGCCGGCACTTCCGGCGGCTGCCTCGTCTCAGGCCCCGACTTCGCCAACGACGACTGGGGCTGGAGCACCGACTGGGATCAGGTCAGCTACGTCTTCACCACGCCATCGAAAGTCCCGCCCGATGCCTACCTCCGCGTCGGCGGCTGGCAGGTCACCGGCCGCCTCTTCTTCGACGACCTTTCCCTGGTCCCCACCACCGTGATCCACAGCAGGTTTGGCGACCTCGAGCTTGGCGAGGGCGAGACCGTGGTCGGCACGGACTACACCTGCGGCGCCCCCTTCTATGGCTACGGCAACAACTATTGCCGCTCCCTCTACGATTTCGACTGCGGCTTCAACTCCAACCGCTGGGGCTTCAGCCCGGGCAGCTTCGTCACCTATAAGCACGAACTTAACGGCGTGAAGATGACGAAGGCCTCGGTCGGCGTGAACGTCAACTACTACGCCGCCGGCACGGGCCTTCTCGACGTCAGCACCGACGGCCAGACCTGGCGCCAGATCGGCAAGGTCAGCGGCCTCGGCGGCGGAGAGTTCAAGGTCCCCGACGACCTCCTGCCCGCCGCAGCGGTGTACATCCGCGTCAGCTCCCACGGCGCGGCCGAAAAGCGTGAGGATTCCGCCCCCGGCTCCTTCCAGATCGACACCTACACCTTCCACGCCGTCCTCGACCGCGACCTCGGCGCCCTCACCGGCACCAGCACCTTCATCACTCCCGAGCAGGAGTCGCCCGACCTCACCGTCGCCATCCGCGACCTTGGCGCCGGCGCCGGCGAGCACGTCGCCCGCCTCACCGTCGCGAACACCGCCGCCACATCCGCCAACGTCCGCGCCGAGCTTGTCGCCACCCAGGTCGGCACCGACCGCAAGTTCACCTTCCCCGCCGAGGCCAGGATCGCCGCCGGCGCGACTGCCCCCGTCGCCATCCCCTGGTCCCTGCGCGAGCCTGCCCAGTACAAGCTCACCCTCCGCGTCCTCTCCGGGGGCAAGCCCGCCTACCTGGCCTCCGCCGGCGAGTTCTCCATCCCGACTATCGAGGACGCCTCCTTCGGTTACTCGATCCGCTCCGACCCCGCCGCCGACCTCTGGTGGTGCGAGGGTCCGTGGAAGGTCAGCCGCGACCGCCTGGCACCCACCGAGAAGCGCCCCGACATGACGGTTGAGGCCGCCCGCGGCGAATTCGAGCCCCTCCAGCTTGTCGTCCGCCCCAAGGCCGCTCTCACCGGCCTCAAGGTCGCCGTGGGCGACTTCTCCGGCGCCGGATCGACCCTCCCGGCCTCCATTCTCTCGGTCAAGCAGGTTGAGTATGTGCAGGTCAAGATTCCCACGGATGAGTTGGGCGGCAAGGGCTGGTGGCCCGATCCGCTCTCGCCGGTGACGGGGCCTCTCGATGCCCCTGCCGCCCGCAACTTGCCTCTGTGGCTGACGGTCCACGTCCCCCGCGATGCCCGCCCCGGCTCGTATACGTCGAAGGTCACGCTCACGGCTGACGGCGGCTTCCGCATCGAGGTGCCCCTCCGCCTCCGCGTCTTCAGCTTCGCCATCCCCGAGGAATCCCACGTCCAGACCGCCCTCGGCCTCAGCGCGGGTCAGATCTGGCGCTATCACAACCTCAACGGCCCCGACGACGGCCCCGCCCGCGAGAAAGTGTGGGACCTGTACATGCAGGACTGGCGCGATCACCACATCGCCCCCTACAACTTCTCGACCAAGCCCTTCGACGTCCACATCTCCGGCTTCGTCTGGGGCGGTGGCGAGCGCGACGCCACGACCTTCCACTCGGGCGCCCACTCGCTGAAGATCGTCGACGACAACCCCCACGCCAACCCCGAGTCCAGCATGGACGGCCAGATAACCCTTGAGCCCGGCAAATCCTACGTCCTCCGCCTCTGGGCCAAGACCGCCACCGATGGCCAGGGCTTCGGCGTCACCATGGGCCAGATCGACGCGGGCGGCGCCTGGATGCCCGGCCACAATATCGACCTCGTCCTCGCTGGCACGACCCAGTGGAAGCAGTACGAGGTCCCCCTGCCCGCTGCCGGCTTCGACGAGAAGACCGCCAAGCTGGGCTTTACCCTCCGCCCGGTCCCCTGGAAGGAGGATGGCAGCACCGTGGGGACCACCTGGTTCGACGACGTCTACCTCGGCGTGGCCCCCGAGGGCCCGAATCTCCTCAAGGACCCCGGCTTCGAGGAGTCGGCGAGCGACGTCAAGGTCACTATCGACTGGGCCGAGTGGGATAAGCAGGCCGAGAAGTATCTCAACCAGTATCATTTAAGCACCTTCGCCCTCCCGATAATGGGCCTCGGCGGCGGACGCTCGCCCAACTTCTACGACGGCACTTTCGGCCCCTTCAAGTACGGCACGCCCGAATATGAGCGCCTCATGGGCGACTATCTGATGCAGCTTCAGACCCATCTCGAGGAGAAAGGCTGGCTGAACAAGCAGTTCCTCTACTGGTACGACGAGCCCGATACCGCCGACTATCCGATCGTCGTCCGCTACAACACGCTCATCCACAAGCTCGCGCCCAAGCTGAGTCGGATGCTCACCGAACAGGTCGAGGACCCGCTGATCGGCTCCGTCGACGACTGGTGCCCGATCCTCTCCAACTACAACGCCGAGCGCTGCCAGGCCCGCCAGAAGCTCGGCGACCGCGTCTGGTGGTACATCTGCTGCGGCCCCAAGGCCCCCTTCCTCGGCGAGTTCATCGACCATCCGCACACCGACCTCCGCGCCTGGCTGTGGTCGACGTGGAAGTGGCACGTCCAGGGCTGCCTCATCTGGGAGACGAGCTGGTGGACCTGCGAAGGCCTCTACGGCGACAAGTATCAGAACCCGTGGGAAGATCCGGAAAGCTACGCCGACGGCTCCAAGCCCGGCGCCATCTCGGTCTGGGGCAACGGCGACGGCCGCTTCCTCTACCCGCCCAACCGCAAGGGCAACGCCGACCAAATGACCAAGTACGTCGAGGGACCGGTGGATTCGTATCGCTGGGAATGCCTCCGCGACGGTATCGACGACTACGAGTACCTATGGATGCTCCGCGACGCCGTCGAGAAAAGGAGGGGCACCTCCGCCGCCCGCGCGGCAGCCGAGAAGCTGCTTGTGATCCCCGACACGATCGCCGGTCCGGAGGTCTCGAGCTTCAACCACAAGCCCACCGCCCTCCTCGAGTGGCGCCATAACGTCGCTGAGGCGCTCGAAAAGCTCCAGTGAGCGCCCGTAAGGGAACGTTTGTGCCCCAGACCGCGTTTCGCAAACAGGTGACACAAATGCCGAAGAAGCGCTGCATGAACTACGAGACCAACGCCCACATGTGCCCCTGCCAGGCGACGGATTGCGAGCGCTGGGGCGTCTGCTGCGAGTGCGTGGTCTTCCATCAGACCAGCAAGGACTGGCCCGTGACCGCCTGTATGAGGGGCACCCGTCGTCTTGAGGCGACCGCGGAGCTTCACGGCCGCACCGACGCCACGTGCGCGAACGTCGAGCGCAATGCGGCGGTCTGCGCGTGCACCTACGACGCCTGCCAGCGCCGGGGGCTGTGCTGTGAGTGCATCCGCAACCACTGGACGGCGGACGGCCAGGGCCGCGCCTCCTGCCTGCGCTAGCGCCCCTTACGACAGCGGAGGGCCCTCCCCGGCTGTCATCCTGAGGAGGCAGCGAAGTACGCTGCCGACGAAGGATCTCCTTTTGGCTTGTTAGTCCGCGCGGCAGTCGGCAGGCACCATCGACAAGAGGAGATCCTTCTGAGCAGCACGAAGCGCTGCTCCTCAGGATGACAGCCTCTCAGCGGAGCGCTATCAGGTTACTTGGTCTAGGGCCATAATCCGGCGGCTACACAACCCAAGCCCTCGGCCCGCCGATAGGATGGGGTGGCCTTGCTTGTCTGCCCTTGGTTGTCATCCTGAGGAGGGCGCCCTTTGCCCCAGCGACGCGAAGCGTCGCCCGCAGGATCCCCGGCATGCGATCGGCCGGTCTAAACCCTCTCTTCGCCGCGTATTCTGCTGCTTGACCTTTCAGCGCCTCGGGGCCTACAATCCTATACAGAGCTCTTGTGTCTCTTTGGTCGAGAAAGATTGCCGTCATCGTAGCCCTTTGAGGGAAGGTTTTCTCTGTGCTGGCCGAGATTATCAGCGTAGGTACCGAGTTGTTGATGGGTGAGATTGTTGACACCAATGCGGCCTATATGTCGCAGCGGCTCGCTATTCTTGGCATAGATGTTCACCGTCGGCACACCCTGGGCGACAACCTCGATCGCCTCGCCGAACAAGTCCGCGATTCTCTCTCCCGCGCCGATTTCGTGATCCTCTGCGGCGGCCTGGGCCCCACCGAGGACGATCTCACACGCGACGGCGTGGCCCTTGCTGTCGGCCGCCCGCTGGTAGTCTTCCCCGACGTCGAGAAGTGGCTCCGCGAGCTTTTCGAGGCCCGGGGCTACACTTTCACCCCCAACAACCTCCGCCAGGCAACCGCGCCCGAGGGCGCCGCGCTCCTCGATAACGAAGTCGGCACCGCCCCGGGCTTCGTCGTCGATGAGGACGGCAGGCTCATCATCGCCCTCCCCGGTCCGCCCAACGAGCTTTATCGGATGTGGGAGAAGCAGGTCGAGCCCATCCTCCGCGCCCGCGTCACTGAGGCTGAGGGCGGCGTGGGCATCTTCTCCCGCGTCCTCCGCTGCACTGATATCGGCGAGTCCCTGGTCGCCCACGAGCTTAAGGACCTCATCGTCGGCCAGACCGACCCCACCATCGCCCTCTACGCCAGCCCCGGTGAGGTCAAGGTCCGCCTCGCCACGAAAGCGATCGACGAGGCCGCCGCCGAAGAGCGCTTCGCACCGACCGAGCAGGAGATCCGCAGCCGCCTCGGCGCCTGCATCTTCGGCATCGACGACGAGAGCATGGAGGTCGTGATCGGCAAGCTTCTCCGCGAGCGCGGGGCCACGCTGGCCGTCGCCGAAAGCTGCACCGGCGGCCTCGTGGGGCACCGTATCACCAACGTCCCCGGCTCCTCCGACTACTTTCTCGCCGATATCGTCGCCTATTCGAATGCCATCAAGATGTCCATCCTCGCCGTGCCCGAAGACGTCCTCATCCGCGAGGGTGCGGTAAGCGAGGAGTGCGCCCGAGCCATGTGTGACGGTGTCCGTCGCCGAACCGGGGCGACTTACGGCCTCGCCACCACCGGCATCGCCGGCCCTGGCGGCGGCACTCCCGAGAAGCCCGCTGGCACCGTCTTCCTGGCCGTCGGCTCGCCGCAGGGCATAGTCACTTTGGGCTTCGTCTGGCCCAGCAGCCGCGCCATCTTCAAGGATCGCGTGGCCCAGACGGCGCTTAACATGCTGCGCAAACTCGTGCTCGGGGTGACCTGAGCATGCCGCCGGGCAGGTGCTCCCGACGTAAGGGCGGGAGGGAGTCGCAGCGGAATCGGAGGTCCGAGAGCTATGCCAGAGTTCATACCGGATTACTACAGAGCGGCCGTGACGTCGGTTCGAAGCAAGCTCAGCCGGATGGGGCGGCGGCAGCTACTAGAGCAAGACGAGGATGCGCTCACGAAGGAACTCGTCGACCAGCTCACACTGCCCGAGGTCCGTCTGCTGGACCGGAACGAGTGGAAGGTCGATAAGGTCGAGGAGAAGCCGGTGAGCCCCTTCGAGAGGATAGTCGTGTGGGAGGCCCGCATGCCGGTGGACCCGCTGCCCCGATGGCAGGAGGTCATGCGGCGCAGCCCCACCAGCTTCAAACCCCAACCGTATGAGTTCCCACGGTGCGACCGTGACTGCCTGGTGATCCAGGTGGAGGTGTACTCCTCGCAGGCCAAGAGCGACGTTGAGGCGGCGATCAGGGGGGCCCTTGCGCAGGTCGAGGACTCGGTCCGGCGCCGGAACGAGGACGTGCGGGCCGAGAACGGTAAGCTGCCGTCGGCCGTCGCCGGGGAGGTTCGGGCCGCCGTCGAGCGCGCGAGGGCCGACGACGACGTGGAACGAGGAGTAATCGGAACGCCGTAAGGTGGGTGGGCCAGCGCGATGCGAGGAAGGGGCACTCCCGTGCCGCCTGACGAGAAGTGGCGGCTGTTCTTCGCCGTGGCGATGACCGAAGAGGTCAAAGCCCGCGCCGCCGAGGTCCAGCGCGAGTTGGGAAAGACGACCGGACGGATCGTGAAGTGGGTCGACCCGGCCATCCTTCACATAACGCTGAAGTTCGTCGGCTGGGTACCTGAGAATCGGGTGGATGACTGCCTGGCCGTGGGGCGAGAAGTCGCCGCCGTCGGCCGTCGTGGCAAGCTGATCCTTGCAGGGGCCGGCGCTTTCCCGAACGCGAGGCGCCCGCGAGTCTTGTGGCTAGGCGCCGCCGGCGATATAGATATCCTGGCCGCCGCAGCTGAAGTATTCGATCGGCGCATGGCCGAAGTTGGCCTTGCCGAGGCTGAGAGCCGGACTTTCGCGGCTCATCTGACCCTCGGTCGAGTGCGTCAGGGCGCGAGGCCGCCTGACATGACCGAGGCCATATTCGCCTTCGCGGATGAGCAGTTCGGCGAGGTACCGGTGGAGGAGATTCTGCTGATGCGCAGCCACCTCCAGCCCTCCGGGCCGGTGTATGAGAGGAGCGAAGCGTTCTCCCTGCCGGCCTCGTAAGCCGTGCAGTTTCTGAACCTGCCTTTGTGGAGCGAATCGTAGAAATGCGCAAACCCGAGAGAGCCGAGCCCGCCAAGGACCGTACGAAGGCCCTGGACGCCGCCCTGGTCACCATCCGCCGCCAGTATGGCGAGGGCGCGGTCATGCGACTGGGCCAGCACCCGCCCACCATGGACGTTGAGGTCATCCCCACCGGCGTCCTCAGCCTCGACATCGCCCTCGGCGTCGGCGGGCTTCCCCGCGGCCGAGTGGTCGAGATGTTCGGCTCGGAAGGCTCGGGCAAGACGACCATGTCCGTCCAGATGCTCGCCTCCTGCCAGCGTTTTGGCGGCACCGTCGCCTTCATCGACGCCGAGCACGCCCTCCCGCGCGAGTACGCCGAGGCCCTGGGCGTCAATGTCGAGGAACTCCTCGTCTCCCAGCCCGATACCGGCGAGCAGGCCCTGGAAATCGTCGACGCCCTGGTCCGCAGCGGCGCCGTCGACATGATCGTGGTCGACTCCGTGGCAGCCCTCGTCCCCCAGGCCGAGCTTGAGGGCGACATGGGCGATAGCCACGTCGGCCTCCAGGCCCGTCTCATGAGCCAGGCCCTCCGCAAGATCTCCGGCTCGGTCTCCAACACCCACTGCATCGTCATCTTCATCAACCAGATCCGCGAGAAGATCGGCGTCATGTTCGGCCCGACCGAGACCACCCCCGGCGGCCGCGCGCTCAAGTTCTGGTCGTCCATCCGCATCGAGATCAAGCGCGGCGAGTGGATCAAGCACGGCACCGACATCGTCGGCGTCCACTCCAACGCCCGCATAGTCAAGAATAAGGTGGCCCCGCCCTTCCGTCGCGCCGAGTTCGACATTATTTACGGAAAGGGCATCTCCCGCGAGGGCTGCATCATCGATGAGGGCGTCCGTCTGGAAATAGTGGAGAAAGCCGGAAGCTGGTATGCTTACGGTGACACCCGCCTCGGTCAGGGCCGTGACGGAGCGGTGGCCTTCCTGGTCGAGAATCCGGCGGTCGCCGAAGAGATCGAGCAGAAGATTCTTGTGGCCGCCGAGATCGGCACCCCCGCCGAAGCGGCCGCTGTTGAAGAGGAAGAGGCAGCAGCAGACGGCGAATAGGAGGTGATCGGCCTTGGGTCAGATCACCGGCCTGCGCCGTGCGAAAAACAACGACCGCCAGTTCGTCGTGTACCTCGACGGCGAGAAGCTGGCGCAACTGAATGAGGCTGATACAGCGGAACTGGACTTGAAACGCGGTATGGAGGCCCCCGAGGGCCTTGTTGAGGAGGTGATGCGTCGGGGTAAGCTTGTAGAAGGTAGGATGTGGGCTCTGAGGTTTCTGGCTCGGCGAGGACGTAGCCGGGCTGAACTGCAGCGCTACTTGAAAACTAAGGGTATAGATACCCCCACAACACAGACCGTGCTGGATCAGCTTGAGAAGCTGGGTCTGGTGAGCGATGCCGACTACGCCCGCGCGGCTGCCACGAATCTCGTGCAGTCGGGCCGGGCGGGTCCCCGAGTGGTCTACTCGCGGCTTCGCCAGAAGGGAGTAGCGGCCGAGGTAGCCGCCTCCGCCACCGATGAAGCCATGGCCGGACAGGATGAAGAGGCCCTGGCTGAGAGGTTGGCCGAGAAGCGGCTGCGCGCGCTGAGCGGGCTCGACGCCTTCACAAGACGTCGCCGCCTCTACGCCTTCCTGGCTCGCCGAGGGTTCTCCTCCGAGGCTATTAGCCACGTCATCGCAAGACTGACCTCAGCCGACGAAGAAGCGGGCAGCGATTAGCGATAGAGAGTCGGCCCCACCCGTCCGTAAACGGGTTTAGATAGAAGGCGCTGCCTTTTCCAGCCGGTCTCACCGAAAACCGGAGGTGACCAGGGTCGTGACAGCCCTGTTAAAGATACTATCGTGGGAACTTTTTGTGGCTTTGCTAGCAATAGCAGCTGCCATCTATGCGATGTACCACTATGGAGCCCGTGCCCGGGCAGTTAAGAGGGCAGTGGATCAGGAAAGAGAGCAACTGAAGATTCAGGCTGACCAGCAGGATGCGACGCTTGACGCCAAAGAACGCGAGCTGAAACTGCAGGCTAAGGAAGAAGCCTTACGCCTTCGCAGCCAGATCGAAGAGGAAGTCAAGCAGACTCGCCGTGAAGTCGAAAACCAGAAGCGGCGCCTCGATCAACGCGAGGACGCCCTTGACAGGAAGAAGGGCGAGCTGGACGTTCGCGAGCGCGATGTCGAGCGCGGAGAGCGCCAGTTCCAGGGACAGCAGGCCGAGATCGAGCAGGCCAAGGTTGGCCTCCAGCTCGAACTCGAGCGTGTATCGTCCCTGACCCCCGAGCAGGCCCGTGAGATTCTCCTTGCGCGGGTCGCCGAGGAGCTTGAGGCTGACGAGACGCAGATGCTCCGTGCCGCCGAGCAGCGCGTGCGCGACAACGTTCAGCGCAAGGCTGCCGAGATCGTCGGTGACGCTATTCAGCGGTGCGCTGTCGACCAGACCGGGGAAACCACGGTCAGCGTCGTCGCCATCCCCAACGACGAGATGAAGGGCCGTATCATCGGCCGCGAGGGCCGCAACGTCCGCGCTTTCGAGCAGCTTACCGGCGTTGACCTGATCGTTGACGACACGCCTGAGGCTGTCGTCATCTCAGGCTTCGACCCGGTCCGCCGCGAGATCGCCCGCGTCGCCCTCGAACAGCTCGTCTCCGACGGGCGTATCCACCCGGGCCGCATCGAGGAAGTCATCGAGCGCGCCCGCAAGAGTGTCGAGGAGCGCATCAAGGAAGCCGGCGAGCGCGCCATGTTCGAGACGGGCCTCACCGGCCTGAATCCCGAACTGGTCAAGCTGGTCGGTCGGCTCACGTACCGCACGAGCTATGGCCAGAATGTTCTGGCTCACTCGCTCGAGGTCGCCCACCTGGCCGGCATGATGGCCGGCGAGGTCGGCGCCAAGGTCGCCACGGCCAAGCGGGCTGGGCTGCTCCATGATATCGGCAAGGGCCTCGACTTCGATCGCTCCGGCCCTCACGCCCTCCTCGGGGCCGACTTTGCGCGGGCCCGCGGTGAGAACCGCGAGATCGTCCACGCCATCGCCGCCCATCACGAGGACGTCCCGATGGAGAGCATCGAGGCGTGGCTCGTCCAGTCCGGCGACGCCATATCGGCCTCCCGGCCCGGTGCCCGCCGTGAGACGCTGGAATCATATCTCAAGCGCCTCACCGAACTCGAGCAGCTCGCCATGGCCTTCGACGGCGTCGAGCGGGTCTTTGCGATCCAGGCCGGCCGCGAAGTCCGCGTCCTGGTCAAGCCCGATCGCATCGACGATCTGGGCGCTCACCGTCTCGCCCGGTCCATGGCCGAGAAGATCGAGAGTGACCTCGACTATCCCGGTCAGATCCGGGTCACGGTCATCCGCGAGACGCGGGCCGTTGAGTACGCAAAATGATGGATAAGGACTGACAGCCGTGAGGATCATCTTCCTGGCGGACGTCATGGGACGGCCGGGGCGAGCAGCCCTGGCCGCCCTTTTGCCTCGCCTACTCGACTACCACCACGCCGATTTCTGCATCATCAACTGCGAGAACTCCGCCGCCGGCTACGGGGTCACCCCTGCCACGGCGGAGGAGCTTTTCGACGCCGGCGCCCACTGCCTGACCTCTGGCAACCACATCTGGGCGCAGAAGGAAGCCCTGCCCATGCTGGCCCAGGAGCAGCGCCTGCTCCGCCCGGCCAACTATCCGGTGGGCGCCCCCGGCCGCGGTGCCGCCATCTTCAAGGATGGCGATGGAACGCCGATATTGGTCATCAACCTCCAGGGCCGCACCTTCATGGAGGCCATCGAATGCCCCTTCCGCGGGGCCGACGCGATTCTGGCGCAGTTCAAGGGCCAGGCGGCGGTGATCTTCATCGATTTCCACGCCGAGGCGACGTCGGAAAAGGTGGCCCTGGGCTGCTATCTGGACGGCCGCGTGTCGGGTGTGGTCGGCACGCATACCCATGTCCAGACCTCCGATGACCGAATCCTTCCCGGTGGCACCGCCTATCTGTCGGACGCCGGTATGTGCGGGGCACTTGACAGCGTCATCGGAGTCGATAAGGATATAGCTGTGAATCGCTTCCTCACGGGGATCCCTGTGCGCTTCCAGGTCCCCAAGAGCGGCAGTTGTGTCGTACAAGGCGCAATTCTGGAAGCTGATAACCGTACGGGGCACGCAGTTAGCCTTGAGCGCATAAACGTAGTCTGGCAACCCGGTACTCGTGACTTTAGCTAGATCGCTGTCGGCTTCGGCCGGCCGCGTTTCTTCGTAGCAGCGTATGCCATACTCCGACAGGAGATCGACCCCGTTCTGGGCGGGGGCCGATCAGGGCCCCCTGTCGGGCCAAGGGGGACTCACAATGCCAGTGCTCAAGGTCCGATCACAATCGGATCCGAACAAGGTCGCAGGTGCGCTAGCGGGTACCATCAGGGAGAAGGGGAAGGCGGAACTTCAGACCATCGGGGCCGGGGCCTTGAACCAGGCCATCAAGTCGGTTGCCATCGCCAGGGGTTTTCTGGCGCCCTCCGGCATCGACCTGGTCTGCTGGCCGGCGTTTGTTGATGTAGAGATTGATGGCGCCGAGCGTACGGCCATCCGCCTCTTCGTCGAGCCGCGCTAAGCTTAAGGGGGCCGAAGGGTTTTCTGTAGGGCGGGCTTGGGGGTCGCATCGCGAACCCACATTTATGCCCGCCGCGGCCTTGTCATCCTGATGCCCCTTGCGGCGGCCCTTTCCTTCGGGCCGCCGTTTCCTAGAGCGTACCAAGCCGGATGGCGTAGTCGCGGGCTTTCAGCCCGNNGTGCTGTGGTTACCTTACCCTCAAGGCTTCGCCACGCCTCGCATCGCGAAGTAGAACCCCGCCAGCAGCGCCGCCAGGAACACCGCCCCAACCGCCATCGTCACGATCTCCTGGCGCGAGAACTTGAACCGCCGCACGTTCGGCACGAGCACTCCCACCGCGATGAACGGCAGCAGCGGCAGCGCCGACACCTTCGGGACGAGCAGGACGCACAGCATTCCGATCAGCGCGCAGATCGCCCCGCCGATGGCCGCCCGCCGCGTGTCGAGGCCATGCCGCCACGCCGCCGCCAGGAACAGCGCGC
>PMZA01000226.1:0-192 GCA_003170595.1 Armatimonadota bacterium
TGGCAGCCTCTTCGGCACGCCCAGAGGTTGGGCCGGCTTCGAGGGCATCTCCTACATGATCTACGACGACCCCGGCCTCTTCGAGGAAATCGTCGAGCACATGTGCGTCCTCGCCTGCACGCTCCTCAAGAAGATCCTCGTCCACGTAAAGACCATCGACGCGGGGGCTTTCTGGGAGGACATGGCGTACAA
>PMZA01000226.1:199-6346 GCA_003170595.1 Armatimonadota bacterium
CGCTACAAGCGCATCACCGACCTCCTCGCCGAGGCGGGCTGCGACATCAGCTTCGTCGATTGCGACGGCAACATCATGGACGTCGCCGAGTGTTGGATCGAGGGCGGGGTCAACTGCATGTTCCCCGTCGAGGTCGCCGGCGGCTCCGACCCGCTCGCCCTGCGCGAAAAGCTGGGGCGCAAGTGCCTGCTCCTGGGCGGCGTGAACAAGCGTGCCCTGGCTCTGGGCCGCGACGCCATCGATGAGGAACTCGAGCGCCTGCGCCCGCACGTGATGGAGGGCGGCTGGATACCTCACGTCGACCACCGCGTCCCGCCGGACGTGCCGTACGCCGACTACCTCTACTATCTGGAGAGTAAGCGGCGGATTTTCGGCATCCCGACGCCCGAGCCGTGGGAAGTGCGGAAGGCGCTGGCTGCGGGCCTGCCTCCGCCGACGGCTGGTGTGGAGCATTTCGACGAGCGCGAGAAGGAAGACAAGCGCATCGCCGAGTTCCTCGAGTCGCAGGAAGGCGACGCCTAGTCCACGAGCGGCTGTCTTGGTTTGTGGAGGGGCCGAATAGGGTGGCATCGTAGATGCCAGGTCCCCTATCCGGCCCTCGTCTTTCGCTCTGCTCTTTCGTTGTCATCCTGAGCGTGAGCTTGGGCCTTGCCCAAGCTCCGCGAAGCGATGCGCAGCGTCGCAGAAGGACCTGGCCTTTCCTTCCAGGGAGGCTGACGGTTTGCATCGTCCGAGGCGTTGGCTGATACCTGCCGTCGCGGCCACGGCGCTCTTCGCCGTCGTCTGGCTCCTTCAGCCGTCGTGGCTCAGGGGCATCCTTGCGCCGCGTCTTGTCTACGCGTCAGTGCCAGGGTGGATGATCCCCACGAGCCGGTACGTACCGGACCTTAGCGATCCCAACCGCGCCTCGGCTGTTGTCGGGATGTACACGAGGGTGGGTGTGCCCGAGGAAGCTGTGCCCGAACTGATGACCATGATCCGGAGCAGCGAACAGCGGAACGTGGCAGTCTTTGCCATACTGGCCATGGTCCGAACAATCCGCGTCTGGCACCCCGGGTGGGCGAGAAGCAGCGGATTCGCCAGACTTCTGGTTGACGTGGCCGTGCAGCCGCCAGACCTCTCCACCCAGTGGACGGCCCTTGGGGGCCTTCGAGGCCTCCGCTCCGTCGAGCCTCCGGTGGTCGGGCCGGAGGAACTGCGCAGACTGATCCCGCTTACGCGGTCGAAAGACTCGGGAGTGCGCAAGGAGGCTATGGATGCCCTCTATGGGCCTCCCGTACGAAGTCCGGAGCAACTGCGGGCCGACATCCTGGCTAAGAAGCGACGGCGGGAAGCCCTCCACAGCCACGAGCCCAAACTGGGCGGGGCGGCGCCTCTGCAGTTGCCTTAGTTGTCACACTGAGGGATCCAGTTCTCGAGGAGGCATCCCCATGCTCGTCCTTTACGACAACGCCTTCCACGCCCCCCAGCACCTCATCGACCGCGCCATCGCCGATCGCCAGCACCTCAACCGCATGGAGTTCGAGGACTGGCTCCGCCGCCAGGTCAACGACTACCAGAATCGCAAGGCCCGCTACTGGCATCCCGACTTCTCCTCCATCGACGCCTACCTCGCCTCCGTCGAGCCCAACCGCGAACGCTGGCGCGAGGCCCTCGGCGTCTTCACTCCGCCCGACGCCGACCTCGCCCCGGAATCTTTCCCCTGCTTCGAGGATGACGACATCGTCGGCCGCTGGGTGGAGGTACGTCTCGACGACGGCCTCACCGCCCGCGCGGTCTTCGCCCATCCGAAGAATCCCTCCGGCCCGCTACCCCTCGTCATCACCCACCACGGCCTCATCTGCTCACCCGAGCATGTCCTCGGCCTCGTCCCGTCGGCGGATTACTACTGGGCCTTCGCCCAGCGGCTGGTCCGCGACGGCTACGCGATTCTCGCCCCGCTGCAGACCACCGACGGCGGTTATCGCAGCCGCCTCGACCGCCTCTGCCGGCTCCTGGGATTCACGCTCGAGGGTCTCGAGGTCGCCAAGATTTCCCGCCTGCTCGACTGGGCGACGGCTCAGCCCCTGGTGAATCCCGACCGCATCGCCATGTGGGGCCTCAGTATGGGCGGCCTCTTCACAACTCTCACGGTACCGGTCGAGCTGCGAATCAAGGTGGGGATCATCGCCGCCTTCTTCAACCATCGCGTCAATAAGCTTGCCGTCGAGGACCCGCGCTACTCCTGCTATCTCCCCCTCGGCGAGGAGTACATTTTCATCCCCGGCTGGCTCCGCGAGTTCTCCGACGCCGAACTGATGGCCCTCGACTGCCCGCGCCCGATGCAGGTTCAGTGCGGCAAGGCCGACGCTGTACTATGGTGGCCCATGGTCGTCGAGGAGTTCCAGCGCGCCCGCGCCTACTACGACTCGAATGGAATCGCCGACCGCTGCGAGCTGTGCCTGCACCATGGTGGGCACGAGATCGTCTATGATTCCGGCCTCGAGTTCCTGCGCCAGTGGCTCTAGCCTCTGTTTCCGGTTAACGTTAGGTTAACCTAAGGCAAAAGGGGCTTCCTAGTGAGGAAAAGTCTTCTGGGGGGGCTTGACTCCCTTGGAACCATCTGCTACTCTATGCGAGACTATTCAGGGGAGGGTTTACATTGTATAAGGTGATCTTGGTTTTGGGGCTGGGACTTTTGATCTTCGTGGCGCCGGTGGCACGGGCCGATGTGGCGCTTTGGGTCCACTTTAACTGGGACGACAACTTCAGCAAGATCAACTGGGGCACCGTGACGGACACGTACCCGCTACAGGACTGGCTTCTGCCCGCCATCCAGCGGCAATCCAGCTCGGAACTCTGGACGGTCGACCCGATCGACTACTCCCTCGATGGCTCCGTGTGGAACACCCACTGGGCCATCACCGGTATCGTTGGCAACTCGGGCCACAACATCGACTCTGACCTCGGGACCCACGCGAAGACCCCGACCGAGCTCAAGCTCGGCAACACGATCGTCACCAACATGATCGATAAACAGATCATCGTCGACTGGGCATACGACGGCAACACCGCGATGAGTGCGGATGCCTTGACGAATAGCCTCCAGCTTATTGGCTATGACGCCCTCGGCAACCCTGTGACTCCGACCTACCTCGGCGCTCTCGCCCAGATCTTCGTTGCTACCCCGCCGCGCGGTGCTCACAACGGCTATATCCAAGAGGTCTGGGACTTCACGACGCCGGTCGCTTGGGAGGACTTCAAGTGGTCCTTCGCGTCGACCAGCGACGACCACCTCCACAACGTCAACGTCCAGACGGACATCACGGGCATCCCGGAGCCTGGCACTCTCGCGCTCCTGACTCTCGCGATCCCCTTCGTCGGCATGATCCGCCGCCGCAGGGTTGCGTAAGCCCACGATCTGAACCTGAACCTCAGAGAGCCGTCCTTCCGGGCGGCTCTCTTCTTTTTGCCCCCCACAGGACTCGCCTCGTTCGCGACGAACTCCAACCCCAGGCGTCTCTCTGATCCCGCCGCCCAGGAGTGACCGCGATCATGGAAGAGCTTGCGATCAACGGTGGCCCTAGAACTCGTGATGCCGCGAAGCCCTGGCCCTCTGTGGGCGATTCCTCAGGCCGGATGTTCGGCGCGGAGGAGATCGCTCTTCTCGAACAGGTCATCCATTCCGGCTGTCTCTTTCGCTACGGGGGAACCATGGTCGATACCTTCGAGGCCGAGATGGCCGCGAAGTACGGTGTCCCCCACGCCCTCGCCGTGACCTCCGGCTCCGCCGCGGTCCACGTTGCGGTCGCAGCCCTCGATCTCGACGTCGGCGATGAGGTCATCACCACGACCGTCACCGACGCCGGCACGGTCATCGGCATACTCCAGTGCAACTGCGTTCCGGTCTTCGCCGATGTCGACCGCCGCACGATGAACCTTCGCCCCGACGGCATCGAGGCCGCGGTCTCCGACCGGAGCCGCGCCATCGTCGCCGTCCACCTCTTCGGCCAGCCCGCGCCTATGGACGAGATTCTGGCCATCGCCGCGCACTACAACCTCTACGTGATCGAGGATTGCGCCCAGGCGCACGGCGCCACCCTCGACGGCAAGCTCGTCGGCACGATCGGCGACCTCGGCGCCTTCAGCATGCAGCAGTCCAAGCAGATGGCCACCGGCGACGGCGGCATGGTGATTGCGGAGGACGACCGCCTCGCCGCTCGCGCGCGCATGTTCCACGACAAGTTCTTCGACCGCCGCGGCGAGTACCGCGGCTACGAGCGCCTGGGCATCAACTACCGCATGAACGAGTTGACCGGCGCCGTCGCCCTCGCCCAGCTTCGCAAGATGGATGAGATTCTCGCCCGCCGCCGCGCCTCGGCCGGGCATCTCCTCGACCGCCTCCGCACGATCGAGGGCATCGTCCCGCCGTGGATGCACCCTCGCGCCGAGCACGCGTGGTGGATCTTCAGCTTCCAGATCGACGAGGAGATTCTCGGCTGCACGGTCGACGAATTCACCGCGGCGATCCAGGCCGAGGGCCTGCCCTTCGGCACGGGTTACGCCGGCGGCATCCCGATCTGCATGTACCCCTTCCTCGCCGAGCGCCGCGCCTACGGGACCGGCCACTTCCCGTGGGAGCCGCCCTTCGGCCGCGACGTCCACTACCTGGCCGAGGACTACCCCGACACGTACTGGGCGCAGGCCAACACCCTTATCACGAACTGGAACGAGGGCTTCACGATCGACGACGCGGAGGACATCGCCCGCGGCCTGGAGAAGGTCGCCGGCTACTTCCGGGCTCGCAAGTAGTGGTCGAAGAAGTCGTACTGCATCGCCGTCACCGTTGGGTCGCTGATGCCGTGGTCGGTCCACGGCCTGATTTCCAGGTCCACCGGCACACCCGCCTTCGTCAACAGGTCTCCCAGCTCGTACGCCTGCCCGACCACCACTAGGCCGTCGCGCTCGCCGTGGACGATGAGGAACGGCGCCGAGTCCTTGCTCACGTACGTCACCGGGCTGGCCTTCAGCGCCTTGTCGTGATTGTCCCGCACCACGACTCCCAGCAACTGGGACGGGCCGCTATCGGGGCCCTCGTGCCAGGGCCCCAGGGTTAGGAAGTCCGTCGGCCCGGCCCAGTCGCTAACCGCTTGCACGCGGCTCGACTGATCGAGGTTGCCGCCCTCGTCACCCTCAAGCTCCTTCACACCGCCGGTCGTGCCGAGCATCGCCACCAGGTGCCCGCCCGCCGAGTGTCCCCAGGCGCCGAAATGGTCCGGGTCGAGGCCGTACTGATCGGCATGCGCGCGCAGCCACCTGATCGCGCCCTTGAGGTCGTACATCTGCGCCGGGAAGATGGCCTCCTGGCTAAGCCGGTACTCGATGCTCGCCAGCGCGTAGCCTCGCCGCACGAGGTCCAGGCCGGGCGGGTTCTTGCGGTCGCCGGCCATCCACCCGCCGCCATGCACCCACACGATCACCGGCACCCGCCCCGCCGGCTTCTCCGGCAGGTAGAGGTCGAGCATCATCGACTTCCCGCCCACCTTCGCGTACTCAAGGTCGGGCAGCGCCCTTATCCCCATCTGCGCCTGCGCAGGCGGGACGACCACCGCCGGCCCTGGCTTGCCAGGCTCAGGCATCGCGTGGCCCCACAGGTACTTGCACGACCCGACGATCGACGGGAACAGCACGGCCGGGCTCACCGGTATGCCGCCCACGTGGAAGAACACGCCCTTCCCCGCCCGCGTCGCCACGACATACGGCCGCCCATCGACCTCCGCCAGCACGAGGCTCGCGGCGTCAGGATCGGGGAAGCGATTGGCCCAGCCCCTCTCCTTCCCCACCGCATCCGCCCACGCCGCGCCGAGCATCGCCCGCCCGGCCTGCGTCGCCTTCACCGTCCCGGCGTCGGGGCCATCCTGCGTGATCTCGGCCTTCAGTCCGAAGGTGCCGAAGCCCTCCGGCCCATAGCTGGTCACGTTCCACCCGATGAGCCGCCCGTTGTCGAGCTTGGGCGCGCAGGGGTACCAGAAGGGCACGCCCGCCACGTCCCACCATACGCCGCCCTGCTCGACGTAGCCCTTGATCCGCGCCAGCATCGGCTTGATGTCATCCGCGCCGCCGACCATGAAGGGCTCGCCCAGCGTATTGATGACCGCCAGATAGTCC
>PMZA01000068.1 GCA_003170595.1 Armatimonadota bacterium
CTCGGCGGGAAAGAAGTGGTCGCGCGGGGGCTGGACCTTCGCGGGGTCCTGGTCGGCAGCGAGGGGACGCTGGGGATCGTGACGGAGATCGTGTGCAAGCTGCTGCCTGCGCCGCCGGCGGTGGAGACGATGCTGGCGTGCTTTGCGAGCATCGAGGATGCGGGCGAGGCGGTGTCGGGCATCATCGCCGAGGGGCTGGTGCCGGCGACGCTCGAGATGGTGGACCGCATGGTCATCGATGCCGTGGCGGGGTACGCCGAGCTTGGCTATCCGCGCGATGTGGCGGCGGTGCTGGTCATCGAGATCGATGGGCTGGCGGAGGCCCTGGCGCCGCAGGTGGAACGGATCGAGGCCGCGTGCACGCGGCACAAGGCCTTACGATTCGAGCGGGCTGAGACCGAGGCTGACCGCGCGCGACTGTGGCGTGGGCGGAAGGGTGCGACGGCGGCGCTGTCGCGAGTGAAGCCGGCGAAGGTGAGCAGCGACATCACCGTGCCGAGGCGACGGCTGGCGGAGGCGCTGAGCGAGGTCGCCGAGATATCGCGGCGGTTCGACATCCCCATCGCGAACGTCTTTCATGCCGGGGACGGGAATCTGCATCCGCAAATCCTCTTCGATCCGCGGGATGCGGCTGAGACGAAGCGGGCGATGGATGCCGACGATGCGGTGACCGAGTTGGCGCTGCGGTATGGCGGCGTGCTGACTGGCGAGCATGGGATTGGCATCGAGAAGCGGAAGTGGATGACCGCGGCGTACAGCGCCGATGAGCTACGGGCGATGTGGATGGTGAAGGATGCGTTCGATGCGGACGGGTTGATGAACCCCGGGAAGGTCCTGCCGCCGAAGGAAGAGATCGGCGAGATGGCGTCGCCTGAAAGCGCGTGGGAGTTGGCTGAGGCTGTGCGTGAGGCCGAGGCGCGAGGGCTGCGTGTCAACGTGCGCGAGCAGTCGGGCATGGTGGATGACGGGGCCGTGGAGATCGACCTCAGCGCGCTGAGCGGGATCGTGAGCTATGACCCGGAGAGCCTGACGGTGACGGTCGGCGCGGCGATGACGGTGGGCGAGTTGCGCCTGGCGCTGGCCGAGCGTCGGCAGACAGTCGGGCCGTGGCGATGGGCGGGTGCCGAGCTGACGGCGGGGATGCTGGCGGCGACCGCGTCGCCCACGCCGGGGATGACCATGTATGGCGCGGCGCGGGACGTGGTCGTGGGGCTGCGAGTCGTGACGGCCGGAGGGAAGGACCTGCGGCTGGGAAGCTCGTGCGTGAAGAACTCGTCGGGCTACGCGCTGGAGCGGCTGTTCGTGGGCGCGCACGCGAGCCTGGGAATCATCGGTGAGGTGAGCCTGCGGACGCATCCGGTGCCTGAGGCTGAGCGGAAGGTGAGCCTGGCTGCGGACGGGCAGGCGATGGCGCGGCTGGTGCGCGCGCTGGTGGTGAGCTTCGCGCCGATCGAGTACGCGAGGGCGTGGCCGGCGGAGGGCGGGGCCTGGCAGGTGGAGGTCGGCGTGTGCGGATGGGAGGCGGAGGTTGAGGCGGCCGCGAGGCTGATTCTGCGCATGGCGGAGGATGCAGGCGCGAAGGAAAGCGAGGCGGTGGAGGAGCGACCCACTCGCGGGACATGGGTATCCTACGAGACGATGGCGGCTGCGGAGAAGGTGCTTGGGGGCGAGGATGAGGTCGTCGAGTACTGGCCGATGGCGGGGTTAGTCTTTGGGCGAGGCCAACTAGGGTCGGCCGAGAGCTTGTACGCGGTCGATGGGCCTGAGGTCGCGATTGCACGAGGGGTTAAGGCGTTGATGGATCCGAAAGGCATCCTCCCGCCGTGGCGTTAGCTAACCACGCGGTTGAGGAGGCGTGTCCCGGGGATCCTTCGGCGACGCAGGTCGTCGCTCTCAGGATGACATCCAACAGCGAAAGAGCAGAAACGCCACAGCCCTCCACCCCTGCGGCCTGGAAGACCGCGGCTACAGAGATCGTGGGGCGGGGCGGGATAGACGAAGTGCGTGGCGCGGCATAAAGTGGGTTCGCGAAGCGAACCCTAAGCCCTACAGCAGGCAAGAAGCCCAGGTCAGACGACGCCGCAAAGAAGAAGGGCGGCCCGCGGAGGGCCGCCCTGATCGTTCAGGAGTAAGACCGGCGCGCAGACTAGTCGCCGGTCAGAATCTTCTGGCACTCTTCGTACTTTTCGTCGGCCGTGTTGGTCAGGGTGTCGAAGACGGCTTTGAAAGCGTTGAAGCCCACGCCTTCCTCGGTGCTGAAGGTGAAGGTAAGGCGGACTTCGCCGTCGTCGGGATGCCACTCGAACTTGCCGACATTGAGCTTCCAGTTGAGTTCCATGAGGTGGCGGAGGACCTTGTCGCAGTTGCGATGGTCGGGCTTGACCGTCATGTAGTTGCGGATGATGACGAAGCAGAGAGCTGACTCGGTGTCGGCGATGACGTAGGTTTCGTACTTGGCGTGGTCGCCGACCATGACCATGTGGGCGAAGCCCTTGTCGGCGGTCACCTCGTACTTGAGTTTCATCTGGTCGAGGTACTTAGTAAGATAGGCGATATCGACCTTGGTCTGGACGCCCGGAACCTGGTCGGCCATCGAGACCGCACCGATCGTGCACAGCAGGCAGAAGGCAATGAATACGCGGAACATGCTATCCCCTCCTAAGGATGGTCCGACCTCCAAAGGCCCGGAGGCCAAGGTTAAGTATAGCACGACGGCAGGCCAGCAGGGCTTCGGCCGCCGGGGCTGAGGATGCAACCCTGATGCCAAAAACGCCTGAAGATAACGCGGGAGCCATGAAAGTTGGCGGTGGCCACGCACCTGAGGGAATCGAGCGCGCGGCCGCGGACGAGTTGCTGCGGTGCAACCGCTGCGGGTTCTGCGTGGAGAGCTGCCCGACGTACCGGGCGACGTTCCACGAGCTATTCGTCGCGCGCGGGAGGAACCGGCTGGCGGGGAAAGCTCTGGACGGCGAGGTCGAGATCGATGACGAGCTGGCTGAGCCCCTGTTCCAGTGTCTCCTGTGCGAGGCGTGCACGAACGTGTGCCGCAGCAGCGTGAAGACGGCCGAGGCTATGGTGGCCGCGCGGCATGGGTACTGGAAGGCCAAGGGGCGGCCGGCGGCGATGCGGATGGTCTTCGACCGGCTGCTGCCCAATCCGCGGCTGATGGCGCGGGTGATGAAGCTGCTGGCGACGGGCAAGCGTAGCGGGCTGTCGACGCTGGCGCGCAGGCTGGGGCTGCTGCGATGGATCAACGCGCGGCTGGAAGGCGCCGAGGGCCTCGTCGAGACGATGCCGAGTACGTTCCTGCGCGAGAGGCTTGCGGGGATGGGGTTTGAGCGCAGCCGGGAAGGCGAGGAAACGACGATGGTGTGGCGCCGGAAGGAAGGCGCGGATGGGCCGAGGATCGCCTACTTCATCGGCTGCGGCACGAACTTCCAGATCCCTGACGCGGGCGAGGCGGCGATGCGCGTACTCCACGCGGGCGGGTGCGAGATCGTCGTCGCCGAGCATGTGTGCTGCGGGCTGCCGCCGTACTCCTATGGCGACCTCGAGGCGGCGGAGGTGCTCATCGAAAGGAATGTGCGGACGCTGGGTGCGCTGGGGTGCGACTACATCGTCGCGGAGTGCGGGAGCTGCACGTCGTTCCTGCGCAAGTATGGCCAGCTTGGCGGCGAGGAAGGGAAGGCGCTAGCCGAGAAGGTGCGCGACTTCACCGAGATCGCGGCCGGGCTTGAGGTGCCAAAGCTGAGGGACCCGATGCGCGTCACCTACCACGACCCGTGCCATCTGGTGCGAGGGGCGGGCGTGAGGGATGAGCCACGGGAGCTGCTGCGTCGGGCGGGGTGCGAGCTGGTGGAGCTGAACGAGGCGGACTGGTGCTGCGGCGGGGCGGGGACGTACAACATCATGCACCCGGAGCTGTCGCTGGCGATCCTCGAGCGGAAGATGCGCAACATCGCGGAGACGGGGGTCGAGGTCGTGGCGACGGCGTGCCCGTCGTGCATCATACAACTGCGCTATGGGGCGAGGCGGTTCGCGGACGTGCTGGGCGGGCGGAAGATCGAGGTCCTGCATGTGGCCGAAGTGCTGGCGCGGGCAGCGGAAGATGAGGCGTCGGAGATGGCGGACGAAGGCGCTATGTGTCAGACTTAACAGTGCGCCGGCGCGAAACGAAGAGGTCCGCCTGGGCATCTAATACGGAATACGACAGTTCGGAGGGAGAAGAATGCGTGGGCGAATAGCTGTCTCGCTGGGCCTGGCAGTCATCGTGGGCATGTCCCTGTGCCAGTGCGTGTTGGCCGATCCCATCACGGATGGCATCGTGGCGGCCTCGAAGTCGGGCAAGTACGTGCTGGTGGACTTCTGGGCTGACTGGTGCGGATGGTGCAAGAGGATGGACGTGACCCTCGCCGACCCGAAGGTCGACGCCCTGGTCCACGACAACTTCGTCTATGTGAAGCTGGACGTGGGGCAGTTCGATAAGTACACGGACCGGCTGAAGCAGTACAACGTGACGGGCATCCCGGTCATGCTGATCCTCGACGGGCAGGGCAAGCTCCTCGGGCAGCAGGTCGGGTACCTGCCACCGGAAGCGTTCCTGGTGTGGGAGGCCAAGACGATGCTGGTGGCCGGGGCCAAGCCGGTCGAGCCCGCGGCGCCGACGGCTGTTGCGACTCAACCCGCGGCGGCGGTTCCGGCTCAGCCTACAGTGGTCGTGAAGCAGTCGGTGGACGTTGCGCTCCTGGCGAAGTATCTGGGCCAGATGAACCTCAAGTTCGAGACGGCGACGGAGAAGGGCTACTGCCACCTGTTCGTCGACGGTGAGCACGCGACCTACGAGATGTACGTGCTCGCCGACACGAAGGCGTCGCGGGCGTCGATTGTGGTCCGCCACTACATGACGGTGGCGGCGGCCGACAAGAACTGCGACAAGGTCCTGCGGCACTTGATGGGGCTGAACTGGAAGCTGGATGCCGGCAAGTTCGAATGGAACCCGGACGACGGCGAGGTCGGGCTGGCGTTAGTCCTCAACACAGAGGGCGGGCTAAGCTTCGACGCGTTCAAGGCGGCCTTCGATGCGGTCAAGGGCACGGCCGACGAGAAGTACCCGGAATTGCAGAAGGCACTGAACGGAGGATAGGGGCTCTGAGGATTGGGGCGGTAATAGCGAAGGGCGGCTCAAGCGAGCCGTCCATGGCCTGCGTTAGTGGTCGTAGATGTCGATGACGTCGCTGTTGTCCGTCAGCAGATGGACCGTGACGTTTAGCAGGGCGCCGTGCTTTGCGGCCACTGATACCTTTTCGTGCAGGCTGTTTATGTGTCGGCTCCAGTACGCCTTCAGGGCGTTCTCCACGATCTTTTCCCGCGTCTTGCCCTCGGGATCGGCGTCAAGGTTGTAAGCCTGCCTAAGATACTTCCGGAGCTGGTCGAGGTCGCTCCCGGTTGGCATGCCTGCGGTCGACTGCAGGATGCTGACCTTTAGGTTGAGTTGCCCGTCCTTGAACTGCGCGTCCACCTTCGGCAGGTGGCGACCTTTGCCCGTTACGGGGTAGGGCCTACCCTCGGGCCTGTGAAACTCCTGGAGGTCGTCGCAAACAGCTAGCAACCACGCCAGTGGGCGCTCGTTGAACGCCAGGGGGTACATCTTCGGGTACCTATCCGGGGGAGCGCTGTGGAGCGCCACGGCCAAGGCGGCACGGGCGATGTCGTTCTCCAGAACATGGCGGGTCCAGCCCTCATACTTCTCTATGTTCAGGTCGTAGGACTTGCGGTCTTCCATGAACTCGCGGCTGACCGAGCGGAACAGGCACATTGCGCTCAGGGCGCCATGCCCACGTCTGTCCAGTTCCTGCTCCAGCATCCGCCTCGCGTACGCGCTTGTCTGGTCCTTCTTGTAGTTACCGACGTCATCGACTTCGAAGCCACCAGCGTATATCCTGGACATCAGATCGACATAGTATGGGACGCTGGCAGCGAAGCCGGGGTCGACCTCCATCTGCATCGGCTGTAGGTTTAGGCCGAAGTAGGCCGTGTAGCGGCCTAGCCCGCGTCGCAGCTTGTCGAGATGGTCCACTGGTATGCCCACATCATGAAACGTCGCCGCAAGGGTCCAGAGGAATAGCAGGCGCTCCGCGGCCGTGTATCGCCGCTTGTCGAACGGCCAGTCGTCCGCAGGGAACGCATCTTCGGAGTCCACGATGAAGGCCTTTACCACACCCTCTTTGTCCTGCCCAATCGCCTTCGCCAGAATAGTAGAGCCCATGACGAAGGTAAGGAACATGTGGATGTAGTGATCGCGGTAGGCAGGGTGGCTTTCGTCCTCGTACTCCAGGCCATAGAGGGCGAGCTCGACCTTCGGCACCTGCCGCAGTAGGTCCGCTACGGCCTTTCCGGCATAGTCGGTCCAGAACTCTCCCAGGACGGTGCTGACCGCCTCCAAGACTTCCTCTGGCTTCTTGCCTTTCTCTAGCCTTGACAAAGCGGTCTTGATCTGGGCTTTTCGCCCGCTCCTGTCGAACCAGGCTGATGCAGGGCCAGAAGACAGGGCCTGGATGATCTCGTCAGGAGTGGAGGAGCAATCGTTGCTGGTCGTCATCCGTCAGTGGTACCTCCTTCTTGGCCTCCCAGGTCGCCACCTCGAGAAGCATGCCATCGGCCACGTTCAAGTCGCTCGGCACTATCTGCTCAGCACCGAGAAGTTCGGCCGCGCATCGGGCCACCATATTGCTCGCCACAGCACCGTCCATCCACTTGGGGTCGGCGGGGTTCGGCGCGAGCGCGTACAGAGCGCGCAACTGAGTGGTCCTTATCCGCCGGTCGAACGTTTCGAAGTCATCAAGGCCGGCTGCCCAAGGGTGGGCCGGCGAATAGTCTCGCCACACCACAGGGCATCCGGCGGACTTCAGGTAGGATAGCTCGCCGCCGGTGTGAATCAGGAGCAGCCGGCGCCCATTGTCCGTAGCCAAAGGCCCCATTAGCTCCATAAGCCGTCGCCGGATCAGTTCGTACACGTCCTTCGGCGGGGGATCGCCGTCCTGGTACAGCCGCTGGCTCAGCCCAGTCAGCCCGACATCGAAGGTGCGCAACCGGGGCGCGTCCCCGGAGGCCGATCCCACGGCCACGTGGACGGTACTACCTCCGGCATTGAGAACGGCCAACAGGCCGGGAAACTCCGGGTCGAAGTCGTTCGCGACGGCCCGAAAGACGTGCATCGCCTCCTCTGATTCACTGACGCCCTCCACCGCCCAACCGGTGGCACGAGAGACGGCCTCTAGTACGTAGGCCGAGTTGGTCGCCTTGCGCAGAGCGCCGCCGGGGACCGTGCGGACGACATCCACTCCCAGGGCATCGAACTGCTGCGACCAGTCCCCAAGCAGGGAGATCAGCCGACCCACGCGCTCCGGCGAGATGCCCCCGACCCGACATACGTCCTCCGATATGCGGACGGTTGAACTCGTCGCGTGCCAGACGGGTCGCGACCAGTGGCCGAGCACATCCGCCACGGAAACCTTGATGGTGGAGGATCCTAGGTCCACGAGGGCGGCACGTACCGCGCCGTACGGGCGAGCGGTCTCGCGGGCCGGGTGAGGAGGACCGTCCTTAGTGTCTACTCTGAGCACTCCCTCTAGGGCCAGGCGGGGAAGATCCGTGCGGTGCTCGTAGACCAACCAGACCACTTGGGTCGAGTTGCGTAGGCCATGTACGAACTGAGAGGGCGTCTCACGCTTCTGGGTGAGGATAACGAGGCGCTTGCCGAGGGCGGCAGCGTATCCCAGTTCCACATGCACCCCGCGGGAACGACCTGGCACAGCGAGGACGATATCGCTGGCGGCCACCTCCCTGAAGCACATCTCCGCCACATCGCCAACAGGTATATCGACCTCTCCCCACCCTCCTCGTTCCTTGTGCGGAAGACACGTGCGGAAACCCGCGCTCGACAGCGCGAGTGCTATGGACTCGAGCATGTTGATCGCCGAGCGGTCTCGGATCCTGCCGTACTCCCGCCCAGCCACCGGCTCGGCAACCCGTCGGAAGGGTGCAGCGATATAGACTCTCTTCACGTGTACCACCAACTTCGAGCGAACCTGGACGCGTCGCTCATTCACCTCAACTCCCCGTTCGGCAGACCTGCAGACGAGCCGAAGGTCGCGCACATGCTAACTGGTTCGCCTCCGGCCGGCTGTCACCTTCCGCCGGTGTCGGCGGTAGAGCCTCAGGTCTCGGTCGGTGGGTGCTCGAGGTCGAACTTCGTGACCCGGACGTCCGGCGGGACCTCGATCGGATAGTCCCCATCGAAACACGCCGTGCAGAAGTTCGCCTTCGGCAGCCCAACCGCCTTCACCAGGTTGTCCATGCTCAGGTACTCCAGGCTGTCCGCCCCCACTCGCTGGCGGATCGCCTCCACCGAATGCTGCGCCGCGATGAGTTCCTTCTGCCCCGCCGAGGTATCGATCCCGTAGAAGCACGGGAACTTGATCGGCGGGCAGCAGATGCGCAGGTGTATCTCCTTCGCACCCGCCGCGCGGAGAAGCTCGACCTCGGGTCGCGTTGTCGTGCCGCGGACGATCGAGTCGTCCACCACGACCAGGCGGCGGCCGTTGATGGCCTCCTTCAGCGGGCTCAGCTTCATCCGCACGCCCAACTCGCGCAGGCGCTGGTCGGGGCTGATGAAGGTGCGGAAGATGTAGCGATTCTTGATGAAAGCCTCGCCGAAGGGCGTGCCGGATTCCGCGGCGAAGCCGATGGCCGCCGGGATGCCCGTCTCGGGGATGGGGACGACAAGGTCGGCGGGGACGTTGCACTGCTGGGCGAGCATCTCCCCCATTCGCACGCGGGACATGTAGACGTTCTTGCCGGCGATATGGGTGTCGGGGCGGGCGAAGTAGATGAACTCGAAGATGCAGGCCGAGCGGCGCGGGCTCTCCATCACCTGCACCGAACGCATACCGTCGGCGTCGCAGGTGACCATCTCGCCGGGCTGGACCTCGCGGAGGAAATCGGCGCCGACGGTGGTGAGGGCGGCGGACTCGGAGGCGATGACATAGCCGGCGCCGTTGAGCTTGCCGATGCAAAGCGGGCGGACGCCCTGAGGATCGCGGACGGCGATGAGGCTGTCGGGGGTGATGATGCCGAGAGCGTAGGCGCCCTCGACCCGGTGCATTAGATCCTCGATGGCGCCCTCGATGGTCGGGGCCTGGGAGCGCTGAATCAGCTTGGCCATGACCTCGGTATCGGAGGAGCCGTAGAAGATGACGCCCTCGTGCTCGAGGTCGCGGCGGAGGACGCCGGCGTTGACGAGATTGCCGTTGTGGCCGAGGGCGAAGGGGCCGGACCGATGCTCGCCGACCATGGGCTGGGCGTTGGGAATGATATTGCTCCCCATCGTCGAGTAGCGGACGTGGCCGAGAGCTACGTGGCCCATCAGGCGGCGGATTATGTCCTCATCGAAGACCTGGAAGGCGAGGCCGAGGTCGACATGGTGGTCGATCTTGTGGCCGTCGCCGACGGCGATGCCGGCGCTTTCCTGGCCGCGATGCTGGAGGGCGAAAAGGCCGAAATAGGCGACGCGGGCGACGTCAGCACCGGGGGCGAAGATACCGAAAACGCCGCACTCATCCCGCCAACGGCGGGACATGCAATAGGAAGGATCGCAATCGCTCACAAGCTCACCTCGTGCTGCGGAAGTGCTTCGACAATCCAAGAATCAGGCGCGCCCCGGGAGCCCCCATCTCCCGCCGACACTACTATACCCCATCTTGGCCCCGATCCTCGGACAGCGTCTTATGTACTGCGGGTGGAAGAGCGGGCCGGATTCGCCCTTCGGCGCTTCGGCGCCTTGGGCGTATGCGGCCCCTCCGAAAAGCCTAGGGCAAGGACCGAGAAGCAAAGGCGCGGCGGGCATAAATGCCCGCCCTACAGAAAGGAAGAACCAAGGCTAAGTCTGGTCGACGGTGAGATTGCGAATCTTCTCGGCCTGGGAAGCGCGCAGGTCGGCGATGCGAGCCGACAGCGCCTCATCCGACAGGGCGAGAATCTGTGCGGCCAGGATCGCCGCGTTGACGCTCCTGCCCGGCGATGTGCTCGCCACAGGCACGCCCGCCGGCATCTGCACCGACGAGAGGAGCGCGTCGAGGCCCTGCAGCGACGAGGTCGCCAGCGGCACGGCGATGACCGGGAGCGTCGTGTTCGCCGCGACGGCTCCGGCGAGGTGAGCCGCCCATCCCGCGCCGGCGATGATGACGCCGACGCCGCGAGCGGCAGCTCCGCCGACAAGCTCCGCCACGAGGTCGGGCGTGCGGTGAGCCGAGGCCACGCGCACCTCGGACTCGACGCCGAATTCGGCAAGCTGCTGCCAGCACGTGCGCATGAGATCAGCGTCGCTGACGCTACCCATCAGAATCAGGACTTTCGGGGAATCAGACACTGGCTTGCTCAGCCTCCACGGCGCGTTGGGCAAGGTCGCGCCGATAGTACATCCCACCGAAATGTATGCGCGAGACGGCATCGTAGGCGACGCCACGGGCGGCGGCGAAGGTCGGGCCGAGCGCGGTCACGCCGAGGACGCGGCCGCCGGCGGTGACAAGATCGCCGTTGCGGAGGGCGGTGCCTGCGTGAAAGACGACGGCGCCGGTCGCGGCCTCAGCCTCATCGATGCCGGTGATGACCTTGCCCTTCTCGTAGTCTGCCGGGTAGCCGCCACTGGCGAGGACGACGCAGACCGAGCGATTGTCGCTCCAGATGGGCGTGACCTCCCGGATGCGCCCCTCAACCGCCGCCTGCAGGATGTCGACGAAGTCGCTGTCGAGGCGCGGGAGGATCACCTGGGCCTCGGGGTCGCCGAAGCGGCAGTTGTACTCGAGGATCTCCGGGCCGCGATCGGTGAGGATGCAGCCGCAGTAGAGCGTGCCGACGTAGGGCGTGCCCTCTTCGGCGAGGGCGCGGATGGTGGGCTCGACGAGATTGGCGAGGATGAAGGCGTGCATCGCGGCGTCGAGGATCGGGACGGGGCTATAGCAGCCCATGCCGCCGGTGTTGTCACCGCGGTCGCCGTCGCCGACGCGCTTGTAGTCCTGCGCCGGGGGCATGGGCAGGATGTCGCTCCCGTCGGCGAAGACCTTGATCGTGACCTCGGGGCCGACGAGGCATTCCTCGATTACCACAGTCTCACCGTTGGGGCCGAAGGCTTTCTCGACCATGCAGCGGTCGATGAAAGCCTCGGCTTCCTCGATGGTGGCAGCGACCTTGACGCCCTTGCCGAAGGCGTCGCCGTCCGCTTTAACGACGATGGGCGCGCCATGCTGGCGGACGTAGGCGCGTGCGGAAGCCGGGTCGGTGAAGATGCCGAAGCGCTTGTGGGAGAGGCCGTGGCGGGAGAGAAGCTCGTCGGTGAAGGCCTTGGAGCCCTCCATCCGCGCGGCCGCGGCGGAGGGGCCGTAGACCGGGATGGCAGCCTCGCGCAGGCGGTCGGCGAAGCCCAGGACCAGGGGGCGCTCGGGGCCTACGACGACCAGGTCGGGGCGGTTGTCACTGCACCAGGCGAGGAGGCCGGGAAGGTCGTCGGCCTTGAGGTCGACAAGCTCGGCCTGACGTGCGATGCCGGCGTTACCCGGCGCGCAATAGAGGCGGGAGACAGACGGAGAGGCGGCGAGTTTCCACGCAAGGGCGTGTTCGCGGCCGCCGGAGCCAACTACGAGCACCTTCATCGGGCTCAGTCACCACCGATAACGTCTAGGTCCACCGGCGACTCGGCTTCGCGCCAACGTTCGGGGCTGACGAAGGTCCGGTAGTACGGATGGAAGTGCACAACGACGGTGCCAGTTGGACCGCGGCGGTGCTTGGCGATGATGATCTCGGCGGGGTCGGGACCCGTGGCCTGCTTGGTCGACTCGGGCAGAGGCTGGCCGGACTTGGAGGCTTCATCGAGGAGCTTCTTGCGCTCGTAATAGCTCGGGCGGTAGAGGAAGCAGACCATGTCGGCCTCGGCTTCGATGGACCCGGATTCGGCGAGGTCGGAGAGGATGGGGCGCTTGTCCTCACGGCGCTCGACCAGACGGCTGAGCTGGGAGAGGGCGACGACGGGCGTCTCGAGTTCGCGGGCGATGGCCTTCAACTCGGCGGCGATCATCGACACTTCCTGGTGGCGGCTCTCGGACGAATAGCGGCCCGAGGCGCGGACAAGCTGGAGGTAGTCGATCAGGATCAGGCCGACGTCAAAACGTGACTTGAGGCGGCGAGCTTTGGACCGCAACTCGAGGATGTGGATCGACGGAGTATCGTCGATGAAGAGCGGGGCCTCGGGCAGATAGGAGAGGGCGTGGCCGATGCGGCTCCAGTCGTCCTCATGAGCGTCACCTCGGCGGAGACGCCAGGCGTCGACGCGGGCCTCGGCGCAGAGGATCATTTCGGCAAGCTGCTCGCGCGACATTTCAAGGCTGAAGATGCCCACTGGGACGCCGTGCTGGACCGCGGCGTGAACCGCGATGTTGCAAATTGCCAGCGAGGTCTTCCCCATCGAGGGGCGGCCGGCGATGATGATCAGGTCGCCGCGCTGGAAACCNNGATGATCAGGTCGCCGCGCTGGAGGCCGGCGGAGAGCTTGTCGAAATCGGCAAGGCCGGTTGGGACGCCGGTGATGTAACCCGGGCGCTTGGCGACCTCGTCGAGCTTGGTGAAGGTGTCGACGATCTGCTGGCCGAGGGGCTCGAGGTCGCGGGTGTCGCGGCGGCGGGCGATCTCAAAGATCATGCTTTCGGATTCGTCGAGGAGACCGCCGACTTCCTTGGGGTTGTCGTAGGCCATCGACTGGATCTCGTCGGCGGCGCGGATGAGCTTGCGGAGGATGGCCTTCTCCTGGACCATCGTCGCATAGCGGACGACGTGGGCGGCCGAAGGGACCTGATGGATGATGGCGGTAAGATACTCGCCGCCGCCGACGCCCTCGTACATGCCGCGACGACGAAGCTCGTCGCTGACGGTGATGAGGTCGACGGGCTCACCGCGAGTGTAGATCGAAAGCATGGCCTCGTAGATGTCGCGATGGGCGCGGCGGTAGAAGTCATCGGGCTCGAGGATCGCCATGGCGCGGGAAGCCGCACCGGAGTCGAGAAGGATGGAGCCCAGGGTGACCTGTTCTGCTTCGAGGTCTTGCGGCGGCAAACGTCCTGCAGATTCAGCGGCCATAGGTACTGCCTCCCACGTGGCCAAGCTGAGGAAAGAGAAGAGCCGTCCGAGCCCCTCTCACCAGTGGAGAATACTGTGCCGACGTAGATGGATTTCTCCGTCGACGAGCAAAGACCTCTAGGGTCCGGAGAACTATTCGGCGGCGTCTTCGGCGACGGGTTCGGGCGCGGCCTCGACAACGGGCTCGGGCACGACGGCCTCGGGCGCTTCTTCAGCAGCCGGGGCCTCCTCTTCGCCTATCGGACGCACGTGGACCGGAATGGTGACGATGACGTCGGTGTAGAGGCGGGCGGTGATGGTGTAGTCACCGACGGCCTTGATCGGCTCGCGCAGCTCAAGGTTGCGGCGGTCGACAGTGATGCGGAGCTGCTCCTGGAGGTGATGAGCAAGCTGGGTGGTGGTGACGCGGCCATGGAGGCGGCCGCGGTCGCCAACCATCACGCGGATGACGATGGGCTGGCCCTTGACGGTGTCGGCAACGGCCAGAGCAGCGTCGCGGCGCTGAAGCCGACGCTTGTCGATGGCCGAGCGGCGCAAAGCAAGATCGCGAAGGGCGCCGTCAGACGCCTTGACCGCAACGGCCCTCGGGATGAGGAAATTGCGGGCATAACCGTCGCGGACTTCCACAACGTCGCCCTCGTGGCCCAGGGGCTCGATATCTCTGAGTAGAATACACTTCATTTGCAGATCACCCTTACTACTTACTTTTTCTCGCAGCTACTTTGTCTTGCTGCCTTCGGAAGAACCGGACAGCGGGAAGTCTCGGCGCACACCCACGAAAGGTTCGTTCGTCCGGAAGGAATCCTTCATTCCGAGACTCAGGGACCAGTTATTGCCGAACGAATGAAATAGATCCCAGTCAAGAGTAACCCGACTGGGGTCGTAGACCTCGGTTTCCATGCGCCAACTGCCACCTGCAGGCGACCAGTCTACACCAAGGCCGGGCTTGGATGCAACTACCCCCGCGCGGAAGGTCCACGGATCGCGAACGAAGCCGCGTTGGAGGTCGAGGCGATCGTGGTTGGCGAAGTCGACGATGCCCAGGCGCCAGAATTGGTCGTGGCGCGGGCCATAGAAGAAGTCCATGTCGAGATCGGCCTGGAGACCGTTGTGGCGGACGCCGTAGAGATCGACGTGGCTGCGGATGCCGGACGGCTTGAGCGAGGATACGGCGCTGCTGAGGCGGTCCATGGTCTGGTCGACGCGGTCGAGGCTGGTGCTGGCCTTCTCGGCGATCTCGCTGCCGCGCTCGGTGACGCCCCGGAGGTTGTGAACGGTAGCGTGGAGGTCCTCGGAAAGCTGGGGATCGGTGAGGACCTGGCGGAGGTGGGACATGGTCGCGCTGAGGTCCCCGGACGTACTGCGCAGGTCGTGGATGGAGGCCTTGAAGTCGCCCTGCATGGACTGGTCGCCGAGGAGCTTCTCGGCCTGCTCGGTGAGGGTGGCGAGGTGGGCGCTGCTGCGGGCGAGGTTATCGGTGAGCTGGTCGAGCCTGGCCTGGGTCTCGGGGGAAGCGACGAGCTTGTGGATGGCGGCGGCGGTGCTATCCATGGACTCGGTGGCCGAGCGAATGTGCTGGCCGGCGGCGTTCATGTCGGTGGGCAGCGAGGAGAAGGTGAGCATCTGGTTGACGCGCTCGGAGACGGCGCGGACGTTACTGGCGGCGACGGAGAGGTTCTTGATCATCAAGGTGGTGGCCGGACCACTGCGCTGGAGGGTGGCGGAGAGGTACTGGGTGAGGCGGACGGCGTTGAGGGCAGCACGGTTGGCTGTCCCCGTCATCATGGCTACGTTCTGGAGGATCTTGCGGATGTCGCGTTCGTTCTGGTCGCTGAGGTAGGTCTGCTCGGCGCGATCGGCGAGGCGGTTGAGGCGGGCGGTGAGGGTATTGGTGGCAGCGGGGAGCGCCTGCTTCATCTGCTCGGCGAGGGTATCGAGGGCGGCGAGGCCATGCATCCCGCCGCCGCCGATCTCGTCGTTCGGCTTGAGGACGCCGCCGGATTTGACACCACCCACCGGCGGGTCGACGGAGATATAGCGGTTGCCGAGGAGGCCGCCCTGGGCGATGCTGAAGACGTAGCCGTCGGGGACGATGCTGCCCCTCTTGAGGGCAAGGGCCATGACGACAGGGCGATCGGGCCACTTAGCCGGGGAAGGGTCGAGCTTGACGGCGCCGACGGTGCCGATCTTGACGCCCGAGAGCATGATATCGGCGCCTGGTTGGACCGTGCCTGCGTCCGCCACGCGAAGGTAGACGTAGAAGGTGCCGATGCGCGCCCAGTAACCGCCCAGGTACATGCCTGTGGCGGCAGCGATGATCACTGCGACAAGGAAGATGGCGCCGACTCTTGCTTCAGAACTCACGCGGGGCGCTCCTCTGAGGAGCTTTGCTCCTCATACGGCAATTGGACCGATAGGCCGGCCCTCTACGAACTGTTCGACTATCGGGTCGGGCGAGCGTTTCAGGCGATCGGGCGTGTCGAGGGCAACGATGCGGCCCTCGTGGAGCATCATGACACTATCGCACAGCGAGAAAAGCTCGCGGACCTCGTGGGTGACGATGACGCAGGTCATGCCATGCTCGCGGGCTAGCGAAAGTATGAGGTCGTCGAGGACGGCGGCGGTGATGGGGTCGAGGCCGGCGCTGGGCTCGTCGTAGAGCATGATCATGGGCTCGATGACCAGGGCGCGGGCGATGCCGACGCGCTTGCGCATGCCGCCGGAAAGCTGGGCCGGCATGAGATTATCGATGTCGCGGAGGCGGACGTGGGCGAGAGCGTCAGCGACGCGAAGGGAGATCTCGTCGGGCGGAAGGTGAGTATGGCGCTTGAGGCCGAAGGCGACGTTCTCGGCAACGGTCAGGGAGTCGAAGAGGGCGGCGTACTGGAAGCACATGCCCATCTTGCTGCGGACACGGGCGAGTTCCTGTTCGGCCACGCCTGTCACTATGTCGCCATCGACGATGACCTCGCCGCTCTCGGCGCGAAGGAGTCCCATGAGGCACTTGAGGAGGGTGGACTTGCCGGTGCCGGACATGCCCATGACGCCGAAAATGCAGCCGCGGCAGACGGAGAAGCTGATACCGTCGAGAATCGCCCGTCCGCCGACGTGATACACAAGGTTTCTGACTTCGATGACATCGTCCGAGGGATTCATGAATCCGACCGCCCGCCGACAAGACTAGCCATGGTAGAGAATCGCCGTCAACACAACGTCGGCCGCGTAGACGAGCACGATGCAGTATACCACAGCGGTAAGGACGGCGTGGCCTACTCTCTCGGAGTCAGGGCGGCAGGTGAGGCCCTGATAGGCGCATACCAGGGACATGATCATGCCGAAGACAACGGCCTTGAGGACACCGGCGACGATGTCCCAGGTGCTTACCCCGCCGGGGATGCCGGCGAAGTAGACGTGAGAGTTCATCTGCGGCGAAAGGCAGGCCATGATGTAGCCGCCGAAGGTGCCGAAGACGTCACCGAGGAAGGCGAGGAGGGGGAGCATCACGACGCCGGCGATGTAGCGGGGGACGACGAGGTACTGGATGGGGTCGACGGCCATGGCGCGGAGGGCGTCGATCTGCTCGGTGGCCTTCATGGTGCCCAACTCGGCCGTCATGGCTGAGCCCGAACGGGCTGAGACTACGAAAGCCGCCATGACCGGGGAGAGTTCGCGGCACATGGTCTCAGCGACGAGCCAGCCGGCGAGGGGACTGACGCCGAGTTGGCCAGCCTGGACACCGACGTGGTACCCGATCACCATGCCCGAGAAGATCAAGGTCAGAGCGACGATGGGGAGAGAAGCCACACCGACGGTGGCCATCTGGGCGATGGCGAGGCCCCACTCGAAGCGACCGCGGACGATCAGCGAGAGTACGATGAGGTGGAGGGCGACAATACGGCCGAACATCGCGAGCGTGTAGCCGGCCCGGGCGAAGAAGCCGGGCGGGTAGTCCTCTTCGGACGATTCGGAGAGGTGAAGGGGTTCAAGCACGGGAAGGATTATAGGACGTGCGCGAGGGGACGTCAAAAAGGGCATGGGGACGCCCGAAAGCTGTGGTATGATTCGGCTCCCGGCAAGTACTTCTAACGACTGAGGGTTCGATACATGGACTACGTCAAGCATGCCCTGCAGCTACTCGAGGCCAAGTTCCAGCGCGAGGCCGAAGTGACAAGCCGCGCTCCGGGCCGCGTCAACATCATAGGCGAGCATACCGACTACAACGACGGCTTCGTCATGCCCATCGCAACCGATGCCGCGACGTACACCTCGGCCGCGCCGAGGGATGACCGCCTCGTGCGTGTGTTCTCGACGACCATGGGCGAGCAGGCCGAGTTCTCGCTCGACGACCTCCAGGCGAAGGGTGCGGGACACTGGGCCGACTACCTGCAGGGCGTCGCGTGGAGCCTCGGGGTGGACAAGCATGAGCTTCGTGGGGTCGATGCGGTGATCGTGAGCGACGTGCCGGCGGGGTCGGGGATGTCATCATCGGCGGCGCTGGAAGTGTCGTGGGCGCTGGCAATGCTGGGCGTCGCGGGGCAGAGGCATCCGGATAAGAAGGCGTTGGCCCTGGCCTGCCAGCGTGCGGAAAACGAGTTCGTCGGGATGAAATGCGGGATCATGGACCAGCTTGCGTCGATCCTGGGCGAACGGGATAGCGCGATCCTGCTCGACTGCTGGACGCTCGAGCATGAGGCTGTGCCGCTGCCGGCTGATGCGCTGACCGTCGTGGTCATGGATACGGGAAAGCCGCGGCAGTTGGTGGGCAGCGAATACAACACGCGCGTGAGCCAATGCAAGGCGGCGTCGGACGCCCTGGGCGTGCGGGCCCTGCGGGATGCGACGATGGAGGACCTCGAGGCGGCGAAGGACAAGATGGAGGACATCGTCTACCGGCGGGCGAGGCACGTCATCTGCGAGGACGAGCGGGTCTTCGAGGTGGCCGAGGCCCTGCGCGAAGAGGACTATGCGCACGTGGGCGACATGCTCAACCAGTCACACGCGAGCCTGAAGGATGACTACGAGGTATCGGTGGCCGAGCTAGACCTGATCTGCGAGGTCGCGCGGGCGCAGGAAGGCTGCTACGGGGCGCGGCTGGTGGGCGCGGGGTTCGGCGGATGCGCGATGGCGCTCGTGCGGACCGAGGCAGCGGAGGCCTTCGCGCCGGCGGTGAAGGCTGAGTACGATCGGCAGGTGGACTACGTTTCGCGAATCTTCTCGGTGAAGGCCGACCAGGGAGCGGGACTCGTGTGAGGCAGCAGAAGCTGGAGGCTGAGGTCGTTGTGGTCGGCGGCGGGCTGGCGGGAGTGAGCGCGAGTCTGGCGGCCGCGCGCAACGGCGCGAGCGTCCTTCTCGTGCAGGACAGGCCCGTGCTCGGCGGCAACACGTCGAGCGAGATCAACGTCCACGCGGGCGGGGCGGATCAGGATGGGCACCGGCCCCATGCGCGCGAGGCGGGGATCATCGAGGAGCTGCGGCTGGAGGATGCCGTGCGCGACCCGCGGGCCGTGCCGGTGATGTGGGACCTCACCCTCTACAACGCGATCAGGCAGGAGCCGCGGATCACGCTGCTGCTCAACACGGCGGTGCGTGGGGCGAAGGTTGTGGACGGGAAGATCGTCGCGATTGAGGCCTTGCGGACGTCGACGGATGAGGGCTTCGAGATCGAGGCGCCCGTGTTCATCGACACCTCGGGCGATGGGTGGCTCGGATACTTCGCGGGCGCGGACTTCAGGCAAGGGCGGGAAGGGCCTGACGAGCACGGTGAGCCCCATGCGCAGGGGCCGGACAACATCACCCTCGGCGCGAGCCTGATGTTCCTCGCGCAGGATACGGGCAAGCCGGTGGACTTCACGCCGCCGTCGTGGGCGAAGTGCTTTCCGGAATGTGAGCCCCTGGCTAAGAGGTGGCGGCATCCGGAGCTGGACCGCCACGGATTCTGGTGGAACGAACTGGGCGGCACCTTCGACCTGACGCGCGACACCGAGCAGGTGCGGGATGAGCTTCTGGCGACGCTGCTCGGGCTGTGGGATCACATCAAGAACCACTGCCCGAAGTGTGCCGAGAAGGCGCGGACCTGGGAGCTGACGTGGTTCGGGTGGCTGCCCGGGAAGCGTGAGACGCGGCGGCTGCTGGGCGACCACATCATGACCGAGGCGGACGTCGTCGAGGCGCGGCTGTTCGAGGATCGCGTCGCGCATGGCGGCTGGCCCATCGACCTGCATCCGCCATGGGGCGTGTACGACGATGCGCCGCCGGCGACGATGATCGAGCTTCCGGACATGTACTCGATACCGCTGCGGGCGCTGTACTCGCGGAACGTGGGCAACCTGCTGTTCGCGGGGCGGTGCATATCGAGCACGCACGTGGCCTTCGGAACTACACGGCTGGCGGCAACTGGCGCGGCCATGGGGCAGGCGGTCGGGACGGCGGCGGCGATGTGCGCAAAGCGGGCCGTAGGGCCGCGACAGGTCGCTGAACGGCACGTGAGAGAGCTTCAAGAGCTGCTTATGCGGCAAGATCAATATATCCTCGATCTTGCGGCTGAGGACGCCGCGGACCTGGCGCGGACGGCGAAGGTGACGGCGACGAGTGAGGCGGAAGGCGCCGAGGCGGAGAACGTCGTCAACGGCGTGACGCGATGGCGGAAGGGCGAGAGCAATCAGTGGGCGTCGGCGGATGGGGCGGCGCTGCCGCAAGGGATCGAGCTGAAGTGGGCTGAGGCGAAGGCCGTGCGCGAGCTGCACTTCACCTTCGACAGCGGCTTCGAGCGCGGGCTGAGCCATACGCAGTACCCGTACAGCCTCGAGCGGCAGGTGCGCGGGCCTCAGCCGGAGACGGTGCGGGACGTTCGGATCGAGGCGTGGATCGATGGGGCGTGGCGGTTCGTCGCCGCGGTTAAGGGTAACTATCAGAGAAAGCGGGTCGTGCGGCTGAAGGATGCGGTGAAGGCTGAGGCGGTGAGGGCGGTGGTTGAGGCGACGAACGGGGATGAGCGGGCGAAGGTGTTTGAGATAAGGGCGTATGAGTGAAGCGAAAAGCCGCATCCGGAGGATCCTTCGTCCGACAGAAAACGTCGTCCTCAGGATGACAAAGCTAGAGAGAAAGCGAAGGATGCCACCGCAGGTCCTTCGTCAGCAGCCCAAGGCGTTGCCTCCTCAGGATGACGGATGAGGGCCGAAGGACGGAAAGCCAAGGCCAGAAGGAGATCCTTCGGCGACACAAAGCGTCTCTCTCAGGATGACAAGCTTGGGGATGGTCGTTTGCAGGCAATCGGGGGGTGAGAGGGATGAGTGGGAAGAGTGAGGAGCAGGCGAAGAAGCTGATCGGGAAGGTTGTCGACCTGGCCGAGCTGGTGACGTATCAGACCGATGCCATCGTCAGCCGCACGGTCATCGATAAGGATGCTGGCACGGTCACGCTGTTCGCCTTCGATGAGGGGCAGCGGCTGAGCGAGCACAAAGCGCCCTACGATGCCATGGTCTGCGTGCTAGATGGCCATACCGAGATCACCATCTCGGGCGAGCCGATGACCGTGAAGACGGGCGAGATGGTGATCATGCCCGCGAACGTGCCGCACGCGGTCAAGGCGACGGCGAAGTTCAAGATGATGCTTGTGATGATAAGGTCGTGATGATGATGGCGGCACGAGAGAACCTGCTTGCGGCGGCGAGAGAGCGCATCCTGGTGGCCGAGGGCGGCATGGGAACCATGCTGGCGCGGCTGGGCGTGCGCGTGACCAACACCGCGGAGGCCAACGTCACCCATCCGGAGATCGTGGCGCAGGTACACCGCGAGTACCTGGAGGCCGGGGCGGAGGTCTTTCAGACCAACACCTTCGGGGCGAACCTGCCGGCGCTGGAGCGGGCGGGGCTGGCTGATCGCGCCGTGGAGATGCAGGTCGAGGCGGTGCGCATCCTGCGCGAGGTCGTGGGCGACAAGGGATGGATCGCCGCGGACCTCGGGCCAACGGGCGAGCTGATCGAGCCGCTGGGCACGACCAGCATGGAGCAGGTCGTCGGCGTGTACCGCCAGCAGCTTGAGGCGATGGTCCCGGCGGGCGTGGACTTCGTGCTGGGCGAAACCTTCGAGTCGCTGGAAGAGGCAGAGGCTGCGGCACGGGCGGCGCGGGCTGTGGCGCCGGAGCTGCCTCTGGCGATCACGATGTCGTTCTCGCTGCCCAACGGGCGGACGAGCATGGGCGTGACGGGCGCGCAGGCGGCGGAGCGGCTGGCGGAGCTGGGCGTGGACATCATCGGCGCGAACTGCGGGCATCCCGAAGGAACGCTCATCGCGCTGGGTGAAATGAGCGAGACGGCAGGCGACCGAATCCTCATGGCGCAGGCGAATGCGGGGGTGCCGGTGCTGCGCGGTGGGGAGACTATCTTCGAGGGCACGCCCCAGTGGAGCGGCGAGATGGCGGCGCGGCTGATGGAGATGGGCGTGCGCATCCTGGGCGGCTGCTGCGGGACGACGCCGGAGCATATCCGGCAGATAGCGCGGGCAGCGAAGGCGTCGGTCTAAGCCACGAAAACCAGGTCCTTCGGTCGGCACAAAACGCCTCCCGGCGATGCTGCGCATCGCAAGGATGACAAACCGGGGAGCGGGCCACTTGCAGAACTCTCGATGCCACACGTAGAAAGTGGGTTCCAGGACTGGAGGGTGACTGGTGTCCGACGCCGACGATCATCAGGACGATGACAAAGATCCGACCCCGGAGGGCATGCGCCACGACGTCAAGAAGATCGTGACGTGGCTCATCATCTTCGGCGTGGTCGCGGGCCTCGCGATGGCGCTGCTCATCATGAAGCTGACTGGCACGTTCTAGCGCCGCGGAGGTATACTGACGCGTCGCTCTTGCGACCGCTACCACAGCCTGGAGGCAGGAACTTGATGGGAAACCGCTTCTTCGTTCTCAGGCAACTCACAGAGATGTCCCACACCCTCGGCAGCCCCGAGTGGGATTGCGCGATTCTGGGTGAGGGGAATACGTCGGCCAAGGTGGACGACGAGACTCTCTACGTTAAGGCTTCCGGCACGCAGCTTGGCGCCATGAAGCCGTCCGACTTCGTCGAGGTGCAGGGCAAGGTCGCCATGGCCCTTCTCGAACGCGAGACCGCCACCGATACCGAGATCAAGGACATCCTCCAGGCGGCCGTCGTGGGTGACACCAACCTGCGTCCGTCGGTCGAGACGGTCATGCACGCGCTGCTGCTGGCGCTGCCGGGCGTCAATTTCATCGCGCACACGCATCCGACCGCGGTCAACGCGATCATGTGCTCGAAGATCGCCGAGGAAGCGGTGTCGCACAGGCTCTTCCCCGACGAGATCGTGTGCTGCGGGCCGGCGCCGGTGTATGTGCCTTGGACCGAGCCGGGCCCCCCGCTGGCGCGGAAGATTCGCGACCTCATCAATGCCTACATCGAACAGCGCGGGTACAGGCCGAAGACGATGCTCATGCAGAACCACGGCCTCGTCGCGATCGGCTCGACGGTGGACGAGGTGCTGAGCATCACGAGCATGGCCGTGAAGACCTTCAAGATCCTGCTCGGCGCGTACGCGATGGGCGGGCCGGCGTTCATGGCCGACGACATGGTCGAGCGGCTGTGGACGAGGCCGGATGAAATCTACCGGCACAAGCTTCTGACCGGGCGCGAAATCTAAGCCTGCGGCCAGGCGGGGCGAAGGCGTAGCCGAAGACTAGATCCTTCGCGACGACACAAACCGTCTCTGCTCAGGATGACAAACTGGAAAAGACGGGCGAGAGCCTGGACAACTAGAGGTGAACGGAATGGACGTCGTCGATAAGTTTCGCAGCGGGCAGCTTCCTCCGCCCGAAAAGCAGTTGGCATGGTTCCTCTATGGCGCAGGCCTCGAGAACTTCGGCCGCGAGGACAAGCCCCAGCAGATAGCTGTGCCGACCTTCGGCCCGCGCGAGCTTCTCGCGCAGGTCGACGCCGCCGGCATCTGCTTCTCCGACATCAAGATCATCAAGGCCGGGCCGGATCATCCGCGACTGTTCGGGCGCGACCTGGCTAACGACCCGATCATCATCGGGCACGAAGTCGCGATCACCATCGTCGGCGTCGGCGACGAGATGACCGGCGAGTACAAGGTCGGCGACCGGTTCGTCGTGCAGGCCGAGATCTACTTCCACGGCAAGAACCTCGCCTTCGGCTACATGCTCTACGGCGGGTTCGAGCAGTACGTGAAGCTCGGCGAAGAGGTCCTCCGCGGCGACGACGGCTGCTACCTGATCCCCATCAACAACCCCGAGACCGGCTACGCCGAGGCGGCGCTGGCTGAGCCGTGGGCGTGCGTGGTCTGCTCCTACCGGTGGATGCATCGCCGCGAGGGTAAGGCCGGCGGGACCATGTGGTTCGTCGGAACGCCTGGCGCTCCGGCGGAGCTTTCGCTGGGCGAGATGGCTAACTGGGCCGCTCCGGGCAAGATCGTCGTCACCGACGTGCCGGCGGGGCTTGCGGCTGAGATCGCTGCGCTCGCGGCGAAATGGGGCGTCGAGGTCATCGCGCGCGACGGGCTCGACGGGATGGACGTTAGGGCCGTGGCCGAAGGAGTCAGCGGCGGCGAGGGCCTGGACGACGTGTTCATCCTCGGCAACGGGCGGCTGGATGTCATCGAAGCCTGCGCCGCGGCGCTGGGCACGGAAGGCATCCTCAGCATCGTGGCCGCCGAGGCGCCGGATCGGCCCGCGTCGCTCGACGTCGGCCGCGTGCATTACGACTACATCC
>PMZA01000048.1 GCA_003170595.1 Armatimonadota bacterium
GCCGTGTCGCCGTCGATCGCCTGCCGGCCGCAAAAGACCAAGTCGTAGCGGCCGACTGTCTTCACGGCCTGGGCGAGTATGTAGCTTGTGGCCAGGGTGTCGCTGGCGGCGGCGCGGCGGTCGGTGATGAGGATCGCCCGGTCGGCACCGCGATAGAGCGACTCGCGCAGCACCTCGCACGCCGCCGGCAGGCCCATCGTCAGCACCGTGACCGTGCCGCCGTGGGCGTCGCGAATGGCCAACGCCTGCTCTAAAGCATTGAGGTCCTCGGGGTTAAAAACGGCAGGCAGCGCGGCCCGGTTGACCGTGCCGTCTTCCTTCATCGCCTGGCCGGTGATGCGCTTGGTGTCCGGCACCTGCTTGACGCACACGACACAGTTGTATCCCACGTCTGTGACTCCTTGCTGGTTCAACGGAAGCATTCACCGCAAAGCACGCTTTTCGCAGTCCGTCGAGGCCGAGGCCGCAAAGCTCCCTTGCGGGTCTGCTGCCTCCTCCTCTACGTTTTACGGGCTTGGCGGTCAACCCGGCCGCACTCGCGGGCCGAATTACAGAAACGGTCCCGGCAAGGGACCGATTTCGCGGGGATAAAGTACGGTCCCCGGCCCCGCCTGTCAAGGCCGGATTTGAGGTTGATCGGGGCGAATTTGCCGAGCTTGACAAGCTGCGCGATTGTTAGTGCAATCACGCCTTCACCATGAGGACACAGGAAATGGCACGCAGATTGTTGAAGGGTCTTATCCGCGTTGGCGTGGTCGGCATCGGCAGAGGGTACGGGTTTGCCCGGGCGGCGACGGAGAAACTGGGAATGGAGCTCGTCGCCCTGTGCGACGTGCGAG
This sequence comes from Armatimonadota bacterium, assembly GCA_003170595.1. Taxonomy (GTDB): domain Bacteria; phylum Armatimonadota; class Zipacnadia; order Zipacnadales; family FEN-943; genus FEN-943. Next base: position 840 of record PMZA01000048.1, read on the forward strand.
AGCAGGCCCTGGCGGCGGCCGGCAGGGAGATGGGCGTCGCGACCTACACCGACTACGACAAGTTCCTGGAGCACGACATGGACGCCGTGATCCTGGCCAACTACTTCCACGAGCACGCGCCCTTCGCCATCAAGGCCCTGGCGGCCGGCAAGCACGTCATGTCCGAGACGATCCCCGCCTTCACCCTGGCCGAGGCCGTGCAACTGGTCAACGCCGTGGAAAAGAGCAAGCGGATCTACATGTTCGCCGAGAACTACCCCTACACCGCCTTCAGCCTCGAACTGGCGCGGCTGTACAAGGCGGGCGAGATCGGCCGCGTGCTCTACGCCGAGGGCGAGTACAACCACCCCGGCTCGTTCCCCTGGCACATGGGCATCGCGCCCGGGCTCAGGCACTGGCGCAACAACCTCCCGGCCACCTACTACTGCACCCACGCCATGGCACCGCTGATGGTCGCCACCGACACCATGCCGAAGCGCGTCAACGGCTTCGTCGCCCGCCTGCCGCTGGACAGCAAGCGGCCGCGCCTCTGGAAGCAGCAGGACATGGCCGGCATCATCATGGCCGTGATGGACAACGACGCCGTGTTCAAGCTGCTGCAGACGGGCCTGCCCGGCCATAGCATCTTCTACCGGCTCCACGGCGAGCGCGGCCTGATGGAAACCGGCCGCGGGCCCGGCTACTGGGGCCCGGGCAACGTCCGCATCGTCCACGAGGACTACGACTGCCACCCCGGCGAGCCGACGGAGCGCAGCTACTACCCCGGCTTCCCCGCCTGGGCCGAGGCCGCCATGCGCGCCGGGCACGGCGGCGGCGACTGGTTCACCAACCACTACTTCGCCGAGGCCATCCGCACGGGCAAGCAGCCCTACCTGAACGTCTACCGCGGCGTCGCCATGTCGGTCATCGGCATCCTGGCGTGGAAAAGCGTGCTGGCCAACGGTGCCAGCTTCGACGTGCCGGACTTCCGGCGCGAAGCCGCGCGCCGCGCGGTGGAGAACGACACCTGGCGGCCGCTGGACCTCGACAACCCCGATGCCCCGCCGGTCAACTCGCGCGGCCGGCGCCAGGTGATCCCGGCGGCGCTCAACCAGGCGCGCCGGATCTGGAAGGACATGGGCTTCCGGGAGGAACCGTGATGGCCCGCCGCACCATGACCGACCGCGAGCGCTTCCTGAACGTGATGAGCTACAAGCCGGTGGACCGCTGCGTCTATAGGGCCGAGGGTGGCTGGCCCGAGACCTACGAGCGTTGGCGGACCGAGGGCTGGGTCCTCGAGGAGGGCCCCTTCTTCCCCACCGACCGCTGGGAGTGGCAGGGCGGATGGTTCTTCCCCAACCCGCCCTTCGAGCACAAGGTCGTCGAGGAGGACGAGGCGACCGTCACTTATGTCAACCACGAGGGCATCCTCCTCCGCGAGCGCAAGGATCAGCCCTACTCGTCCATGCCCCAGTTCGTGCGCTTCCCGGTCGAGACGCGCGAGGACTTCCGCAAGTTCTGGGCCGAGCGGATGACGCCCGACCTGGCGGCCCGCCTCGGGGCGGATTACGTCGCCCGCCTCGCTGCCTATCGCGACCGCGACTATCCGCTAATCATAATCTCCGACCGCTGGGGCGGCTTCTTCGGCCCCCTGCGCAATCTCACGGGCGTCGAGAACCTCTGCATGCTCTTCTACGACGACCCGGCCTTCGTCGAGGAGATGATGGACGCCACGGCTGATTTCATCATCGCCATGCTCGGCCAGATCCTCGACGTCACGGACATCGACTGCTACGGCTTCTGGGAGGACATGGCGTACAAGACGGGGCCGCTCCTGGGGCCGGCGCAGGCGCGCAGGTTCATGCTCCCCCGCTACCGGCGGGTGGTGGATTTCGTGCGCTCGCGGGGCGTGGAGTGGATATCGCTCGACAGCGATGGCGACATAACGGAGCTGATCCCGGTCTGGCTCGACGCGGGGATCAACATCCTCTACCCCTTCGAGGCGCAGGCGGGGATGGACGTGCTGGCGGTCCGGCGCGAGTACGGGCGCGACCTGCGGATGTGGGGCGGGATCAATAAGCGCGCCCTGGCGACCGGGCCGGCGGCGATCGATGCGGAGCTGGAGCGCGTGCGGCCGTTGGTGGAGGAGGGCGGATACGTGCCGGGGCTGGACCATTCGATGCCGCCGGACGTATCCTTCGCGAACTACTGCTACTACATGGAGCATCTGCCGTCGATATTGTAGCAGGCGCGGCCATCGCGGCGTATAATCGGCGAGATGGAGAACAGGATGGTGGTGGTCGGGTTGCAGAACGGCACCCTTACCACGCTGACTTATGACGCCATCGGCGATCCGTGATCTGACCACACCCTAGATCCAAAGGTCGAACGCCAGCGACAGTATAATTCGCTGGCGTTTTTCTTTCGGCGCCGAGGAGAGATCGGGGACAATGCTAAAAACCTCTGCCAGCTATTTCGCTCCAGACATGGAAGGAGAAGCATTGGGCCATGTCGAAGAATGCATCGAACTGAGGAGGGACACCGATGTGAGCTTGGGCCTAGGAATAATCGCAGATGGAGGAGTCGTCTTAGCGGCCGACTCTAGGGGCATGTACGAGGGAGTCTCTCATGCCGGATATACGGACACCTACTGCAAACTGACGAGGCTGACCAAGTGGACCGGGGCATGCTTTGCCGGCGATGTCCACCAAGGGGGCGACATCCTCAACCGCACTAGGGCGCTCTACCCGGGGGAGCAAAACGACAGCCGCATAGATGAGGTCACCAAAACCCTTGAGCGGATTGGACGACCCCGGTATGCGGGCCTTCCCGCAGACAAATGGCCACAGGTTCAGATCATCGTCGGCGGAGTAGAAGAGAACGGCGAAGCATATCTCTATAGCCCCTCCTCCACCATTGGCTTTGCTCCATCACCCACCGGGAGGAACTTCTGGGCGATTGGCGCAATCACGCTTGCATTCTATCTAGACGGCCTTTTTCACGGCGTCACTTTGTCTTTACCGGCTGCCCTTCGGCTCGCCCACTACATCATGACTGAGACAATCGGGCAGCATGCGGTCGTCGGCGGCCCGATCAGGATGGCTACCATCGACGCAGGAAACGGCTTCTGCGCGGTTGAGCCAGACCAAATGTTGGAGATCGCGGCGGCGAATTCGGCATGGCAGAAGGACATGAGAGCGTCCTTCGGCTAGGGGGTCTGTCGCATTGCCCCCACTTCACTTGCCCGCAGACCCGCTGCCCGAAGGTCAAGCGCGAGCAGCCAAGGGCAGCTAGGAAGGCGAAACGGCGGAAAGGGCAACGCTGATGATCTCTCGGGCGTCGGCGGTGATCGGCGTGCGATGCACACGGGGTCGTACAGATCGCCCAGGGAGGCCGAGCATGAGCAGCGATCCGAAGCGGCAACGCATCCTCAGAACATGGGGCGTTGCCATCGTGGTTTTCCTCTGCGTGGTCGTGCCGTTGGCTGTCACCGGCGTCCAGGCCATCGAGCACCACATCCAGCGCCCGGCGAAGATTGCCTCCGCGTTGGGCCAAGACACGAAGCTGATGGCCCAACTATGCCAGTGGGTCTCGTCCTATCAAAGCGAGGTGCTTAGGAGGGCCGCGGCCGGCAATGTGCGTCTCAGCCCGCCGGGAGACTTAAACCACGAAACGGACTCTCTGGCCAAACTGAGCAAGGACTATGCGGCCGAGGCCGAGGGCTGTCGGGGCAACTACATAAACCTGATAATCGAGATCGAGCCGTTCCTAGGCGACTCGGATTTTGACATGGGGGTGCGGCGTGTACTCTCATGTGGTAGGGACACGGCCAACTGTGTGCGGGCATTCATGGACAGCGACGGGCAGGAATGGCACGACATAGAAACGATGGTCGACGAGCCCTCTTGGAATAGGTACGACGACTACACAACCAAGTACGGGACTCGCAAGGGCATCGATCTAATGCAGCAAGACTCCGGGTCTGTACCGCGCACGGACCCATCCCCGTACATCCGCGAACAGATAGACGGCTGGAGCAACGGGGACCTCACGGTGGATCACAAAACTCTCGCGCAGTATTGGCAAGACTACACCACAGCAAGGCAGTCGGTAGATCAGCAAGTGGCGAAGGAGGGCCTCCAGCGGTAGGTGGCCCCGCGTGGGTGATTCTTGGTGCTGCCCCTCTATGGTGAGCCAAGTATGTTGTTACCTTTGCTTTTGCCTGCCGTAGGGGGCTAAGAGCCACCTATCCCCTGCCGGGTTCGCGCATACGTCGGCGGCGAGCTTCCTCATCGTCCGCCTTCGCCTCTTCCGCCACGGCCTCCTGCGGCACGTCCAGGTCTTCCTCTTCCGCGGGCGCCTCGAAGAACGGCAGCGTGAAGTAGAAGACGCTCCCGGCCCCGAGCACGCTGTTCAGCCAGATTCGCCCGCCGTGAAGCTCAACGAGGTGCTTCGCCAGCGCCAGCCCCAGGCCGAAGCCCTTCTGCTCGCTATCGATGCCCCGGTCGGCGCGCTCGAATTCGTGGAAGATGCGCTCCTGATCCTCGGGGGCGATGCCGGGCCCCTCATCCGCCACCGATAGCTCCACCTCTACGCCCGACAGCCGCGCCCCCAGCGTCACCGTCGTGTCGGCCGGGCTGTACTTCAACGCGTTGCTCACCAGGTTCACCAGGATCTGCTTCGAGCGGTATTCGTCGGCCGTGACCATCAGATCGTCGTTCTCCATGCGGATGATCAGGCGCTGATGCTTATCGGCCGCCATGCCCCGGGTGAGGCTCACGGCGTCGGCGAGAAGCTGCCTCACGCCCACCGGCGCCGGCTTGACCTGGATCCGCCGCGCCTCAACCCGCGCCAGTTCGAGGACGTCGTTGAGCAGTTTGAGCAGGTGCTCCGACGCCCGCGACATGTCGGAGAGGAACTCGCGCTGCTTGCCATTGACCGACCCGAAGGTCTCGTCGAGGAGAAGCTCCGTGAAGCCCACGATGCTGTTGAGCGGCGCCCGAAGCTCATGGCTGACCGTGGCGAGGAAGTTCGACTTGGCCTCGGCCGCATCGCGCAGCTTCGCGTAGGCCTCCTCTAGCTGGTGCGCCTGCTCCTGCATGGCGCGATAGGCGTCGGACATGTTGCGCTGCGTCTCGCGCTGCTGGCTGACGTCGAGGAGGATGAGGTGGAAGAGCTTCTCATCGCCGGCGGCCACGTAGGCGGCGGTGACGTCCATGTACTTCGGCCGCACGCCCGCTGATCTCGGCACGGTCAGCTCGGAGTGGCGCACAACACCCTCCCGCGCCGCCTGCTCGAGGATTTCGCCGAGGTTCAGGCCCCGCGAGGCGTCGATGATGTCCATGGGCGCGCCCACAAGCTGGTCGTGGGTCAGGCCGAGGTCGCGCTGGGCCTGCGGATTGGCCTCGACGATCTTCTGGGTCACGCCATCGACGGCGATGATGGCGGCCGGGGCGTTGGTGATGAGGCTGCGATACCTCGCGGCGGTCGCGGCCGCGCGCTCGAGTTCATCCTCCAGCAGGCTGCTCTTCGACTCAAGCTGCTCGGCCCGCAGCGCAAGCTCGCGCTCCATGTTCTGGAAGGTGGTGGTGTCGATGACAATGATCGCCAGATAATCGCGGCCTGGCCAGGGCCGCCGGATGTGGATGTCAATATAGATGGTCTCGCCCGTGACCTTGGTCGTCTCAAAGGCCATCCTCTCCGCCGAGCCCGTGCGCAAAGCCGTGCGCACCAGGGCCGCCTGCTCGTCAGCGTAGTCCTCCGGGCCCAGGGCCCCCACATCCTCCCCGACAAGCTGGTCGGCGTAGTCGTAGCCGAAGGTCTTCAGCAGGTCGCCGTTCACCGCCAGGATGCGCCCCGTCTTGATGCTGGCGATGGCGGTGCCGGCCATGTGAGCCGCCGCGTCGAGGAAGCCGCGCAGGAGCGCCATCTCCAGGCCCGGGTCACCCGAGGTCTCGGCACGCTGTCCGCCAGGACGCACGAGCATGACCATCCCCGCCGCAAAGAGGAGCGCGCCCAGCAACCCCACCGCGTCCTCGCCGCCGAACAGGCCTGTCCCTTCGCCGCCGATGGGCGTCAATACCGCGAGGCTCAGCTCCGTAACACCGACCGCAACCAGCCTGATGAGGTATTCCTGTCCGTCGATGGTCTGGGTGTTGATGCCGGAGTACTTCGCCTCGCCGAGAACGGAATCCGCCGGGTCTCCCGGGGTAAAGGGCGAGCCGCTGGTGGAGGCGACGATCATGTCCTTGGCATCGATGATCGCCATGTGGCCGCCGAAGCTGCTGAAGTGGAGCGGCAACTGCTCGCGGAAGAACTTCAGCGCCGCCTCGCGCCCGGGCTGGGCCCCAAGCTGCGCGGCGGCGGAGAGCGCCACCCGTTGCACTTCCAGTTCTTGGATGTGCAGCTGCCAGCTGCGGCTGTTGTAGTCGGCAACTGCCCAGACAACGCCCAGCACGCCGGAGGCGGCCAGACAGAGGCCCACCACCCAGCGCGTATCCGTGCGCACCCTGGAAAGATGGGAAGACACCATTGATTGGCGCTACACTTCGAGAGCCTGTATCCCGAGGCGATCCTCCGCCTGGTGGGACTCTCGCATGGACTGCTTGTGCCCGTACCGTTCCTTAGTGTTGCCTCTTCGGCATATCCCTAAACTTGGACGATGGGGATGCGGCAAAGTTCCGTTTTGCCCACAACCTTTTCGCCATACGTGTCCGCAGTGATGTCTCGGCTCAGCAGTCGACGCGGAGGAGGCCGAGGATTCAGGGAATCTTTGTATCGTTGGATTCGCCTAGGTATGTATAACCAGGTCTATGATTCGCGCTAAATCTTCTGAATCATAGTACTCGATCTCGATGACCCCGCCCGCTCCCTTCGCTCGCAGTTTCACCGCCGTCCCCAGGTTCGTCTGCAGATCCTCCCGCAGCGCCTCCATCTCGGGATCGTTCACCGGCAGCGCCGCGGTCCTCGGCGTCCTCTTCGCCCGCCGGGGCGCGCCATCGGCGTGAGTTCGCACCCTCCGCTCCAGTTCCCGCACCGACTGCCCTGCTTCCGCGGCCTCGGCGGCCAGACGCGACAGGGCGTCGTTGTCATCGCTGACGCCCAGCAGGCAGCGCCCATGGCCCTCCGTGAGGCGTCCATCCTCAATCATGGCGAGGATTAGCGGGGGCAACTGCAGGAGCCGCAGCGTGTTGGCGACCGCAACGCGGCTCTTCCCCACCAGTTCCGCGACCATCTCCTGTGTGAGGCCGAATTCGTCGATGAGGCGGCGGTAGCCCCGGGCGGACTCCACGGCGTTGAGGTCCTCGCGCTGGATGTTCTCGACCAGCGCCATGGCCAGGACCTCTTCCTCAGCCGCGTCTCGGGCTATGCAGGGCACCGATGCGAGGCCTGCCAACTGCGCCGCACGCCACCGCCGCTCACCTGCGATCAACTCATACCGCCCCGTGGCTTGCGGGCGGACGAGGACCGGCTGCATCACGCCGTGGGCGGCGATGCTGGTCGCCAGGTCGCGGAGGCTCTCCTCGCCCATCTCATGCCGCGGCTGGAACGGGTTGGGGTCAATCTGATCCACCCCTACCTGCAATATCACCGGACTCTGCGTCCTCGTTGACGATATCAACTCCGACAGGCCGCGCCCCAGTCCGCGCACTTTCATCGGCGAACATCTCCTCGTAGACCTGCTGATACGCCTGCGCGCCCGCGCAGGTGGGATCGTAGACCACAACGGGCTGGCCATAACTCGGCGCTTCAGCGAGGCGGACGTTCCGCGGGATGAGGCGATCGTAGACCCTGCCTGGGAAGTTGGCCCGCACTTCCTCGGCGACCTCGAAACTCAAGCGCGTACGGGCGTCGAACATGGTCAGGATGGCGCCGGCGAGGCGCAGATCGGGGTTGAGCTGCGAGCGAACGAGGTCGATCACCTGCAGAAGCTGAGACAGGCCCTCCAGGGCGTAATACTCGCATTGAATCGGCACAATCACCCAATCGGCGGCAGCGAGGGCGTTAATCGTCAGTATTCCGAGGGACGGGCCCGTGTCAATAAGCGTTATGTCATATTCCTCGCGCACCTCAGCCAGGGCCCGGGAGAGGCGCATTTCGCGGGCGATTGAGTTCGCCAGTGAGAGATCCGACCCCGCCAGATCAATGGTCGCCGGGGCTACGTCGAGGCCGACGACGTTCGTAGGCGCGATTATGTGGTGCAGCAGTTCGGCGCTCTCGCCGGGATCGCTCGCAGTCATGACATCGAACATCGACGCCGTAAGAGCCGAGCGGTCAACGCCGGCGCCGCTGGTGGCGTTGCCCTGGGCGTCGAGATCGACCAGCAGCACCCGTTTGCCGTCCAAAGCCGCGCAGGCAGCCAGGTTGATCGAGGTCGTGGTCTTGCCCACACCGCCCTTTTGATTGACTACCGCGTAGACGTCGCCCATGGGACACTCCCCTTGTTGCACACAATCCACAGAGTTTTCCACAGTCCTTGGTCATGCCTTCCGGAAAGCCAGGACGGACATGCGGTCATCGCGGGCTGCGACGGCCCCAACCTGGCTCCACAGCGCGGTATCAGGTGGTATCTCAGCGCGAGCGCTGGTCCATATGAGGCAGAGGCCGCCTGGCTTTACCCAGCCCAGAGCGATCTCGAGGTCTTCCTCAGGCGATCCGACGGCGCGGAAGAGGGCGGCGTCATAAAGTTCGGCGTCCGGGCCGCGTTTGCGCATGTCCCCGGCGACGGGGTATGCGTTGGCCAGCTTAAGCCTCGTGGCAATGATCTCCATGAAGGCAACGGCCTTTTCGCGGCGATCCACAAGCGTTACGCGCCAACTGGGCGCGACGAGAGCGAGAGTGAGGCCAAGGGCGCCTGCGCCGGCCCCGATCTCGACGATATCCAGCGGCTTGTCGGGCTCAAGCCATCGAAAGGCGGCCACAGAGGGCAGTACCAGGCCGCCTACGACCTCTTGCAGGCTATGGTAGCTTGTTAGGCCAACCCGTTCTGAGGCCCAGAGCCCCATCGATAGCTCAATCAGGACGTTGCCAGTAGGCGAGTTGATGGCGATTCCCAGGCCCGGAACACCGAGTTCATGGGCCATGGCGTTGATGGCCTCGACGATGCCCTCCGGCGTTAGAGGCGATTCGGATCCCGCCTGGTGTTTCACGTGAAACATTCTACCACTGCGTACGGCGAAGTGAGAAGGTCATCGGTACAATTGTTTCACGTGAAACATTCGGCCTCGTCAGTGTCCTCTTCCCCATCAGCGGCATCCACCAGTCGCTCAGCCCGCCTCAGCCAGTCGAAAACGGTCGCCACATCAGCAGAAGTCAGCCCCGGAAGCCTGACAATCTCACCCAGACTGTGCGGCGCGGCCTTCTTGATCCGCCCGCACGCCTCCCGACGCAGGGGCAGCCGCTCCCAATCCAGCCCCTCCGGGATCGCCACATCCACCCGTTGCGCCCGTGAAGCCGACCTCTTTCGCTCAGCGTCAACATACGGCCCGTAGAGCAACTCGAACTCCACAAGCTCCTCCTCGGCTGCCGATAGCCGCTCGGACGGCGGGTAGAGCCTCGCGATCATCCAATACCGCACCTGCGGGCGCTCCAACATCTCGGCCGCGCTCACGATCTTGTCCGGGAACACAACCCCCGCCTGCGTCTCAATCGCCATTCTCCCGGGGTCTCGTGGCGCGAGTTGTATGCCTCTCAGGCGCTCAATCTCCGCCTCCACCCGCGTATCTTCGGCTGCAACCCGCTCTCCGACCCATACCGGCTGCAGTCCGACCTCGGCCCCAAGCCCAGCAAGCCGCCGCCAGGCCGTCGCCGTGCCCAAGAGCAGCCGGTTCTCCGCCCTGGCCGTCAGCATCCGGTACGGCTCATCGCAGCCACGGCTCGTCAGATCGTCCACCATGAGCCCCAGGTAGCTGCTCTCACGATCAAGCGCCACCAGGCGGTCGCCGGCAGCGTGCCGAGCGGCGTTGATCCCCGCCAGAAGCCCCTGCGCAGCGGCTTCCTCGTAGCCGGACGTCCCATTGATCTGCCCGGCGAGGAACAGCCCTTCAGCCGCCTCGTATTGCAGATGCCGCGAGAGCTGGCGTGGATCGATGCAATCGTACTCGACGGCGTACCCGGGCCGCATCATCTCGGCCTCCTCGAGCCCCGGAAGGGTATGCAGCATGGCCTCCTGCGCTTCGTAGGGCAGGCTGTTGCTCAAGCCCTGCACGTAGACCTCCTCGGTATCCCAGCCCTCTTGCTCGAGGAAGACGACATGGCTCTGCCGCTCGGGAAACCGCTGCAGCTTGACCTCGATGGACGGGCAATACCGCGGCCCGGTCCCGACGATCCGGCCGCTGACCAGCGCCGATAGGGGAAAGGCGTCGCGGATGACCCGGTGCGTCTCCTCGTTGGTCCGCGTCATCCAGCAGGGCAGCAACTCACGGTCAGGTCGCTCAACAGCCGTCCGCGAGAAGCGCAGAGGCCGCGTATCCGACGGCTGGACCGCCATTCGGTCCAGATCCAGGCTCGACTTGCGCACGCGAGGCACGGTACCGGTCTTGAACCGCCTGAACGCGAGGCCCAGCCGCCCCAGGCTATCGGTAAGCTCGCAGGATACGCCCTCTCCGGCCCTTCCACCCGCTATCTGGCGGTCGCCAAGATGCATCAGTCCGTTAAGGAACGTACCAGTTGCGACCACAACGGCACTGGATGAATATATGTTCCCTATATTGGTCACCACGCCAACGACACGATTAGTGTCGACTATCACCTCTCTAACCCCTTCCTGAGTGCATCTCAGCGACAGTTGAGCCTCTAACGCCGCCTTCATCGTCGCCCGATACAGCGCCTTATCAGCCTGCGCCCGGAGAGCCTGGACCGCCGGTCCCTTGCTCGCGTTGAGCAATCGGATGTGGGTGAAGGTGCGGTCGATGCAGCGCGGCATCTCCCCGCCCAGGGCGTCGATCTCCGCGACCAGGTGCGCTTTGCCCGGCCCGCCGATTGAGCAATTGCAAGGCATATGAGCTATAGTGTCGAGGTTCATGGTGAGGAGCAACGCCTCGGCGCCAAGCCGCGCAGCGGCAAGGGCCGCTTCGCAGCCGGCATGACCGGCGCCTATCACCAATACGTCGTAGTTCCTCGAGCCCATGGGGATTCGAATCCTATAAGGGATTCGGCCAGGGAGTCAAATGGTCTCAGAATCGATTCCCACAGCAAGGAATCCCAGTAACGCACGGATTCCACAGAGTTTTCCACAATCGCGAGGCGATCAGATCCGAAAAGTATTTTCCAGACCTCTCGGCCCGGGCGAATCGTCCTGTGAATCTGCGGAGGGAATCCTGAAGGCGGATTCGGGGAAAACCCGGCCGACTGTGGGGACTGTGCGATTCGTGGAAAACCCAGGCGGTTCGCCTTCAGATTCTTCCACAGCGCGAAGCCTTGAGCCTCAAGGGCGGAAGGCACTTCTCAACGCTTTACACGGACGTATTAGTAGTAGTATGATACTAGATTAGTAAGAAAGGCTGTTAAGAACTAGCGGGCAAAACCCGATTCCGTACGGCCGGGGCGATCCACGAATCGCTGGGAGGCGCCATGCTTAACGTCCACCTACCACAGGAAGAGCTTCATCGCTACGCCCAGATAGTGTCCCGCGGCGTGAGCGGACGCAGCACGCAGCCCGTGCAGAATAACGTCTACCTCGAGGCGAAGGGCGACGTGCTCCGCATGGTCGCCAGCGACCTCGAGTTCATCCACCTGGAGGCGCATGTGCCCGCCGGCGTGGATAGCGAAGGCGCGATCACCGTGCCAGCGCGGCTGTTGGTGGAGGTGACGTCGTCGTTGCCGCCGGGTGATGTAAGCCTTGAGGCCACGGCGCAGAGCGGTCTCAACGTAACGTGCATGAAGTCAAAGTACGAGATTCGCGGATTGCCCTCGGAAGACTTCGAGATGCTGCCCACGCCGGATAGCGGCGCGTCCGTCGAGCTGCCGCAGGCGATTCTGCACAAGGTTATCACGCAGACGATCTTTGGGGTATCCCGCGATGAGACCCGGCCGATTCTAACTGGCGTATGCTTCGTGCTGCAGCCCGAGAGGATGGATGTCGTCGCGACGGATACGTACCGCTTGGCGATGCGGCAGGTCACGTCGCCGGAGCCGGGTGCGTTGAAGATTGAGGCGCCGGAGCCGCGGTCGGCGATCGTTGCCGCGCGGTGTTTGCACGAGGTGCACAGGCTTCTCGACGCCGGCTCGCAGGAAATGGTGAAGATGAGCATGAGCGAGAGCCTGGTCGAGTTCAACGTGGGCAGCGTGAAGATCGTCTCGCGGCTCATCGAGGGCAAGTTCCCCAGCTACGAGAAGGTGATTCCGTCGGGGCATGAGAAGGTCGCGATGGCGCGGGTGGCGGAGTTGGAGAACGCGCTGAAGCGGGCGCTGATCGTCGCGCGGGAGGATGCGAATCGCGTGGTGTTCCGCGCGTCGGGGAGCGTCATGACGATGACGGCGGAGCATCCGGACGTCGGCCGCGTGGAGGAAGAGGTCGAGGTGGAGCTTGAGGGCGACGACGTGGAGATCGCGTTCAACGCGCGGTACCTGATGGACGTGCTGGAGCCGATGGAGACGGACCGGGTGCGGCTGGAGTTGAGTGGTGCGTTGAACGCGGGGACGATTCGGCCGGAGGGCGATGAGGAATACCTGTACGTGTTGATGCCGATGCAGATTCTGACGGGGCGGTAGGGCGGGCTTCGCCATTGACAGGACCGATCTGCCGGTGGCCTAGATGGAAGCAACTGCAGTCCGGAGGGCGAACCCTATGGACGATTCAGCAGACAGCATCCTAGCTGGCCTGGAGATCGACGTCCCTCTACGCTGGTACCGGCGTCAGTTGGGCTTCCTTCGTGCCGCCGAGTTGTTCGAGGCGGAGGGAAGATCCGACGACGCTTGTCGCTCTCGGTGGAGCGCCCTCGCCTTTAGTTTCCCCGCTCGCGTACCTGACCTGCGTACGCGAGCCGGAAGGTTCCAGCGGGTGGGCTACCTCGAGGACGGCACCCCGCTCCTGCCCCTGTCGAGCATCCCAGACGCTGCTCTGCAATACTACGCAGACGCCCGAGCTATCACCGGCAACCCAACGCACGCGGCCCGATACGCTGACCTGCGATGGGAGCGCTTGGGGTGCTACGAGGATGCGGTTGCCGCGATGGACGCGTACACCGGGATGGCCGAGAGGCTGCTATTGGAGGACCCGCCGACCGAGGAATCGGAGCGAGATTTCGCGGTGGCCGACGCGCTGCTCAGGGCCGTCGAGTTGTCGGTGCTGCTGAGCCACGACGGAACGGCTCAGCTCTGCCAGACTGCGGCCGACGTAGCGTGCGAGTTCAGCCGCGTCGGGAGCACTGCTGCGGCGCTCGAGATCCTGGAGCCGCTGTTGTCGCATGACAGGACCAGGGGCCTGCTCCGCCTTAGTCCCGTCAGCGCTGCCATCGGCGGAGCGGTCCAGAGTCACGCCGCTGAAGCAGGCCAGGAGCACCGGCACTTCGAGCGCCGTTGGATGGCACTATGCGCCCGCGTCGACCGCGCCAAAACCGACCCGGATGCCGAGCGGAACCTTATGACCGCCATCGCGGCGAGCTTCGAGCGCGAANNCGCGAAGGAGACACGATACTCGCCACCCGAGAGCATGCTAACCTAATAGCCGCCGATGCGTACGGCTCCGCCATAGAGGCGTTGAAGCAAATCCCCGACACTCGCTCTGAGGTCGATCGCCTTCAGGTCAAGCTCGACCAGTGCGTTGAGGCTGCTCGGGAGGACGTGGGAACCATCGTGCACCGGATAGAGCTGGACCCCGACCAGGTTACGGCGGCAAAGGCGCAGCTAGAAGCGGCGGTGTCTCAGTACGGCCTCCGTGCCCTTGGGGATCGCTTTTTCATGCCCCAGATATCAGAGATGCGGAGGGCGGCGGACGAGGCCCTTAAGACGACGCCCCTCCTGGCGCGGATTCAGCATGTGACTTTCGGTGGTGGAAGGCTGCTCGGGCGCGACTCGACGTACGAGGAGCGTGTGGAGTGGTACGCGATGACATCCGTTCTGCGCGCTCTACTATGCACCGCCAGCCAAGTCGTCCCCTGGGCGGTTGACTTCCTCCGTGTCGGGGGGGCGTTGACCGGAGCGGCGATGGCCCAGGCCCTCGATGGAGCCGACCTTATCGCCGAGTGGCGCAGAGACCTGATCGTCCACGCCTTCCAAAGGTATATCGAGGGGGATTACGTGTCCGCCGTCCATATCTGGGTGTTCCAGATCGAGGGCGTGCTCCGTGATACCGCCTGCCGCCTAGGCCGACCGGCGATGCGCACAGACAAGGAAGGTCTTACCAGGGCCCGCGACCTTGGTAACCTGCTCCGAGACCCGGCCGTGGTCGACCTGCTCGGCGAGGATCGGGTCGCATCCCTCAAGGCCGTCCTGTGCGAGCGGGATGTTATGAACCTTCGTAATGAAATCGCCCACGGCCTGGCGACCCCGGAGGCCTTCACCCGCGACGTTGCCAATCTGGTGCTGCTGCTCGTGCTCTCCTTCACGCCCTTCCAGGCGCAGGGCGGCGACGCAGACGACCAGCCCGCACCGCCGCCGGAGTAGTATTGTGGCGCGCCCAAGGCGTGAGGCATTCGTTTTCGCGATAGGTGGGCGCAGCCATGGATCATCGCGGGGCGGGGAGATTCTGGAACGGTAACGCCGAGGCCTGGACGCTCCTCGCCCGCCAGGGCTACGACGTCAGCCGCGACCTCTTCAACACGCCCGGATTCCTCGATATGCTCCCCGACGTCCGCGGTCTGCAGGGCCTCGATATCGGCAGGCGCAGCTTCGCTGCGCACGGTGAGGGCAGCAACACGCGCCTCGTCGCTCGGCGCGGGGCGTCGATGACCGCGATCGATATCTCAGAGACGTTCGTAAGGTATGCCGCAAGCGCGGGGATGGAAGGCGAGAAAGGCCGGCGGGGAGTAAATCCCCGCCCTACAGAAAAGCCAAGCGGGCCGGATTACCTTGAGCACGCGTCGCGCGCTCAAGGAGATTCGGCCCCTCCGAAAACCCCCGAGACGCCGGCGATCGACTATCTCGTCGCCAGCGCCGTCGAGCTTCCCTTCCGCGACGAGAGCTTCGACTTCGCCACCGCGTGAAGGAGGTCGCGCAGGGCCGAGTAGTACGAAGTCTCGGGCGTCGAGGCTCCCGACGACCGCACCCTGGTGAGCTCCTGGAGGTAGGCCTCGACCGGGTTCATGGCTTCATAATACACGCACAGATGAAAGGCGTCAGCCTGAGGCGATGAGGTGGCGCAAGATGGGCGGCGTCCTGCGCGGCCCCGGCAGGAGTGCGCCCCGACCGCGGCGAACAGGCCGAAGTCCCTGTTCGCGTAACGTTGGCGGTCAGGGCGAGGTTGAGTCGGAACATGGCGGCAAGAACATCACCCCGCTGGTCCCTTCGAGGCCCCGGCCTGCGGCGCTGGCTGGGGACGTGGGCGCTGGGCACCGCGGTCGGGGTTGCGGTGGCGGTGCTGTCGCACCTGGGCTACCTCGAGGGGATGGACTTCGCGTGGCTCGACGCGCTGCTGGCGGTGAATCCTCCGGAAGGGAGCGTGCGGGCGGTGAAGCTGGTGACGGCGGGGGATGACGACTTTGCGGCGCTGGGGATGCGTCCGGCGCCGGGAGTCTTCCCGCGGCCCTTGCTCGCGCGGGCGATTGACCGGTTGAGCGAGGACCGGGCGGCGGTGGTGGTGGTGGACCTGCTGCTGGACCTTCCGGCGCCGGGCGACGAGAGTGTGGAGAGGGCGCTGGCACAGGCCCGGGACCGCGGTACGGTGGTGGTGCTGGCGTGCAGCCGCGGGCCGATGGGGTACCGTTGGCCGCTGCGACGGTTCGCGAAGAACGCGAGAGTGGCGTGCGCCGACCTCCTGAGCGGGCCGCAAGGCGAGGCGCGGACGATCGACCCGATCGTGGATACCCCGGAGGGGCCCAAACGCGCGGTGGCCGTGGCGGCGTATGAGGCGATGCACCTGAGGGGCGTGGGGACGGCGGATGTGCCGAAGCGGCCGGTGGTCATCCACTTCCGGGAGAACGGGGCGACCTTCGCAACGTATGGGCTGGTGGACCTGCTGCGGGGGAAGGTGCCGGCGGAGTGGCTGAAGGGGGCGGCAGTGATATTGGGGCGCACGGACACGGTGGGCGCTGACATGCACACGGTGGCCATCCCCCCGCGGGCAGGCGATGCCGGGTCGGCGCTGCAGCCGATGAGCGGGCCGGAGATCCAGGCGAACGCGCTGGGGACGCTGCTGGGGCATAGGCCACCGATGCGGACGACGCCGGCGATGGATGTGGGGCTGCAGGCGAGTGCCGCAGCGGTGTTGGCGCTGCTGCTGTTGTGGCTGGGGCCGGCGGGAGGAGGGTGCCTGGGGTTCATCCTCGTAATCGGCCTCGGCCTAACGGCAAGCATTGCGGTGTTCCGATCGAGCGGGTACATGCTCAACTTCGCGCCGACGCTGGTGGCGCTGGTGGCGTACACATGGCTGGCAGCGTGGCTGCAGGATAGGCG
>PMZA01000515.1:0-2137 GCA_003170595.1 Armatimonadota bacterium
AAGAAATACTTGACGTCAAACAGGCCGCTCTCCTTACGACAGAGCGGCTTCAGGACGCCCCAAGCGAGTTCTCTGCAGCCGTAGACGCAGTCGCCGCCTTCGCACGCCCAATCCTGCAAGCCCTGAGTGCCGGGGACGCCTTCGACTCGAAGTGGCCCCCCGGTGGCCCGTGGTCGTAGCTTAGCGTCGCCCGCCACCGCCCGCCGCCAGCCGCGATCCTCCTTCACGCCACCACGGCGACCAGTCGGCTGTGCGAGGGTCGAGGGCTCCTGGGCGCTGAAGGCCAACGATGGGACGATGGCGGACGACCGGTATCTGGTAAGGGACAACGGCGGGGCGGGCGCCTTCACGGCGAGGTTGTGCGATGCGCTGCCGGAGTGGCATGGGAGGAAGNNGGGTCGATAGGTTGAGGTTGCTGTATCTGAAGTAGGGGAAGGGAAAGGCAAGGCATGGGCGACAACGGGATGCGTGGCGACGAGGGAGAGTCCCCACAGCATGCCACCGCCGCGGCCTGGAAGGCCGCGAGTACGGCGACGGGAAGCCGCGCCACGGGCGAAGGGGCGAGGCGACGAAAAGCAGGGCCGGATAGGGGACCCAGCCGCCTTCGGCGGCTTTCCCTATTCAGCCCCTCCACCTGCCAAGCGAAAAGTGGAAAGGCAAAGGCGCGGCGGGCACAAGTGCCCGCCCTACAGAAAGGCGAAAGGCCAAGGCAAGGACGCGCGCAGAGGAGGTGGGTGGGGAGGAGGCGGGGAACACTGACGGTCGAAACATACCGCGCCCCCGTCGCGGATCAGGAGGTCGATCATGGCTCCGAAACTGGCTATCGATGGCGGTACCCCTGTTGTGGCCCCCGGTAGTGTGAGAAGCTGGCCGCCCCTCAATCAGGCCGATCGCGATGCCGTCCTCGCCGTCTTCGACAGCGATCATCTCCACGGCACCCACGCTCCCCGCGCTCTCGAACTCGAGACGAAATGGGCCGAGTACATCGGCACCAAGTATGCCCTCGTCACCAATAGCGGCACCGCGTCGATCCACATGGCCGTCGCCGCCGTCGGCATCGGCCCCGGCGATGAGGTCATCACCTCGGCCTTCACCTACTGGTCCACCGCCGCCGCGGTCCTCCACCATAACGCCATCCCGGTCTTCGCCGACATCGACCCGAAGACGTTCACCATCGATCCGGCCCTCATCGAGGAGCGGATCACTGAGCACACGAAGGCGATCCTGCCGGTGCACATCCACGGCATGCCCTGCGACATGGACCCGATCCTCGAGATCGCGCGGAAGCATGGGCTCGTAGTCATCGGCGATGCCTGCCAGGCGCATGGGGCGACGTATAAGGGGGCGAAGGTCGGCAGCATGGAGGACGTCGGCTGCTTCTCCTGCAACCGCTCGAAGAACCTGTCGGGCGGCGAGGGCGGGCTCTTCACCACCAACAACGCGGACTACGTGAAGTACGCCGACATGCTGCGGCAGTTCGGCGAAGTGCTCATGCCGAACACCAAGCGCGAATACAATGCCTACGCGCTCGGGTGGATGTACCGGCCGCACGAGTTCGTCAACGCGTTCATCCTCAGCCAGTTGACGCGGCTGGATGAGAACAATGCGAAGAGGCGGGAGTTCGCGGCGTACCTGACGAAGGAACTGGCCGACATCCCCGGCTTCGCTGGGCCGTATACGCCTGACTATGCCGATCCGTGCTACTTCTCCTACGTCGTCGAGTTCAAGCCGGAGGAGCTTGGGATCGATGCGCCGGTGAGGGAGTTCCGGGTGGCGATGGAGGCTGCGCTGGCGGCGGAGGGCGTGGGGATGGGGCAGTGGCAGAGCATGCCCGTGCCCGCACAGGACGTGTTCAAGGATCGCGTGGGATACGGGAAGGGCTGCCCGTGGACGTGCCCCTTCGGGAGCGGGGAGGTCAGGTATGACGCGAGTGAATACCCGAAGACGTGGGCGTTCATCGATGCGCATTCGTACCTGGCGGGCGTGTATCCGCCGAACGAGATGGGGCTGATGGAGCGGTATGTCGAGGGGTTCAGGAAGGTAAGTGAGAACGCGGGAAGGGTGATGGAACTGAGCAAGGGCTAAGCCCGGCCGGGTGGGGCTCTCGGCTGTCATCCTTGCGATGCGTAGCATCGCC
>PMZA01000515.1:2199-2800 GCA_003170595.1 Armatimonadota bacterium
TAAATGCCCGCCCTACAGAAATCCAGACCGAAAACCGGGGGAGGGAGTCGACGATGAAGCTAGGGATGATGCTGTATTCGCTGGGGCGGGCAATATCGAGCGGGCAGGTGGATGTGCCGGGCGCGCTCAAGGTCATGAAAGACTGCGGCTGCGAGGGCGTGGACATGGACTCGTGGCATGGGCAGGGCCGGACGGCGGCCGAGATGGCGGCGATGGTGGCCGATGCAGGGCTGGTGACGTCGTGCTACATCGGCGGCGCGGACCTGACGATGGGGCCCGGGCCGGAGAGGTCGGCGGGCGTCGATGAGCTGAAGAAGCTCGTCGACGACGGGGCCGAAATGGGCGCCGGGTGCATCCTCGTGACAACTGGCGTGTGCGCGCCGGGCGCCGACCGGAACGTGGGGCGGAAGAACGTGGGCGCCGGGCTGGCTGAGTTGATGCCGCACGTGAAGGCCGCGGGCGTGACGCTGACGATCGAGGACTTCGGGGCGCTGCAGTCGCCGTATCAGACGTCGGACGAATGCCTGGAGACGTGCGCGCTGGCCGGGCCGGATCTGAGGATGACGTACGACTCGGGGAACATGGTCCTCGGCGACCAGGA
>PMZA01000287.1 GCA_003170595.1 Armatimonadota bacterium
CCGTGGGCGGTGTAGGAGAAGGGGTCGGTGTGCGGGATGGCGTGGTGCTCGAGTATGTAGCGGCCAGTGGCGAGGTGCCAGCCGAGGTCGGGATCACACTCGCGGACGTGGGGCATGGTGAAGGCCATGGCGGCGACGAGCAGACCTGCCAGCAGAGGCAACTCGAACTTGGTGTGCAAGCGACGTACCCTCCCGCGATGAGCTGCGGTCGACCGGGATTGCCCATATCGAATGGGTGCCGTTCCTCCAGCCGCAGAGCACCGGCCCATCTATCGTGCAGGTTCTCCGCCGCGATCGCAAGCACCTTCTTCTCGGTCCGCGAGGATAGCACCGGACCCCTTCCCTCGCCAAGGCGGGTCGAGTGAACGAGCGTTCAGTTCTTCATCCCTCACCCGACCCCAGTGAACCAGAGCGCCGGAGTCTGCGTTACTTCCCCTTGACCGCGGGTATGTTAGTTGCTAACCTGTCGCCTCACGCCTTGGAGGACTTGTCATGGCTCACTACACCGCCTTCTGGGGTTGCTTCGTTCAGGGACGTTTCCCCTTCATGGAGAAGTCCCTGCGCATGGTCTTGGATGAACTCGGCTTCGGATTCACCGATCTCGAGGGCTTCACTTGTTGCCCCGAAAAGTCGCTCATCATGAACCAGAGCGAGGACGCGTGGCTTCTCACCGCCGCCCGCAACCTTGCTCTTTGTGATGAGGCCGGCCTCGACGTCTTCAGTCCGTGCAATGGATGCGTGAGCACCCTCAAGGGCGCTCGCCATCACATCCTCAGCAATCCCGACCTCCTCCGCCACATCAACGACCGCCTGGCCTCCATCGGGCACCACTTCTCCGGCGACTCGAAGGTCTTCCACCTCATCGAGGTCCTCCACGATCAGATTGGTCCCGACCTCATCAAGCGCCGCGTCACCAACCCCCTCAAGGGCATGCGCGTTGCGGTCCACGCCGGCTGCCACCAGATGCGCCCCTCCAACGAAGTCCGCGTCGACAACCCGATGGACCCGGTCAAGTTCGAGAACATCGTCCGCGCCCTGGGCGCCGAGGTCGTCGAATACCCGTCCAAGCTCCTCTGCTGTGGCGGCACGATGAACACCGCCGGCCTCCCGGAGAAAGCGCGCGAGATGACCCGGGAGAAGCTCCGCGAACTCTCCGGCACCGTCGACCTCATGGCTGTCGTCTGCCCGGCTTGCTTCATGCAGTACGACATCGCCCAGCTTGAGATGGCGCGCGAGGGCCAGCACTACGATGTGCCCGTTGCCGTCCTCTCCGAACTCATGGCCATCGCCTTCGGCCTCCCCATTGAGGAACTCGGCCTCGAACTCCACCGCATCCCGGTGGCGCCGGTCCTCGAGAAGTGGACCGGCCCGATCAAGCTTCGCGCCGCCGTCGCCGAGCGCATCGACCTCGAGGCCATGCAGGCTTGTGTCGATTGCCAGGCCTGCACCCGCGATTGCCGCGTCCATAAGCTCGACGACAGCTACCAGCCCTGGGAGCTTTTCCAGAAGGTCCTCGACGGCGACGTTGAGGGCGCCATCTCCGACCGCTCCCTCTTCCAGTGCGTCGAGTGCTACGAGTGCTCCGAGCTTTGCTATCAGCGCTGGGGGATGATCAAGGGCCTCCGCGAACTTAAGCATCTCGCCATCGAGTCCGGCCACGCCCCCGACGCGGTTACCGCCGGGATCGAGGCCTTCTCCAGCGGCGGCGTCCTGACCCCGGCCTCGGCTTCACGCCGCGCCAAGCTCGGCCTTCCGCCGGCCAAGAAGGCCCCCGCCGAGGAGCTTCAGAAGCTCCTCGGGATTGAGGCTTCGCCCGACAAACCCTCCGGTGACCGGGGGGCCCGCAAGCGTAAGGCCAAGCCCGACGCCGAGTAGGCCCGCCCTGGCGGCCTGCCCGGCGCTCTCACCGGAATCTCTTGACGATCCACCCTTCTCTCGCGGAGGACCATGCTTATGCGTTTCGCACCCAAGTACGACGAGAAAGACAGCTCAGCCTGCGGCCTCATCGGTTGGATGAGCCGCAGCGGCCGCCGCATGGCCGGCGATGCCATGATCGAGGCCATCGCCTCCATGCGCGAGCGCGGCAATGGTCTGGGCGGCGGCTTCGCGGCTTACGGCATCTACCCCGACTACCGCGACCACTACTGCTTCCACACGATGTACGGTTCCGAGGACGCCCGCTCCACTACCGAGGCCCTCGTCGCCGACCGTTTCGAGGTCGCCCATCACGAGGAGATCCCCACCCGCCCGAATCCCTTCATCACCGATGAGCCCCTCCTCTGGCGCTACTTCCTCACCCCCAAGACCGTCCCCGAGGGTCTGACCGACGACGACTACGTCCTCAAGGCTGTCATGGACATCAACGTCGGCATCGACGACGCCTTCGTCTTCTCCTCCGGCAAGAACATGGGCGCCTTCAAGGCCGTCGGCTTCCCCGAGGACGTTGGCGAGTTCTACCGCCTCGAGGAATACGAGGGCTACATCTGGACGGCTCACGCTCGCTTCCCTACCAACACCCAGGCCTGGTGGGGCGGCGCCCATCCCTTCTGCATCCTCGACTTCTCCGTTGTCCACAACGGCGAGATCAGCTCCTACGGCATCAACCGCCGCTATCTTGAGATGTTCAAATACAAGTGCACCCTCCAGACCGACACCGAGGTCATGGTCTATCTCTTCGACCTCCTCGTCCGGAAGCACGGCCTTCCCCTCGAGGTCGCCTGCGACGTCGTCGCCGCGCCCTTCTGGAAGGATATCGACGCCCAGACCGACCTCGACGAGAAGCATCTCGAGGAGACCCTCCGCCAGGTCTACGCCTCCGCCGTGGTGAATGGCCCCTTCGCCATCCTCCTCGGCTTCGGCAACGGCCTCCTCGGCCTTAACGATCGCATCAAGCTGCGGCCCATGGTCGCCGCCGAGAATGGGGATGAGCTTTACATCTCCAGTGAAGAATCGGCCATCCGCGTGCTCTGCCCCGAGCCCGACCGCGTCTGGATGCCCACCGCCGGCGAACCGGTGATCGGCTTCCTCGACGAGGGCGTCGCCAGCTCGGGCATCCCCGCCGGACAGTTGCCGCTCAGGAGTGAGTTGGTATGAGGACAACCCTTGTCCCCCGCCGCTTTCTGCAGATAGTGGACTACGAGAAGTGCCAGCGCTGCCGCCGTTGCGTTCAGGGCTGCGGCTTCAAGGCTCTCGACTTCGCCGGCCGCGTCCAGGCCGACGCCGGCACCGATTGCGTTGCCTGCCATTACTGCGTCGCCCACTGCCCCGAGGAGGCCATCACCGTCGTCGAGAACGAGCTTTCCTATCGCCCTCACGACGTCTGGTCGGCCGACATCATCAAGCAGACGACCGTCCAGGCTGAGACCGGCGGCGTCCTGCTCTCCGGCATGGGCAACGACCGGCCCTGGGGCGTCATCTGGGATCACCTCTGCCTCGACGCCTGCCAGGTCACCAATCCCTCCATCGACCCGCTCCGCGAGCCCATGGAGCTTCGCACCTTCCTCGGCCGCAAGCCCGACGTGGTCGAGGTCAAGCGCGATGGCACCGGCAAGGTCCGCGTCACCACCGAGATGCCGCCCCAGCTTCGCCTCGAGACGCCGGTCATCTTCGCCCCCATGAGCTTCGGCTCCATCAGCCTCAACGCGCAAAAGTCCCTGGCCATGGCAGCCCGCGAGCTCGGCACCTACTGGTCCACCGGTGAGGGCGGCCTCCACCAGGATCTCTACGAGTATGCCGATCGCGCCGTCGTCCAGTGCGCGTCCGGCCGCTTCGGCGTCCACGAGGATTACCTCACTGCCGGCGCCGCCGTCGAGATCAAGATCGGCCAGGGCGCCAAGCCCGGCATCGGCGGCCATCTCCCCGGCGGGAAGGTCACTGCCGCCATCTCCAACACCCGCGGCATCCCCGAGGGGTCCGACGCCCTCTCCCCCCCGCCCCATCACGACATCTACTCGATCGAGGACCTGGCCCAGCT
>PMZA01000025.1 GCA_003170595.1 Armatimonadota bacterium
GGGGTGGCGGGGGGCCGCCTTCTCCGCCAGGCGGAGGGCCACCTTCCCCACCGGGAGGTGGGCCACCGTAGCCCTGAGGACCTCCAGGTCCGCCAGGTCCGCCGGGGGCCATGCCAGGTGGCATGCCAGGCTGCGAGCCCATCGGCGGGAGAGCACCCTCATCGGCGCTGCCCTTCAGTTCATCCACAGCCTTCGGCAGGCCGCTGAGCAGCAGGTCGCTCACCGTATAGACCGTGTCCTGGTCGTCGCGCTTAAGGTAGTAGCGGCCGTCCTTGTTCTTGAAGCCAAAGATCAGCTTCACGGTCTTCCCGTCGGCGAGGCCGATCGTAAGGACCGCCTCGGGGACGGCGAGGCCGTACTGCTTCAGGTCGGGCTTCTCGATAAAGTCGCCGGTCTCGAGGTCCTCAAGGTTCCAGAGCATGTCCTCGACCTTGGTCTGCTTGGCCTTGGCGGGCTGGGGCGAGTCCATGAACCAGATGTCCGTGCGCTTGGCCAGCGAGAAGGAGAAGCCGGTCTTGCGCTGGACCGAGAGGGTGCGGATCTTCGCGCGGTCGACGAGCAGGATGTGCTTGTCGCGAAGCTGCATGAGATCCTTGTCGAGGTCGGTGAAGAAGGTGGCGTCGACGAGCATGAGTTCGGGGCGGCCATCGACCATCGCGTAGATGAGGTCGCGGTCTTCGTTGCCGGAGGGGCCGTTAGGCGTGCCCGGAGTGCCCGGAGCGTTGTCGCGCGGGACGGACTTGCGGACCTTCGCGCCGAGGAAGATCGTGACGGTCTTGCCGTCCTGGAGCTTGAGCGAGAGCTTGACCGAAGGCTTGTCGAGGCCGACGGAGGCGAGGTCCCTGGGCGCATCCTCGAAGAGCTTGGCCTCGGTATCGGCGGGCTTGGCGGTGAGGGTATCGGCGACGGCCCAGCGGTCGGCCTTGGCGGCGATGGGCTGGGTCAAGAACCAGTCCTTATCCTTATTGGTGGCGTCGGCGGCCTGTTTGCCGTCGATGTGGAAGGTGCCCTTGGTGTTGGTGAGGTCGAGGGAGACGACGTCTTCCTTGGCGTAGTGGACGAGCTTCTTATCGCGCATGTCCTCGGGCTTCTTCAGCAGATCGGTCTTGAGGAAGGCCGGGACGATGAAGACACCCTTCTCGCCGGTGACGGAAGCGAAGTTCTCGCCGCCGACGGGGGCCTCATTGCCGAGGGAGATCTCGTACTTGCGCGAGCCGACGAAGATGCGGGCGGTGACGAAGGGGTTGTCGAGGCCGAATTCCTTGCTCTTGGAGTCGGCGTCGGGGCGCTTGGAGGGCTTGAGTTCGCAGAGGCTCTTGGCGATGCGCTCGACCTCGTCCTTGTTGGCCCAGCCCTGGAAGGGGGCGGTGATCCACCACTGATCGCCGCGCTTCTCGAAGGTGACGGGCTTGTTGTCGCGAGGGGTGATCTCGAAGCGGGTGACGTTCTTGACATCGAGGCCGAAGACCTCACCGGACTCCGGTACGCGCCCTCGCTCGTTGAGGAGGACCCATACCAGGAGGCCGACGAAGAGAACGGCCGCGGCGATGGTGTAGCGGTAGCGGGCCATGGTTTATCCCCTGCGACGGAGGACGTAGACAGAGATGCCGGCCAAGAGGATCAGGGCCGGGACGGCGAAGACAAGGATCATGACGATCTTGGCCTGGACGCCGGCGAGGGTGATGGCGCGATCCTTGTGATCCTTGGGCGGGACCGAGATGAGCTTCTCATCCTTGGCCAGCCAGGCAACGGACTTGAGCGAGAAGGCGAGGCCGATCTTCTGAAGCTCGCCGACGCGCTGAGTCAGGAAGTCGACGTCGCCGACGACGACCAGGCGGGTGCCGGGACCAGCGGGCGGGGTGGGAGGCGGCGGCATGCCGGGAGGGGTCTGAGGAGGCGGCGGCGTTGAGCTTTCATCGACCTTGGCGGCCAGGACGAACTTGCCGGCCTTGGTCCCCGGGGCCTTCTGCGGGACGACGCCGGGCTTGAAGTTGGGGTCAACCCAGGACTGCTCGGAAGTCTCAAGCAGCGGGGAGCCCTTCTGGGCGGACGGCTGCGGAGGCTGGCCGGGCATCTGGGGCTGCTGGGGCGCGCTCTGCTGAATCTCGAGGGCGCGGGCCAACGGCATGCAGAAGAGCTGGAGGCTGCGGGTGATCTCGTCCTCGTCGGGCTGGACCACGAGGGTCACGCCCGGGGCGTTGGGCAAGTTGTTGACCGGGTCGTAGACGACGCCGTCGATAGGCTTGATGCCGTGGGGCGCCAGGATATCGGCGAGGCTGGGGGCCGGGGGCGCGGCGAGGCAGATGTAAGCTTTGCCGCCCTGGGCGAGATAGCTCTTGATGGCCTCGGTCTCTTTCGCGAGGAGGGGCTGCTCGGGCCCCAGGATGAGGAGGACGGCGCAGTCAGCCGGGACCTTGGGGTCCTTGTCGCGGGCGAGGATGAGTTCCTTGACGTCGTACTGGAGGTTCTCGAGGAGCTTCTTGAAGTCGGCGACGGAGTCATCGGAGGCGGAGTCGAAGCGGCGCTCGCCGTGACCGGAGAGGTAGTAGATGGCCGTCTTCTTGCCCGTGGTGATCGAGAGGATGGCCGAGGTTATCTGCTCCTCGGAGCCACCGATGATGTCCTGCTTCTTGTCGCCGCACTTGATGACGATGGTGCCGTCGGAGTGGATGCCGTACTCGCGGACCTTGTCGAGGGCGGTCTTGGGGTCGTAGGTGTGGATGGCGAGCTTGCCACCGAGGGACTCATACTCGCGGAGGCGGCTCTTGAACTCGTCGGCGGCGAAGTACTCGGGGGTGACGAAGGCGATCATCTCGACCGGCTGCTCGAGGCCCTTGACAATCTTGATGGTCTGCTCGGAGAGGGCGAATTCCTTGTTGGCGGTGAAGTCGTGGCGGTAGTGGTGGCGGATGCCGACGACGTTGACCAGGATGAGGATGCCGGCGACGAAGACCGCGAAGGCGGCGGAGTTGAGGATGATCCGCGGGGTCTTCTGGCGCCAGAAGGTGGCGAGGGTCTCTTTGTTGGAGATCACGTAGAAGACCACACCGGCGACGCCGAGGACGAGAAGGATCAGAGGCCAGGGAAGGAGGCTCTTCTTGATGCTCCAAGCCAGCAGACCGGCGAGGATCAGCACGGCGCCAAGGATTCCGGCGACCAGGCCGCCCAGGGCGGCGCCGGACATCGGCGGGCGCGCGGCCAGGCGCGGGTCCGGGGTGTGAAGGCTCGGGCTTGACTTATCGGGCGATGCACTCATGGCAGACGGACCTCCTTACGGCGGCTCGGTGGCGCGGGCTTAGGCCCGGCGCGTCTCGAGGGAGCGCACAGTCAAGAACAGGAAGAAGAAGATCAAGGACAAGAAGAAGAGGAGGGGCTTCGTATCGAAGATGCCCTTCTCGAAGTCCTGGACATTCTCGTAGATGGACAACTGCTTGAGGATGTCACCCACGCCGGTGCCGACGGAGTTGGCTATCCAGCCGATCAGCCAGAAGACGAGGAGGAGGAAGGTGGCCAGGATCGCCGCGGCGATCTGGTTGCTCGTGAGGGAACTGGCGAAGAGACCGATGGCCAGGAAAGCCGCGCCGACGAGAATCAGGCCCAGGTAGCCGACGAAGACCTCGGACCAGTCGAGGGAGCCGAACTTGGACATGATGCACGGGTAGATGAGGCTGACCACGATCATCATCAGGAAGAGGCCGAGGGCGGCAAAGTACTTGCCGGCGACGACCTGGAGATCGAGGACGGGGCGGGTGAGGAGAGTCTCGATGGTGCCGAGATTACGC
Organism: Armatimonadota bacterium; assembly: GCA_003170595.1. Taxonomy (GTDB): domain Bacteria; phylum Armatimonadota; class Zipacnadia; order Zipacnadales; family FEN-943; genus FEN-943. The sequence goes on from PMZA01000025.1 coordinate 3,783, forward strand.
TCCTGGGCGATGAGGGCCATGGTGATGACCGGGGCCATCATCAGGGTGAGGAAGATCATGGTGTGGAAGAGGTCGCGCATCTGGGCCTGGGCCTGGCCGGAGGAGATATAGAGGACGAAGAGGAGGGAGGTGATGCCCAGGTAGAAGGTCGCCACAACGTAGGCCATGGGCGAAGTGAAATACGAGAAAAGTTCTTTGCGTGCAAGGACGAAGACGGTGCGCATGGTAGGCGATCATTCCTCCATGGTGAGCTGGCGGAAGACTTCCTCGAGGGTCAGCTCGACCGGCCGGAGCTCGAGGAGATCGAGCCCGGAGTTGACGATGGAACGGGCGATGTCGGGGCAGAGACTGCTGCCGACTTCGCACTCGACTACATAGGAGCCGGCGTCTTCGCCCGGACGGGCGGCCTTGACGCCGGGGAGGTCGAGGAGCCTCTTGGCGACCTTGTCATCCCCGCCGCGGACGCGGACCTGGATGGTCTCGGCCGAGCGGATCTGGGAAGTGAGGTTGGCGGAAGTGTCCTCGGCGACGATGTGCCCGCGGTTGATGATGATCACCCGCTGGCAGACGGCCTCGGCCTCGGGGAGGATGTGGGTGGAGAGCATGACCGTGTGCTTGCCGGCCAGGGACTTGATGAGACTGCGGACCTCGCGGATCTGGTTGGGGTCCAGGCCG
>PMZA01000261.1 GCA_003170595.1 Armatimonadota bacterium
GTCCTTGGTGCGGCCGATGACCGTGCGGGTCTCGGGGTCAGTGATGGTGCGGCCGGCGCGGAAGACCTCAAGCTGGTCGCCGGGCTTGAACCCCGTCTCGGCACCGGCGTTGACGTAGACCGAGCAGACGGCGCCGGCGTCGTCGGCGTCCATCTCGGCGATGCGGCCCTCCCAGGGGATGGTCGCCATGTGCTTGCAGATGCCGAGGACGGCCTGCGTGATGGCCTGGCGTGTGGCATCGCCGAGGGGGCTCTGGGTGAAGCTCGAGCCGCCGAAGCTCCAGTCGTCGCGGTCGACGTTCAGGGACGTGGAGGACGACTTGGCGTGGCCCTCGGCCTTGACGGAGTCCATGATGACGCCGGTGTTGGCGTCATAGATGCGGATGTCGAGGACGACTGTGGCCTCCGCCGAAGCCTTGGATAGGCCGATGCCGCCGAGGATTTTGGCCGCGCCGCCGGTGCTGGACGTGCAGTAGCTGAACTCGGTGACGGCGCCGCGGATGAGGGCCTGGGCGCCGAGGAGCTTGCCGGGCTTGGCCGCGCTGGTGGGATCGACGGTGCCTCCGGCGCCGAGGGTCTGCTCGGCCTGGATGTCGTTGAGGTTCTTGCGCTCGAGGAGGATGAAGCGGCCGGTGTCCATGAGGGCGGTGGTGAGCATCTCGGTGAGGCCGGTGCCGAAGTCAGTGGGGGGCGGGATCTGGGCGGTGTCAGTGGTCGTGGTCGTGGTGCCGCCGGCGGGAGTGGGAGCGGTCGCGGTGGAGGTGGTCACCTTGACCTCCATGTCCATGACTCCGAGGCGCTTCTTCGGGCCCGTGAAGGGCGGAAGGGGCACGGGCTTGGCCTGGTCGGCGGGCTTGGGCTTGGCGGCAGGCTGAGCGCCCGTCTGGCCGCCGTTGTCGTCGCCGCCGCCAGTTGTGGCTGCGTCGCGAGCTTTGTCGACCGCGCCGCCGAGGTCGAAGGCATGGGCGGACATGACGAACAAGACCGAGAGGACCAGTAGGCAAACCGGGAGAGATCGGCCGTAGCGTGCCGAGAGAAGAGACTTACCCATGGCGACTGCACCTCCCGCGTCTGACGCGGAATTCTACGAGGTTAGAGTAGCCCCTCGGTAGGCAAAGGTCAAGAATCGAGGGCGTGGAGGGCGGCGGCGAGGGACTTGAGCAAGGCCGGGGCCGCGCTCCTCGGCACAACCACGTAGGTCGGCTGGCGCGTGAGCCTCAGCCGCATCACCCCGCCGGCGCCCGGGCCGAGGGAGTTCGTCATGACATCAAGGACACGCGTACCCGGCGGAAGGTTCCGCAACTCCACCGGCCCCTCGTGCGCCTTGGACCTCGCCCACACGACCGCAACGAATTCCTTGTCGCGCTCGAGGAGGCAGCAGGTCGCCGCTCGGCCGTACTCGCGCACGCCCGCACCCTTGCACGGGTCGAGGAGGGCTGCGGCGAGGGCGTAGACGACGCCGTGGGGGCGGAGGGTCTTGTCGTACTCGTAGATGGACATCGAGGTCATGCGCGGGCACATGCCGGGCTCAACGTTGGTCCAGTAGTAGAAGTAGCGGTCGGCGCCGGAAGCGATGGCGAGGACGAAGAGGCGGAGGGACTGGCTGACCGCCTCCTCGAGCGGCACGGCGCCGATCCAGCGGGTGTAGGAATCGTCGAGCTTATCGGGGACGTTGCGATAGAAGGTGCGGGCGGTGACGCCGGTCTCGGTATTCCAGCGCGGCAGAAGCTTGCCGTCGCGGGTGGCCCACTTGTTGACCGCATCATACTGGGCCTTCGAGAGGCAGCCGTAGCCGTGGTAGGAGAAGATGTCGGCGCCTGCGACGCCACCGGTGGCGAGGACCTTCTCGGTCCACTCGGGGTCGTAGGGCGAGGTGCAGGGGGCGAGGAGGGTGCAGGTCGGGTCGGCGGCTTTGGCCTCGCGGGCGGCGGAGGTGGCGAGGGCCGAGTACTGATCGGCTGTGCCTCCCCAGAAGCCGCTGCCATAGGGCTCATTCCAGATCTCCCAGAAGTGGATGTCACTCTTGTAGTGGGCGACGGTGGCGCGGACGTACTCCTCGAACTCTGCGGGGTCGCGATAGGGGCCGACGCCGTCGACGTAGGGCTCCGTGCCAGGCTTGGCGGTCGTCGCCCACATCGGCACGCGGAGGAACTCGCCGAGGATCGAGAGGCCGGCGCGGCGGACGCGGGCGACCTCGTCGTCGGCGAACTTCCACGTGCCCTTCTCCGGCTCGACGGTGGCCCAGTGAGTGATCGTTGAGCAGTCATGGATGCGCGTCCAGTGATAGCCGAGGCGGCGGGCGATCAGCATCTGCCAGTCGGAGTCGGTGGCGAAATGGCCGCCGACGACGGAGCGCGATGGCGGGACGTCGGCCGGGCGAGGGATGATGGAGAAAACCATCGAGGCGAGAGGACGATCGGAGCCTGGGGCGAGGACGTCGGCGCGGAAAGCTCCCAAGCGATGGACGGGGAGGGTGAGGTTCGTCGTGGAGAGGGAGTTGGGTGCGATCTTGAGCGAGACGGGAGTCTCGCAGACGAGGTTCTCGGCGAAGTCGCGGACCTGGACGCGAAGCTTGCCGCTGAAGGCGGGCTCGGCGTTCGACACCTCGAGCTTTGCAGCGATCGGCTCGCCGGGGGCGAAGATGTTGTCGAAGGCCGAGGTAGTGAGGGCGGCCTCGAGCGGGGCGGCCTGGTGGTAGCCGAGGCTCGGGTCCTCGCGGGAGAGGGAGATCGCGTCGAGCCAGAGATCGGCGTCGCCCTTCGCCCAGGCGGTGACGGCGATGTAGTAGGCGCCATTGAGCGATGAGACCAGCGGGCCGGACGCGACGTAGCGGGAGAGGTGGTCGGTGGGCGTGAGTCCGAGGTGGAGGAGACTGCCGCTCTGCTTGATCTGAAGGCCGGACATGACATCGATGCTGAGGCTCACCTCCGCGCCGGTCGAGCGGGCCGAGCAGGCGAGGTGGAAGGTCTCGCCGTTGCCGCTGAAGGCGAGGCAGGGGGTGTGGAGGACGAACTGAGGGCCCTTGTTGGCGATGTGCACGTGGAGGCTGCGCTTGCCATGGGCGACGGACTGGGGATCGGTCACGGGCCAGTCAGCCTGCGGGCCGAGGTTGTCCCACGTGCGAATCGGGTTGACCTCGAAGCTGCCGTTCGGGATCACGTTGCCGGTGGGCGGAGGACCGGACGGCGGGGTGGCGTCGAAGACCTCGACCGAGGCATCATCGACCCAGACCGTGCCGGCGCCGTCCGCCTCGAACCAGATGTAGAGGCCGGCGTTGGGCTCGGCGTCGACGGTCACGCTCTCAAACTCGAAAAGCTCCCAGTCGCGGCCGGGCTCGAAGGTCGAGGAGATGTGCATGTGGTACGGCTCGGGGTTCTGGCGCAGGCCGACGCCGACCGAGGCTACGTTGCCCTCGGCGCGGAGCCACAGCTTGATCTTGTAGAGCTTGCCGGCCTCGACGGCGAAAGGTTGAAGGAACTGTGAGGCGCCGGCTGTGCGCTCGGCGCAATCGATCTTCTGCGATGTCTGACCGGAATGGGGGTTGTGGGCGTCGAGGCTGAAGACCGTCTTGTTCGGCCCGTAGGCGTTGGCCGACCAGCCGTGGGCCATGCCGGCGTCGGTAGCGGGTGGTTCGAAGCCGGGGTTCGTGAGAAGGTTGGCGGCGAAGGAATGGGCGGCGAGGAGCGCGATGAGGAACGCGATAAGAAGGAGACTGCGCATCGGTATCCCTCCGTGCGTATTCGCACATATACAAAGAGGCCACAGCATGCCACCCCCGCGGGCTGGAAGCCCGCGGCTACATGAGCCGATCGGCCTCGATAGTCATCAAGGCTGGCCAGATCTCAGTACGTGGCGCGGACGAGGATGGGGGTGGTCGTGGGTTTGAGAAAGATGATCTCGCGTGACGGGTCGAACTTCGTGTGCGGCTTGCCGTTCACCTGCACCGACTTCATCCGCTTGCCGTCGGGATGGCGGAGGCGGAGGACGATCTGCTTCGGCGCGCGGCGCGTCGGGGGCGTGATCTCGGCCTCGATGTACCGCTTGGCCACGTGCGAAGTGATCTTGTAGGCGACCGGGCCGAAGCGTGTCGGCGCCTGCGACGCCCCGACGACCATCCCGTCGCGCAGCCAGTTGCTGGTCACGAAGGGCGCGAGCCACAACTCGTCGCCGCGCTCCATGACCATCATCGTCCGCGTCTGCTCGAGCATCCACGCGATCTCGTGGGTCTTGCACCACGCGCCGACGGTGTGGAAATGCTCCCACATCGCGAGGGTCTCGAGGCTGAGGGTCGGGAGGAAGCTGTTGAAGTAGTTGCGCACGAAGGCCTTGACCTCGTCGCGCTGGGCGAGGACGTCGGCATAGCGGGTGTAGTAGGGCTGGAGCTTCGCGAAGCCGCCGTAGGTGAGCCAGTCCTTCTCCATCTCGTCGGCCGGATAATAGGCGAGGCCGGGGATGAAGAACCACGCGTCCTCGAGGTAGTCGGCGACCCAGTCGGCCTGACGGGAGTTGGGGTCGACGAGGCCGAGTTCGAGGAGGTGATTGCCGCCGACCTCGACGTCGTGACCCACCGGGCCGACGCCCTTGTAGAAGCTCTTGCTGAGGCCGAAGCAGTAGAGGCTGGACGGCGTTGCGGGAACCCAGGTGCCATCGCGGAGAGGCAGTACGGGCATGCGCTCCTGGTTGAAGCGCCAGGCGCGGAGGATGTCTGCCCTGTACGCCGCGGCCGCCTTTTCGAGGGCGGGGGCGTCGGGATGGCCGCCGTCGGTGAGGGCGTCGGCGATGGACTTGAGGCCGGCGCAGTAGTAGCCGTTGATATAGAAGTACAGAGCGTAGCGGCCCCAGTCGGCGATGACACCGGGCGGGGCGAGACCATACTCGGGCATCTTCGCGCCGGAGGGATCGAGGCGCATCGTCTTGGCGCGCTGCTCGTTGATCCACTTGCAGNNCTTGCAGGCGAGGTCGAGGCGAGGGGCGACCTTCTTCAGCCACGCGCGGTCGGCGGTGAGAGCGTAGTGCTCGCCGATGGTCCACAGGTTCTGCCCCGTGCCCATGAGCGTGTAACCGTTGGCGAGGGCGCCGCGGTCGTTGTAGCGCGTGAGGAAGTAGTCGAGCGATCGGCGGGCGATGTCGCTGTACCCGAGGACGTCGAAGGCAAGGATGCAGGCCTGGGCCTCGGTGTCGAGCGGGCCGTAGGTGTCGGAGGCGATCCAGGGGACGACGAGGGCGCCGTCCTGCTCGCTGCGCGCGGCGATGAGCATGTGGACTTGCGAGGCGCGGTAGAGATCGGCGATGAGCGGGTCGGGGACGGTGATCTGAAGGGCCGGGGCGAGGGTGCGGCGCCAGTAATCTCTCGTCGCCTCGGCGAGGTCGGGGGCGGACGTGAGGGATGAGGCGCCGGCGGGCTTCATCGGAAAGCGCGGGAGGTAGACCGTGCATCGGGCAGAGGTGTTGGGGGCGAGGGAGGCGGTGAGGGTGAAGGCGGGGGTGGATGAGTCGACGGTGAAGGGCTCGGGGGCTGCAAGAAAGGCGAGGAGGTTGCCGTCGCGGAGGACAGCGTAGCCGCCGGGGATGGGCTCGAAGGTGAGAGGATGCTGGGTCGAGTCCTTGGTCTCGAAGAGCGTCAGGGATAGCTTTGCCGTGGTCCGCCTGGCGCTGATGTTATCGCATGATAACTCGACGACGCCCAAGGGCTTGCCCAGGGACTTGCCGTCAAAGGGCGCGACGAAGGTGCGCTGAGTGTAGCGGATGCTCTTCTCCTCGACCTGCGTGACAGGGATGGGCATCCAGCCGCCGTCGAGGTGGCGCGTGAGGCCCCTGTTCTTCCCCGAGCCGAAGGTGGGGCGAAGCTCGAAAGTATCCCACGTGACCGAGCCCTCGCGCCGGGTGATGAACTTCGCGTTGTCGCACGCGAGGGAGAGCATGAGCGGATCGTTGTTCGAGCGCGGATCGACGAGCACTTCGCGGGCGTGGGCAAGGGTCTGGTCCGGCACCTCGCGGACGCGCTGGAGCATCGTGCGGCGGCCGGCGACCGCGCGCTTGTACTTCGCGAGAGTCGTCGGCGCGGGGACGCGCGTGGCGAAGAGGCCGAAGTCGGGCGCCCAGACGCAGTCGTGGGTCAGAAGGTCGTCCACAGCGAAGGCCATGCTGCGTCCGCCGGGGAGATGGACGCGGACGACGGTGCGGTCGGGCAGGCGCGGGGTGGTCGTATAACGGAGCTTGAGGCGGAGGGGTCTGGCGAGGTCCCAGCGCGTCGTCGTCGCGTCGCCGTCGGAGGCGAGGATGTAGCCGTTGTACATCTCGACGCGCGCGAACTTGTCGGTGAGCCGCTTATCGAGGCGAAGCTCGAAGATGCCCTCGGTCCAGCGCGCACGGGAGCGGGCGGTGAGTCTGCGGACGCGGAAGGGCTCGGGCGAGGCGGGGAGGATCCACCGGATCTTGTGGATGCCGCCGCGGTTGGCGAACTCGGGGACGTCGCCGATGTGGAAGACGAGGCGGCCGGGCTGCGCTTCCATGGTGCCGGGCATGGGCGCCCACTGGCCCTGCCAGAGGGTCTCCGCGGTAGTGCTCCAGTTGTCGTCCTCGACGCCGCCGGCCGACCAGTACTCGACGCGGACGGACGCGGCGGGCGGGGGCGTTGAACCCTTCGCAAGGTCGAGGGAAAGCTCCGACAGGAAGCGGCGCTCGGGCCACTGAAGGCCAAGGCAACCGATACCGCCGGAGTACGTCGGGACCTCGTAGATGCCGCGCCTGGGGGCGATCTCCCACTCGAGGAAGACGTCCTCGGCGCGGTACTCCTCGAGGCGGCCGGAGCGGGCGCCGTCGGTGCGGGCCGGGTCGCAGGTCACGACGCGGGCGAAGGGCGCCAGGTCCGTCGGCACCTGGGCGGCATGGGGCGGGACGCTCGGGTCGCGGATCAGGCGCGCGTCGGCCCAGTTGGCGCCGCAGAACATGATGTCCTGGCGAGCGACACGGACGGCGAGGCGAAGCTCCTGCGCGCCCTTGAGCGAGACGTGTACCGGGCGCGCGGCGTCGGTTGCGTGCATCACGCCGCTGTCGAAACGCTCGACGCCGTCGACGTAGACGTGGAAGGTCACCGCGCCAGTGGAGCCCTCCTCCCAGACGAGGCCGACCTCCGCCTCGAAGGCCTCGAAGTCGCCGTCGAGGCCGACCGTGATCTCGCTGTTGGCGTGAGTGCCGAGGCCGCGGGTGAAGGTCTTGTCAGCGATGCGTAGCGGCAAGGGGTCGTAGTGAGGCTGATGGGTCGTGACGTCGAAGCCCAGGAGGCCCCAGTCCTGATGGGCGTCGAGGATGCGATCGCGGACGGCGGAAAGGTATTCGACGCTGGACGGCGCGGCGGTGCCGCTGGCAGATGGCGCGGACATCAGCATCACTCCGAGGGCGAGGGATGTGAGAGCGAGCATAGGGCTGTCACAGAGGGAAAGGGAAAAGCAGGGCCGGATTCGACATGAGCACGCACAGCGTGCTCAGTCGGATGCGGCCCCTCCGTAAAGCGCGTCATCTGCGGCCTGCTAGTCGATGTGGAAGTACTCGGTCAGCCACTCGGTGCCGCCGGACTCGAGGTCGCCCGAGCCGGACTCGAAGAACTGGCTCATGAACTCCTGCCAGCGGCCGTTCACATCGGTCTCGCCTACGCGGCGGAGGGCGCCCTTCACATCCTCGCCCTCGAGGTAGCCGACGACCATGCCGTTGGGGCGATAGAAGAGCGTGTAGTTGCGGACGCCGGCGTCGGTCAGGGCCTGGAGCATCTCCGGCCAGACGTCGTGATTGGCGAGGTAATCCTCAAGCCGATCCTGCTTCACCTTCATGAGCAAGCACCCACGTTGCATCGCAATCCCTCCGAGCTGAAGTCGTGGGGGAGTATTCGCCGCGCGGGCGCGGGTCCTTCCTCGCCGCGGGCGGAAAGGCCGAGAGGAATCGCCGGGGAATAGGCGGGCGACTACTCGATGTAAAGGAGTCTGCAGCGAATGAGAACCCACATCTTCGCGCTGGCGGCGCTGGCAATGCTGATGGCGCCGACTCTCGCGCTCGTGAAGGCTGATGAGATGCTGAACGACTTCAGCGATATCACGGTATGGAAGCCCAACCCCGATGGCGGCAATGCGCCGGCCGTGGGCGTGGACCGCGAGCATGTGCACGGCGGTGCGTCAGCCATGCGGATCAAGTATTCCGACCGCGATCCGCATTGGGGCAACCTGACCGGGCCGTGTCATGTGCCGGCGGATGCGCGGGCGCTGCGGATATGGGTGTACGTGATCTCGGCGGCACCCAGCGCCGCGCTGCACATCTGGTTCATGGAGCCGGACGGTGATGCGTGGCTACAGCAGGTGCGGTTCGACGACAAGGCGCTGGGCGAGGTCGAGCCAGGCTGGCATGAGGCGCGGATGGCGATCTCGGGGTTCAACTTCGACCCGCGCGGAACCAATACGCGGCAACTGACGGACGCGAACCGCATGCTCATCGGCTGCAACTACGGCGACTTCGAGATAGCGCTCGGCGAGATGACGTGGGAGACCGGACCGGGCGGGGCCGCGCTGCCGCTGCCGAAGACCGAGGGCCTCAAGATCGAGACCGGAGCGAAGGGGAGCATCGGCATCCTCGACATGGGCGAGGGTATACCCGCGAGCTTCAAGACCGCGCACCCACCGGCGAAGATGGCCGAGGCTGTGCGAGGGGCGGGGTTTGGGGCGACGATCCTGAAGGCGGGCGATCTTGCCGATGCGGCGATCCTCACGCGGGCGAACTTCGATGCGGTGATCCTGCCCTTCGGGCCGTACTTCCCGCAGGGCGCGCGGGCGACGTTCCTCGCATACCTGAAGGCCGGCGGGAGCTTCCTGTCGACGGACGGCTATGCCTTCGATAAGCCTGCGATCCTGACGGCGGACGGATGGTCGGCGATCGGGCCGGAGCGTACCGCGGCGGACATGGACAAGCCGCTGTCGCAGGGCGAGACGCCGATGAACACCCGCCTCGGTCAGCCTGGCGATGCGATGGGCTTCAGCCCTGAGCAGATCGGGGTCTTCGACCCGCAGTTTCCGCTGGAGCATGCGACGGAGCTTCGCGCTGCCTACGAGATGGCGCTCGAGTTCCCGACGGTGTCCCACTTCGATACGCCGTTGACTGGCTGGGCGGCGTGTGGGCTGATCGGGGTCAACAGCCCGGTCTTCCCGGACGTGTACCGCCGATGGATCCCAATCTTGAACGCGTACGACGGGCAGGGCGGCGGGCTGAGGGGCGCCGCACTGGCGGTCATGCACAACTACGCGGGCGTGTACAAGGGATCGAGCTGGGCATACAGCGGGCTGACGTCGGGGACGGACTTATTCCTCGGCGATGCGAAGAGGCGGGCGCTGCTGGGGCGGGTCCTCGGCGAGATCACGGAGAAGGTCTACCTGCACGATTTGACGACCGACTTCGCGTGCTACGAGAAGGGCGAGACGGCACGCGTATCGGTGCAGGTATCGAACTTCGGCAGGGCGGAGGCCGAGCGCACCGTCGAGCTCGCCGCCGGCCCCTCGATGCTGGGGGACTCGTTTGGGACCGCAGCGGCCTGGGTGATGAAAAAGAGCGTCGCCCTCAAGCCCGGGGAGACCGTGACCGTTGCCGGGGATGCGCCGGTGGACCAGCTCAAGGACAGCCGCGCCCTTGTGCGGGCGGGCTTCCTTGGCGAGGGCGGCAGCGGTGGGCGCGACGATGAGCTGTGGGGCGAATTGTGCGTGCGCGATGAGACCGCCCTCGCGTCGGGGCCGAAGCTCACGTGGAAGGACAACTACTTCGCCATCGACGGGCACCAGACGTTCATGGTCGGCTCCAACCAGACTGGGATGATGTTCTACTCGCCGCACGAGGGCCCGATTGTGTGGGACAAGGACTTTTCGGACATGGCGGCGCACAACTTCCACGTGCTGCGCATCCTCCACTTCTCGCCGTACGCGAAGGGCGGGTATCAGGGCGATGGGTCCAACGACGCCCTCGACCTTGCGGTGCGGCCGAAGCGACTGGTGCGGCAGCTCGACGCCATCGTGCAGATCGCGCAGAAGCATCGGGTCGTCATCTTCCTGTGTCTGCACGACTGGATGCCGGTCGAGCTGAGCGATGAACAACTGAAGGTGCAGGCCGACTGGGACCGGTTCTGGGCCGAGCGGTACAAGAACGTGCCGGGCGTCATCTTCGACATCCAGAACGAGCCGAGCGTGGGCACGCCGCAGACTCCGGCGATCGTGAAGCTGTGGAACGAGTGGCTCAAGGCGCGGTATGGCGATGACGCGACGCTGCGGGCGGCGTGGCGACGTCAGCCGCCGGAGGCAGCGCTGCCGAACGTGCCTCTCACCGCGACGGGCGCCCAGTGGGACAACCCGCGGGGCGAATGGGACAACGTACGCGTGGCCGATCGGAAGCGGTTCGAGGCCGAGGTGCTAAACCGTTGGGTGCGGTCGAACGTGGACGGCATCAAGGCGGGCAACCCGAACGCGCTGGCGTGCGTGGGGTACCTGCCGGACCTGTGGAACGCCGACAAACTCCTGGGCACGCACTACACCGACTTCTCGAACATGCACTACTACGGGGGGACGGAGGGCTTCGCGACGGCGCTGAAGATCATCGACCGGCGGTTCGTCGGGAAGGGCTTCAGCGTCGGCGAATGCGGCGCGGAGGAAGCACACAACCGGCGGACGGCAGGCGGGTTCGGGCTGCCGACGGATGAGTGCGTCGACCGCTTCCAGACCTACCTGCACTACGCGGTCGGGATGGGCGCGACGTACATCGGCAACTGGGACTGGAAGGACTTCGACGAGATGGTCTTTCCGTGGGGGCTGATGCAGACGTCGTCGGGCGTGACGAAGCCCTGGCTGCACACGTGGGAGCAGGGGAGCCTGTTCGTGAGCTTCGCCGGGCCGGCGTATGAGTCGCCCGCGGTGTTCCTGCTCGTGCCGGATCAGCACCGCGACGGCGGCGGGTTCGGGGAGATATACAACGCGATGATGCGCTCGATCGACCTGCTCCTCGACCAGCGCGTGAACTTCGGCGTGGCGAACGAGGACGACCTCGACAAGCTGCCGGCCTCGGCAAAGGTGATGTTCTGGCCTCTCCCCTACTGCCCAACGGATGCGACCTTTGCGCGGGTGCTGGATTGGGTGAAGGCGGGCGGGACGCTGTACCTGTCGGGCGACGTGCAGTTTGATGCGACGAGGCAGCCGACGCGGGCAGATCGACGGACGGCACTTGGGCTTCCCGCGGCGGAAGCGAAGAACCCCTTCGAGGCGCCGGGGGATGCGTGGGGAAAGCCTGCGATCGAGACGGCTGTGGGCAAGGGGAAGGTCATCTTCGCGCCGTACCCGCTCGAGCTTCGCGGGCAGGCGGGCGATGCTGATGTGTACCGGCGGGCGCTGAAGATGGGCGGGGTTGAGGCGACTCCGCTGAAGCCCTTCGATGCGGCGGTGCGAGTGCTGTCGATTCCCACGCGCGAGGGCGGGCGGCTGTTCATGCTCGCGCGGCGGGACAACGGGCATGACCTGCTGGCCGTGACGCTGCCGAGCCGTGAGCAGGGCACCGCGGATGGGCCGGCGGCGCCAGTGACCGTCGAGCTTGCCGGGCGCGGGTATGCCTTCGTGCTTGTCGGACGGGAAGGGCAAGTGCTGGGCGCGGAGAGTCAGGGCGCGATCAGCATCGCCGGCGAGAAGCTGTCGTCGGCGAGCGGGCATTACGCGATCTGCGCGCTCGATGGGCTGGACCTGACGGTCTCGCGCGAGGTGCTGGTGCTTCCGCATCAGTGCACGGCAGTCGGGCTGGCTGGGATGAAGAAGCTGAAGGGCGCGGGCGCGTATGTGGGGCTGCCATCGGCAACCGATGTGAAGATGCCAGCGCTCTTGGCCGATAGCGTGGTATTCTCGGCAGGCACGCCCGGGCAGGTGGCGATCATCGCGCCGGCTGGTCGCATCGAGGCGGACCGCAAGCTCGTGCGCGATCATCTGGCTCTGCGCTTCGCGGGGAAGTAACGATGGGCGGAAGGCGAAGACATCCGTGGCCGTTGAGTCAAAACGCGGCCACACCAGATCCTTCTGCGACGCTGCGCGTCGCTTCGCGGGAGCGGCCCCTGGGGGCGCTGGGGTGTGCGCTTCCTTCGGCAAGCTCAGGACAGGCAGGATGACGACGTAAAGCGAAAGTGCAAAGGAGAAAGACAGATGCATCATGCGAGCGCAACTCACTTTGTCTCGGCGGCGATGGGCGTGCTGGCGGTACTGCTCGCGGTGCTACTGGCGGCGCATCTTTTCGCCGATGACCTGCCGGCGCTCAAGCGCGTCAAGCGCATCGTCGTCCTCGGCGACAGCATCACCTACGGCGGGTTGTACATCGACTACATCGAGGCGTACCTCTACACGCGTTTCCCCGGCGCGCACGTCGAGATCATCAACCTCGGCCTGCCCAGTGAGACCGCGTCGGGGTTGTCGGAGCCGGGACATGCGGGCGGGGCGTTCCCGAGGCCGTGCATCCATGAGCGCCTCGACCGGGCGCTGGCCAAGACGAAGCCCGACCTCGTCATCGCGTGCTACGGGATGAACGACGGCATCTATGAGCCCCTCGACGAGGGACGGTTCAAGGCCTTCCGGGACGGCATGACGCTGCTGGTCAAGAAGGTCACGGCGTCGGGGGCGAAGATGTTGGTGTTGACGCCGCCGATGTTCGACGCGGTGGCGCTCAAAGCCGACCCGAAGGGCGGCTACGATGAGGTGCTGGCGGCCTATAGCCAGTGGCTCCTCGACCAGCGCAAGCACGGGTGGAACGTGGCCGACATCCACGGGCCGATGACACACTTCCTCGCCGAGCGGCGGAAGACTGAGCCCGGCTTCATCCTCGCGGGCGACGGCATCCACGCCGGGCCGGTGGGGCATTGGCTGATGGCGCGGCCGGTGCTCGAGGCATGGAAGGCGCCGGCCGAGGTGGATGAGGCGGAGATCGACCTCGCGGCCGGGAAGGCCGTGCATGGGAAGGTGCGCGACCTGTCGGTCGCGGGCGAGATCATCAGCTTCGAGTGGCAGACGCGGCGGCCGATGCCGATGGACCCGCAGTGGGATGCGGCGTCGGTGAAGCAGGACGGCATCGCCGAGCGGTTCAACCGGCAGCGGCTCATCGTACGCGGGGCGAAGGGGCTGCGGTACGCGATCTACGAGGGCGACCACGGCGTCGGCGTTGTCACGCGGGAGGAGATGGCGGCGGGGATCGACATGACCAGGTTCGCCGACCTATCGAGCAATCAGGGCGGGGCGGAAATGCTGGGGCTGATAAGGCAGCGCAACGCGATGCTCACCGACTCGTGGCTGACCTTCGTGGGCCACAACCGGCCGGGGATGGCGACGGGCATGCCCCTCGCCGATGCCCAGAAGCAGGCCGAGGAGCTTGAGGCGAAGATCCGCGCGATGGCGCAGCCCATGACGCTCAAGCTGCGGCTCGTGGACATGGCGCAGGTGCGCGGGACGGTCGTTCCACTGCCGGGCGCGACGTCGGACTACCACGGCTACCAGGCGCACAGCTTCAAGGTGGATGGCTGCGACACGATCGTCGTCGCGCCGAAGGAGGCCGCGGCCGGGAACCCGTGGATCTGGCGCGCGGAGTTCTTCGACCACCGGCCGGAGGCTGACCTGGCGCTGCTCGCGAAGGGCTTCCATCTCGTGTACATCACCGTGGGCAACACCTTCGGGTGCCCCGACGCGATGGCGCACTGGATGGTCCTGTGGCACCAACTGACCGAGACGTACGGGCTGTCGCGCAAGCCGGCGCTGGAGGGGCTGAGCCGCGGCGGGCTGTATGTGTACAACTGGGCGGAGGCCAATCCGGATAAGGTCTCGTGCATCTATGGCGACAACCCGGTGCTCGACTTCAAGAGCTGGCCGGGCGGGAAGGGCAAAGGCCCGGGTAGCCCGGATGATTGGAAGGCGCTGATCGCGGATTACCACTTCGCGGATGAGGCGGCGGCGATGGCGTATGGGAAGAACCCCATCGACAACCTGAAGCCACTCGTCGACGCGCACATCGCGCTGATCCATGTGGTCGCGGATGCGGATGAGGTCGTGCCGTATGAGGAGAATACGGTGATCCTGGTGGATCGGTACAGGAAGATGGGCGGTACGATCGAGACCATCGTCAAGCACGGGTTCCACCATCATCCGCACGGGTTGGATGACCCGACGCCGGTGGTGGATTTCGTGATGAAGCATACGCCGAAGGCGGGGGAGTAGAGGAAAGGCGAAGGGCGAAGGGTTGTCACGCCGCCACCGCAGATCCTTCGCGGGAAGGTAGGAGCCACGAACGTTGAGCGGTGCGCTTCCTTCGGCAGGCTCCCTTCGACAAGCTCAGGGCAGGCAGGACAGGCAGGATGACGGACAGGTGCGGGGTTGCTGTAGGGCGCGGGTTTATCCCGCGCCGCCGACAACGGCAACATCGCGGCGGGGCGTAAAGCCCCGCCCTACAGCAGGCAAAGACTGAAAGGCAAAACGGGCCGGATTCGGGCGTTCGCTTCGCGAGCGCTTCGAGATTCGGCCCCTCCGCAAGCCAAGCAAAAAGCGAAGGCTACGGAAGTACGACGTGCTCGGTGCTGACGATTAAGTTGCGCTGGTCGATGAGGTTCAGGTAGTAGGTGGTCACTCCGTCCGGTAGCGTCGCCGTCACACGACCAGCCTCGACCTGCGCCGGGCTCGCGACCCAAACGCGGTCCGGCCACCGTCCCTTGTCCTTGGTGATGTTCAACTCGGCCTTCACGACCGGGACCTTGCTGTCGTAGGTGACCCACACGTTGCTGCCGTCGCGGCCCTGGCCGGTGATCTTCGCCAGCGGGTCGCCCTGCATCAGGATACTGTCGGCGAAGGCATGGATCTCCTCGGGGTTCTCACCCGCGCCGCCGTGACCATGAGGCATGCGCAGGCGGATGCAGAGCGTATGCGGCGACTTCGGCAGGCGGTAGGATTCCTGCAGCGCGGGGAAGGTGTACGCGAAGTCGTTGCTCCCCGTGACCCACAGCATCGGCATCGTCGCGGCGCCCAGGTAGGACGACGGATCCCACCACTTCACCCAGCGGGCGGAACCCTCCTTGCCGAGGCTGGTCACGGCTGCCGTGAAGTCCCCTCCGAGATCAAGGTAGAAGCCGCAGCCGTAGACCGGGACCGCGAGCTTGAAGCGATGGTCCGCGCCGGCGATGATGCACGTGAGGTAGCCACCCCAGGAGATGCCGGTGAGGCCGATGCGGTTGGGGTCGACTTCGGGCATCGAGCGCAGGAGCGAGTTGGCCAGGATCGCCGAGGCGACGGCGTGGAAGGTCCACTGATCCTCGCGCGGCTCGCCGATCTGATTGTAGCCGCCCCAGCCGGGCGGCCCGCCAAATTCCTCATTGCGATTCCAGTTGCCGTAGGTGCCCTTCGGGACGCAGCCGCAGGTGTCCATGGCGATCGCCGCGTAGCCGCGGGAGGTCCACAGGCGCACCCAGTAATCGAAGGCCGTGCCTCCGCCGCCGTGGACGAGAACCATGGCCGGGACCTTCTTGCCGGGCGTGATCTTCGGCAGGCCGAGCCAGGCGAAGATGCGCGTGGGCTTGCCCTCGTAGGGCGGGCCGTCGTAGTAGATGGCACGGAGGGTGCCCTCACCCTGCTTGGCCGCGCCCTCGGGCTCGAAGCCCTCGGCGGGGTAGACCTTGGGGGCCTTGCCGAAGCGCTTCATGTCCCACATCGGGCCCTTCGGATCGGTCGGAGGCGAGACAACGCGTGAGGCGGCTTCCTGGGCCTTCGCTGCTTCGTCGGGTGTGGCTGCGCCCACGTCGATGGTCACCGTCCTGGTTTCGTTGGGCTTCATGGATAACTGCCAGACCTGGAAATGCTTGTCCGGAGGGAAGGGTCCCCAGAGGTGCGTGCTGCCGGAGGTCTCGACCTTGATCTTCCCGCAGAACCAGGTGGCGGTGGGCCAGGTCTGGTCGCAGGGAGTCTTGCGATAGGTGCCGCCCGGGCCGCGGACGGCCGTGAGGGCCTCGGTGAAGACCATGACGTATTCCATCTGCGCGGCCGTGGCGTTGGTGACGGTGAGGGTGATGCCCGTGGGCGAGAACTCGTAGCGGACGGAGCCCTTGTCGCCCTTGGCGAGGAGGGCGTTGTCGGCGGCGAGGGTGACGTCGGGGATGGCGATGGTTGCGCCCTGCCAGAAGTAGATGCCACGACTGACCTGGGGGCCGAGGAACTCAGTGCCGCCGATGATGAGGTTGGGCATGTTGCCGTCAGCGTCGACGACGGCCTCGTAGGCGGCGGTCTTGACGCGGTGAGCTTTACCCTCGGTCGTGATAGTGACATCGGCAGCAAGGGTGATGGAGCAAAGGGCCAGCAAGGCGAGCGGTACGGCTAGGAGTCTCATGTATGGCCTCTCAGCGATGGCGAAAAGCAGGTGTGGCTTCGAATATACCATACCCGCGCACGTGCCCGGGACCACCACGCCGCAGGGCAGGCATGGCTCCGCGGCCACCCCAGATCCTTCGCTCGTACGGTTCATCCATGGACGTTAAGCTCAGCGCTTCCTTCGGCAGGCTCAGGACAGGCAGGATGACGACGAAAGGCGAAAGCGGAATAGGGCTATGCAGTTAACACA
>PMZA01000192.1 GCA_003170595.1 Armatimonadota bacterium
CCGCTGATGCCGTCGCTGAGTGAGAGGCTGGCGGCGGTCCTGCAGAGTCTGGGCGAGGGCGTGCCGCTGGTGGTGCTCCTCGATGACCTGTCGGGCTTCCTCGCGTCGGGCGGACCGAAGGGCGCGCGCGAGGACGTGACGGTGCTGGAGTTCCTGAGCCAGCACGCCAAGATCGCACCGGTGTATGTGGTGGCGGCGGGACATCGTCCTTCGGGCGACGCCGGATCGCAGGCGTGGGAGGCGGCGCTGAGGGCGTTCGACGGAGGCTTCGCCCTGCCGCCGGAGAGCGTGCGTGCGGTGCTGCGGAAGGGGTGGGCGCAGGATGGCGGCGACCGCGATGAGATGATGACGTCGGTGGCGGCGCGGTATGCGCAGGTGTGGCCCGAGGGCTCGCCGAGTGAGGATGCCCTCGGCGGGACGTACCCCTATGAGCCGCTGGCGATGAGGGTGGTCGAGAAGGCCGGTGCGCGGACGCTGGGTGTGGCTAACTTCGCGCTGCGGGCCCTGCGCGATCATGCCGACGCCCTGCGCGAGCGTGAGCCGTGGCAACTGGTGGGACTGGGGACGGCGGCGCCGTGGCTGGTCGAGGCCGTCGCGAGCGTGGCGGCGGTCGAGCAGGTGCAGGAGGTCTTCGACTACTACAGCCAGCGCGCGCCGGAGATTCATCCGCAGAAGAGCGACATCGTCGTCGAGGTCGTGCAGGCGCTCCTGGCCGCGCAGCTTGCCGGCGAGGCGCTGTCGGCGGAGGAGGTCTCGCAGGCGCTGGGGCTCGACCGCCGGGCGCAGCCGAGGCTCATGCCGCGCGAGGCCGAGACGCTGCTAAGCAAGCTCTCGCACGCCGGGCCGTACGTGAAGAAGGTCCAGCGCGACGGCGGGCATGCGTGGGTCGTCGTGTGGCGGCTGGCGGCTGATGAGCAGGCGCGGCGGGAGTTCGACAAACTGCGGGCAACGGTCGCGCCGGGAGACCGGCGGCTGGCTGAGGCCGCGACGGAAGTGATGACCGGGCGAGGGTCGCCGCTGGTGGATGTCGTCGGCGGGGCGGCGCTCGAAGTGCTCTGGCATNNGAGGTACGTGTGGGTCGAGATGGCCGACGCGCGGATGGTGGATGACACGAGGCTTCTGGAGATAAGCCGAACGCTGGTGGACCTCGACATGCCGGAGACCGCGTGCCTGCTGGTGGGCGTGCCCTTCCACCGCCGCGAGCAGGTCGAGGCGTGGCGGCGGGTGGCCGAGCGCGTCGCGGGCAGGCCGGGGAGTGAGGGCCTGGCGTTGTGGCTCCCGCGAGAGCCCGGGCAGGTCGAAAAGGATGCGCTGCGGACCCTCGTTGCGTGCGGGCAGGCGGAGGAGATGGGCGGGCCTCTGGCGACGGCGCTGGCGGGTCATGCGTATCAGGAGCGCATGGTCGCCGAGAGGCAGGCGCTGGCGGCGTTGGCGACGGCCTACCGCGAGGGGCAGGTGCTCTCGCTGCAGGGCCTCGATGCGGAGGGGCGGAAGCTGGCGGACGCGGGCGCGACGTGGGATGAGCTATTCGCGGTGGCGGCTGATGCGGCGCTGGCGCGGAGGCATCCGGACTTCCCGAAGCTGTCGCCCAAGCGGCCGATCTTCAACCGCGAACCGATCGACCTCGTGTATGACGGTTTCGTGCGACCAGGGGGCGGCGACGTCGAGGCGGGCGAGCCGCTGTGGTCGTGGGTCGAGGCGCTGATGGAGCCGCTGGGGATGATCGTGCGCAGGAACGGGCATATCGATCTGACGGCGCGAGGAAGCGTGGTGGCGCGGGCGGTGCTGGATACGCTGCGCACGCGCGACACTGCGGCGCCGACGGAGATGGGGCATTCGGTCGACTGCGCTGAGCTGGCGCGGGCGGAGTTCAAATCGGCGCTGGGGCTGCCGCCGGAAGTGACCGAGCTGGTGGTGGCGGCGCTGTGCCGGCTGGGGTATCTGGTGGCGAAGGATGAGGACGATCGGCCGTTGGTGGTGAGCGATCTTCCACCGCCCTTCGCCGCGCATGTGGCGACGGTGGCGAGGGCTCCGCTCCTCGGGCCGACGCATTGGGAGGCCATCGGCCGGCTGCTTCGGGCGACCGGTGCGCAGGGCACGATCGCCGGCGACTATGAGGGCCAGCAGCGCGCGTGGGATACCCTCGTCGGCGCGCGGGAGAAGTGGCTGACGCTCCTCGAACGCATCCGTGAGCAGCTCGACGGGTACTGGGAGGCGGTGCATCAGGGGCCCGAGGATTGGCCTGAGACGCTCGAAGATCTCGACGCCGCCGAGCAGCTCTTCAAGCTCGTCGACCCGACCAGGCCGGCGCCGCTGGGGTTGGCTGAGGTGGCGGAGGCCGTGCGTGAACTGGTCAGCCGCGACTCGAGCTTTGGCGCGCTGGCGCGATTCCTCTCGCGGCTGGAGGAACTCACGCGGTTCTTCGAGGAGAACGCGAAGGACGTCATCAGCGCGTACCGGTATCTCATCAACCCGAAGCTCAACGCGCCGGCGGAGTCGGATGTGGACATCCGGCGCGATCAGCTCATGCAGTTCATCGCCGGGGGCGAGCGGGTGGCCCGCGACGTCATGGGCCTGCGCCGCCTGCAGCAAATCTTCTTCGTCACCTACGCGCGGCGGTACATCTCGTGGCACACGCGGGCGTACCAGTCGGAGAACTTCGACCGCGTGTCGCTCTTGCCCAACTCGCCGGAGTTCCGGGCGCTCGAGAGGCTGGCGAAGCTGGAGGTTTCGGTCGAGCACAACATCGCGTCGGTGCGGGAGATGATCGACAACGCGCTGGGCGGAAGGTGCCGCTACGCGGGGCTCGATCGTGCGCTGCGGCTGTCGCCCACGTGCCCCGAGTGCGGGATCGTGCTCGGCGAGGAGCCGGATGTGCCCGACCCGGTGGAGGTCATGGAGGCGATCAAGGCGGGGCTGGGCGAGTATGCGCGCGAGCTGTCGACGCCGGAGTTCCGCGAGACGCTGCGCAAGTACATGGCGGCGCTGCCGAGGTGGGGCGACCTGAGCACGCGCCTGATGGAGATCGCGAACCTCTCTGGGGCGCTATCGCCGCGGCAGGTGCTGACGACGATGACCGATGAAGTGATCGTGCACATCAACCGGGTGATGGCGGGGCGGATCGTGATCGCGAAGGACCTGGGCGAGCTGCGACGATCGCTGCAGGGCAAGTCGCTGACGCCGGATGAGGCGCGCAACATCGTGCTGGACTGGCTGGAGGGCGGGGGAGAGGAAGAAGGCGAAGGGGATGAGTTGTTGGAGTTTGGGGACTAGCGCCCGTATCTGCCATCGCGCAGGGGCCGTGTCCGTCGGCAGGAGCTATGGCACGCAGATTTGCCGTGGGAGGCCGTCGGATGCCAACGTCAAAGCAGTGCTCGAAGTGCGAGGAGTTCTACGACTATGCGGTGGCGGAGTGTCCGGCCTGCGGGTACAAGGGGTACAAGCTCATCGAGGTGCGAGGCCCCGTCCGGCCCGGCACAACCCAGGAGGTCCAGGCCCCGGAAGGGGCGGCACCTCCTGTCGTGACAGCCGCGCAAGGCCCGGTAGGGCCGCCCTGGCAGCCGGCGCGGGCGGCTGGTCCCGCGACGGTGAACGGAACGATGTCGGCCGTTGCGGTTCTGGCGTGGTTCCCGGGTGTGCTCATGGCCGTGTCCTTCTGCCTGGTGTGGGTGCAGGCGTCCATCCTCTCAGGCACCTACTTCAAGATCCTCGAGACGGCGCTCAATAACCTCGATGATGCGATGAAGATCGGCGGGCCGCGAGTGCTGGCCCTGTTCATCCCGGCGGCCGCGGCAGCCATGGCGCTGGCGGGAGCGGCCGGTGTGAGGAACAAAGCCGGCGGGGTGCTGCTGATGTGCAGCGGCGGGTTGGGGCTCATCGCCGCCTGGCAGGTACACGACTACCTCTCCAAGAGCGGCACCGGGCTGATAGACCTCACGGGAGCCCTGGGGCCCGGCTTCTGGCTGTTCGCGCTCGCATCGGGCGCCGCGCTCGGCGTCGGGCTGCTGGCAATCGTGGCGAGTGAGCAGCCGGCGATGGCACAGCAGGGCTTAGGGGCGCGGCTGGCGGCCGGCGGTGCCGTCGCGGCAGGTGGGCCGTGGGCGGAGTCACAGCAGCCGGGCGGGCTCGACGCCTGCGCAACCCTCGGGTCGGCTTGGGCGGGCCTTAGAT
>PMZA01000161.1 GCA_003170595.1 Armatimonadota bacterium
GAAATACTTGACGTCAAACAGTCGCCTACCTCGCCGACCCCATCTGCCCCGTGGCCATCGGCACTGCGGTCAACTGGTTCCCCAACTCGCGCAGCGTGTCGACAACCTGCCCCGCGGTCCGATCCATGCTGCCCGTAATGTCCTCAGGCACGACGCTCAGCCGCAACTGCCGGCAATCCTCGATCTCCTTATCCGTCAGCCCGATCGACCTGGCCGCCGCCAACTCATCCGCCGAGAACCCGTTCGCCCTCAGCCCATCCTGATACGCCTTGACCCCGGCAACCGTCACTATCGGGAACTGATAGCCCTCGTCGCGGCACACCTTCACCAGCGCCTCCAGCGTGTTCGCCACGGTGAGCATCGAGAACCCGGCCTGCCGCTGGAGGTCCGCGATGTTGCCAACCTGCTGATCTGCGGCCCCAGCATCGCCGGCCTTCGTTGCCCCACCATACCGGTCGATCGAGATGTTCAAAGCCCTTAGCTTTGCGGTCAGGTCGAGCGCCGCGGCGTAGAAAGCGTTGAACGCATCGAGCCGCGCTTGGCTCACCTTGCCATCGCCCTGCGCCGCCGTGAACGTCAGCTGGTCCGCCGTGGCGATCTGCTGATAGTCATCCCGCGGGGGGTCGCCGGCCAGCGCGTTGGCCGCCGTACCCCACGTGTCGTAGTTGAACTTCAGGACCTGCCCGACTCCCTGGGCCGGTATGCCCCAGGGCGCGGCGCTGCCGGTACCGACGCGCCACGCGACGCTTGTCCCCGTGGACAGCCCGCCCGTTATCTTCCGTGCCTTGCTGATCGTGTCGTTGCCATTGCCCGACGCGGCCTTGGCGCCCGACTGCGCCAGCCTCTGCTTGCCCGTATTGCCGGGCGAGGCCGTTGAGCCCGAGTTGTCGTGTCCGCCATGACGGCCGGGCTTCGGCAGCGGTGTCATGGGCGAGACGTCGTCAGCCAGCCTTATCTCCCCCGCGCTCGCGAGCCGCGTCTCGGCGTGGCCTGCGCTTCCCTCGGCGCCGAGATTCGATGCGGCGGTCATCCAGGCGCGGTAGACCACTCCCACTTGTGCCACGGCCCACTTCGCGAAGTCCTTGTCACTCGCCCCCGCCACCGCCGCCCTCAGCCCCTCCGCAAAGCTCGCGAGGTCCATGAGATTGCCCAGGTCCTGCGACTTCGGCGCCAGGCGCTTGGGGATAAGCTTCCCGATGGACGCGTTCAGCGCGCCCAGGTCTTTCCACTGTCCGACCGCCCAGTTGTACCGGTTTTGCGCGTCGGCGAAGGCATCGCCCGGGCCGTTGTCGCGACCCTTGCCGTTGGGGGTGCCGACCATGATCCAGCCGGGGCTGGGCAGATTTACGGTCTTCATGAGACCGGGCTTCTTCGGGTCGGGTCCGGTCAGCTTGAGCGAGGCGATCTCATATCCCTTCACCGCGGCGTCGCCCGTGAAGGTCAGCGGGGCTGTGGCGTCGTCATACTTCACCTCGACACGCACGCCCTGCCGGTCCTCGATCGTGGTGATCCTACCCTTCGCGTCGGCCCCCACGTTGAAGGCCTCGGGCGTGTAGAACATCGTCCGCGTCGTCCAGTAGCCGTCCGGGAAGAATTGCTCGAAGAAGCCCTCCGGCTGGTACGACCATCGCCCGCCGGGTACGTCGCGGCTGCCCTTCGGCGGCGTACAGTCACCGTTCAGCACGGCCACGCGCTCAAGCTTATCGTAGGGCACATTGACCTGCCCCATCAGCATCCCTCGGATGTCACCGTCGGCCTGCAGGCACTGCTGGGCCATGGGCGGCAGGTTCGCCGAGGCCTGAGCAAGCACCGCCGGAGGTATCTTCCCCAGCGCCCCGCCGTTGCACTTGTCGATTTCCTGCTTCGTCATCAGCGTCTGCGCCGTCTGCTGAATCTCCGGCCCGCAGTCGGATATCTTCGTCCGCGCGAGGATCGCCCAGATGAGGACCTGCACGTTGTGCTGCGGGATCTCGAGATGGCTCGCCGAGTTCTGCAGAATGTGCTGGATGACGCCCGCACTGGGGCCCTTCAGCGGCGCGTACAGGTACCCGTCGCCTTGCGTCGGCCCATAGGTCCCGGCGTGGAGGCAGTAGCTGCGGAAGGTTCCCTCCCACAGTCCGGGCAGGAGATTGATCGTCCCGTTCGGCCCATGCGGCAGGAGCCCGATGAGTGCCCCGTGCTCCGGCGCGTAGGCATCAAGGAACGGAATCTCGGTCACCGCATCGGCGATGCTTGTGGTGATGGGGTCGTTGTTGGGGTTCATCAGGCTATCAAGGCCCGGGATCTTCACGGGGATCTTGATGTCACCGATACCAGGCAGACCGAACCCCGCCCACGCGACGATGGGGAATACCATTAAGAGGACCAGGCCGAGCTTGCGCATAGCGTACCTCCGCGGCGGTCTGAAGGACCGCACAGGTTACGTCGATTATACGTCGAACCCCGCGTCTGCAGGTTAACTTCCTTGCACGGGGGTTGTCTCATGACTTTCGCACCGCCCAAGAACCGCGGCTGGCGCACCTTCATGTACCTTCCGACCGATCGCGTGCCTGACATCGAGTTCGGCTTCTGGCCCCAGACCCTTCGCCGTTGGACCGCCGAGGGTTTCCCGCTAGACATCGCCGACGAGGTAGGCGACGGCTGCTTCGACGGCAGGTTCGATCAGTGGATCGGCTGCGATCAGGACGAGGGTGGCGGCGGCATCCCGCTCAACCTCGGCATGAACCCGTGGTTCGACTACGAGGTCATCCATGAGGACGATCGCACCATCGTTGATCGCGGCGGAGACGGCGTCGTCGCCCAGCGGTGGAAGGGCGGCTCGGCCGATGCCTCCATCCCGCAGTACCTCGAGTTCCCGATCAAGAAGCGCGCCGATTGGGAGTCGATGAAGGAGCGCTACCGCCTCGATGACCCGATCCGCACTATCCCGTTCGAAGCCATCGACGCCGCACGTTCGGCCGCGGCTGACGGCTGGGCCATCGGTGGCGGGAGCAGCGGCTTCTACGGCGCCCTCCGCGGATGGATCGGCACGGAGAACCTCTCGTACCTCTTCTACGACGACCCGGCCCTCGTCCACGAGATGTGCGAGCACTGGGCCGAGCTGATCCTCGTCCAGCTCCGCCAGGTCCCGGCCGATATTCCCATCCACCAGTGGGGCTGGTGGGAAGACATGGCCTTCCGCAACGGCCCGTTGGTGAGCCCGCGCGTCTTCGCCGACTTCATCGTCCCGTGCTACCAGGCGGTCATGGACGAGCTGCGCAAGCTCGGCTGCACGGTCGCGAGCGTCGACTGCGACGGGAACATCCACGACCTTGTGCCCGGGTGGATGGAGACTGGCGTGAACATCATGTTCCCGTGCGAAGTCGCGGCGGGCACGGACATGTTCCGGCTGAGGCGCGACTTCGGCAAGGACGTGCGCCTGCAGGGCGGCGTGGACAAGATAGCGCTCGCCCGCGGCCGCGATGCGATCGACCGCGAGCTCGAGCGGATCGTGCCGCTGCTTGAGGAGGGCGGCTTCGTCCCGCACCTCGACCACCTTGTCCCACCCGACATCTGCCTCGCCGACTACATGTACTATCGCGACCAGAAGAAGAAGCTGATCGGCAAGTGAGACTCTTCTGGCGCGGCGCATCGCCTCGCAGGCGAGTTGTCGACCCCGCGAGAGAGCGGCGCCCTGTGCCGCGTGGGGTCAGGGGCCACGGCCCGTGCGGGGTCTGGGGCGGCGCCCCAGGGTCTTAGTCTTTAGGGGTTTACAACCTTGGCGCAAGGTGTCAGCATAGGCGCCGTCTCAGCCCCTTGTCCGGGCAGTGGAGGGATCACCCTATGGCACTGAAAGTTGGTATTGTCGGCATGAGAGGTATTGGCATGCAGCACGCGGACTGCCACTCGGCGGACGAGCTTTCCGACCTCGTCGCGGTTTGCGATCTCCACAAGGACCGCGCGGATGAGGCGGCCGAGAAGCACAAGGTGAAGGTGTATTACACCCTCTCCGACATGCTCGATGGCGAGCCGGACCTCGACATCGTCGACGTGACGACCGGCGGCCTCGAGAACGCGTCGTGGCATTACGACGTCGCGGTCGAGGCTGTCCAGGCGGGCAAGGCCGTCCTGGTCGAGAAGCCTCTCTGCGGCGACATCGAGGAGGCCCGCGACCTCGTCTCCCTTGCCTCCGAGATGGAAGTCTACCTCGGCTGCAACCTCAACCATTACTTCACCGAGACCGCCGCCAAGGCCCGCGAGTACATCGACGGCGGCTTCATCGGCGAGCAGGTTTACTGCCTGCACAAGATGGGCTTCAACGGCGGCGAGGCCACCTACGGCGGCGCCGGCAGCCCTCGGTTCTCGGCCTATCCGTACTCGCACATGAAGGCCTTCATGTCGCATCCCTTCTCGGTCATGCGGCACTTCTGCGGCGACGTCACCCACGTCCAGGCCTTCCTCAACCGCCCCGGCTTCCGCCGCTCGGCGGGCGAGTTGATGCTCTCGATCGCCAGCATCCACGTCAAGTTCGCCAACGACGCCGTGGGCTATCTCATCAGCCAGCGCGGCGACGCCACCTACGGCCTCGGCGGCTGGTGGAGCATTGAAGTGGCCGGCACGCGCGGCACCTTCTGCATCGAGAACTGCATCGAGAAGATCAGCTACTGGCCCGCGGCCGGCTCGCCCGCGCCTGAGAAGATGGAGATGGGCGAGGCCGGCGGCCCGAATGTCATGGACACCGGCATCACCGACTTCGGCGCCACCTTCCCGCGCCGCATCCACGCCTTCATGGAGGACGTCACCAACGGCGTCCACATCGAGGACCTGCGCGGCTCCGGCCGCGACGCTCTTGCGGCGCTCGAGTACACCTGGGCGGCGATGGAGTCCTACGAGAACGGCGGCGAACTTGTCCGCCCGAATCCCCTCCCGCCGTACCACGGCGATCCCTTCACCGTGGACTAGTAGGCTGGTCCTGGCGCTGTAGGGCGGGTATTTATGCCCGCCGCGTGGTGGGTGATCTTGGCTTGCTGTAGGGCGGGGATTTACTCCCCGCCGGCCTGTGTCTTTCGTCTTTCGCCCTCGGGCGCTGATCTTGAAACCGACGAGGTGTTTTTCATGGCTGCCAAGCGCAAACCGAACATCGTCTTCCTCGGCATCGACTCCCTGCGTGCCGACCATATGAGCTGCTACGGCTACCCCCGCATGACCACGCCCTTCATCGACCGCTTCGCCAAGGGCGGCACCCTCTTCGAGAACACCTTCAGCGCCTACATCCCCACCACCAGCGGCTACACCTCGATGCTCACGGGCATGGACCTCTTCTCCACCCAGGTCGTCGCCCTCCGCCATCAGGGCCCGCTCCGCCCCGAGATTGCCACCCTCCCCGAGATCCTGAAGGGAGAGGGTTACACGACGACCTCCGTCGGCTTCGAGGGCAACGCCGGCTCCCGCGGCTTCGATAAGTACCTTCACTTCGCCGGTTGGGGTTCGTGGAATGAAGGCCGCCAGACGAAGGCCCAGAACCTCAACGATGTCGCCCTGCCCGAACTCGACCGCCTCTGCTCGCAGAAAAAACCCTTCTTCCTCTTCCTGCGCCACATGGACCCGCACGCCCCCTACCTCCCGCCGGCCCCCTATGAGCGGATGTTCTACCATGGCAACGAGACCGACCCGGCCAATACCTCGATGGACCCGGTCAAGGCCTTCAAGCCCTTCTGGGACTTCTTCGCCTCGTGGATGCCGCCCGGCATCACCGACAAGGACTACGTCATCGCCCAGTACGACGGTTCCGTCGCCTACATGGACGCGTGCATCCAGTCCATCTTCACGGCGATGGAGGCCCGCGGCATCCTCGACGAGACCATCGTCGTGATCAACGCCGACCACGGCGAGACTCTCTACGATCACGACTGCTTCTTCGATCACCACGGCATCTACGACACGACTCTCCACACCCCTCTCATCCTCCGCTACCCCGGCCACATTCCGTGCCACAAGCGTGTGAAGGGCTACAACCGGCATCAGGACCTGGTGCCGACGCTCCTCGACCTCGCCGAGATCGATCCCGGCATCAAGTTCGACGGGCGCAGCCTCGTCCCGATGGCGAAGGGTTGCGTGGCCTCGTATGACAGCGAGTTCTACATCACCGAGTGCACGTGGATGCGCAAGCACGGCTGGCGGACGCCGGAGTGGAAGCTCATCGTCGCCCTCGAGCCCGACTTCCACAGCAAGCCGCCGGTCGAGCTGTACAACCTGATCGAGGACCCGGCGGAGAACGTCAACCTCGCGAAGGCGCAGCCGGACATGGTCAAGCTCCTGAAGGCGCGGATGGAGGCGTTCATCGCCCGGCGCAAGAAGGAGACGGGCCTGCCGAATCCGATCGACGTGCAGGGCGACTGGCACGGGTACGAGGGGATCGGTCCCTTCAAGACGTCGAAGCAGGCATACAACACGCTGCACATCGGCGACCCGGCCCAGGCCGCCAAGCTCCAGTCCGAGTCGCGAAAGTAGAGCCGACGGCCTTTGGCTGTTCGGAGGGGCCGAATCAGGCGCCGCGTTTTCTGCGGCGACGAATCCGGCCCGTTGTTGACCTTGCCTTGGTTCTTGAGCTTGTCATCCTGAGCGCAGCGAAGGATCTAGTTTTCGTCTTGGCACACTACCCGTCTTGGGAGGCTTTCCCTATGCAACTCGGCGCTAACTCAGTTCTCTTCGGCGGCTTCGACATGGAGACCGCCTTCAAGTACACCGCCATGTCCGGCTACGATGGCATCGAGCTGTCCGCCATCGACGGCATGAGCGAGCACCTCGTCTTGTCGCGCTGGCGCGAGGTCGCCCCCGAGATCAAGCGCCTCTCCGCCGACTACGGCCTGGCCCTCCTCGCGATGGAGCAGCCGTCGCAGGACCCGGCGATCATGGAGACGGCCTTCCAGGCCGCCGTCGAGATCGGCATCCCCATCGTCAACTGCGGCCCCGGCGGCAAGTCCGACGACGAGGAACAGTGGCCCATCGTCATCGAGTCTCTCGGCAACCTCGCCGCCATGGCCGAGAAGTACGGCGTCACGCTCTGCGTGAAGGCCCACGTCGGCGGCAGCATCTACAACACGCCGACGACCCTCGCCGCGATGAAGGCGATCACCTCGCCGGCCTTCGGCATCGACATGGACCCGAGCCACATCCATCGCGCGAACGAGAACCCGGTCGACGCGATTGCGGCGGTCATCTCGCGGGTCAAGCACGTGCACATCCGCGACTGCAAGGGCCTCCAGACCGGGCCCGGCGCGCCGGAGATGCAGGCGAATGGCCGCGGCGACGTCGACCTCGTCGGCTACATCCGCGTGCTGCATGAGGCGGGGTATGCGGGCCCGCTGGACCTCGAGATCATCGGGGCGAAGGACTACGCGATCGAGCAGTGCTGCATCATCGCGGCGGAGTCGCGCGGTCACATGCAGGCCTGCCTCCAGGCCTGCGGCGCCCGGTAACAAACAAAATCACCTGGCTTGCGGAGGGGCCGAATCAGGCGCCGCGTTTTCTGCGGCGACGAATCCGGCCCTGTTTCCTTTCTTGGAGGGATACCATGAACGATCGTTCACTCGCAGGCCCCTACACCGCAACTTGGGACTCCCTCTCGACCCATCCCATCGCGCCCTGGTTCGCCGACGCTAAGTTCGGCATCTACTTCCACTGGGGCATCTACTCGGTCCCGGCCTTCCTCAACGAGTGGTACTCGCGCAACATGTACCAGCCGGGTGCCGCCGAGTACGAGCACCATCGCGCGACCTACGGCCCTACCTCCGAGTTCGGCTACAAGGATTTCATCCCAGCCTTCACCGCCGAGCATTTCGACCCCGACGAGTGGGCCGATCTCATCGTGAAGGCGGGCGCACGGTATGCCGGCCCTGTCGCCGAGCATGCCGACGGCTTCGCGATGTGGGACAGCAAGCTCACCGAGTGGAACGCCGCCCGCATGGGGCCCAAGCGCGACATCGTCGGCGAGGTCGCCCGTGCCGTCCGCGCCCGCGGGCTCAAGTTCTACTGCAGCTTCCACCACCAGTGGCTCTGGGCCTGGTACCCCACCGACGACCCTTCGGTCGATTGCGGCCGGCCCGAGTTCTCAGGTCTCTACGGCCCGCCCGCGCCGGCGTCGGGATTCTATCCCGACAACAATCCGCGTCCGACCCTGGCCTTCAACGACCTTTGGCTCGCGAAGGTGAACGAAGTCGTCGATCTCTATCAGCCCGACGAGATCTACTTCGACTCACGCATGTTCATTCTCGAGGAAGATCATCGCCGCCGCATGCTCGAGCATTACTACAACTCCGCCGCCGCGTGGGGCCGCGACGTCACGGTCACTTCGAAGGACAACGACCTCGCCCCGGGCTGCGGCGTGATCGACGTTGAGCGCGGTCGCATGACCGAGATCCAGCCGCTCCCCTGGCAGACCGACGACTCGATCGACCTCGGCACCTGGTGCGACATCCGTCCGCCCAACTACAAGTCGGCGACGCGCCTCGTCCACGACCTCGTCGACATCGTCAGCAAGAACGGCAACTATCTGCTCAACATCACGCCCACCGCGCAGGGGATCATCCCTGACCCGGTCCGCGAGCGCCTGCTTGCGATGGGGGAGTGGCTGCGCGTCAACGGCGAGGCCATCTACTCAACGCGCCCGTGGGAGAGTTTCGGCGAGGGGCCGACGGAGATGACCGGCGGCCACTTCGGCACCATCCCCGACTTCACCGCCGAGGATATCCGCTTCACGACGAAGGGCGACGCGCTCTACGCGATCACCTGCGGTTGGCCCGGCGCCGAGGTCACGATCAAGTCGCTGCCCGCCGGCCGCAAGCTCTCGTTCGGGGATATCGCGGACGTTCGCCTGTTGGGCATCGACCAGCCGCTCCAGTTCACTCGCGATGAGCGCGGCCTGACCGTCCAGCTTCCATCCAAGAGGGCCTGCGATCACGCCTTCGTGCTCAAGATGACGTAGGCTGCCGCCTCAGGGCTACCGCCTCAAGGCCTGAGGCCGCGGGTCGCTGCCCGGAAGATCCGCGCCTCGTCTTCGCTGTACGCGGTCCCATCGCGGTGGAAGAGGTCATGCTGCCACACGGCGGGCATCGGATCACCCGCCTTCGATCCCCACGGCATGAACGTCTGCGTCCGCCCGGCGACCAGGCCCCACGAGTAGCAGTCCACGCCCTCGCGCTGGAAGATGGGCAGCACCGCCGCCACCGTATTCCCGCCCTGCCGGTGCAGCCATTCCGTGCACGCCAACGGCTTGCCCCCTCGCTTGCACAACTCGATCTTCGCGGCCGCGCCCTCCGGGGGATCGTACGCATGGAACGACACGACGTCCGACAGCTCCATCATCCGCCGGCTCATCGGGCTTTCGAAGTCCGTCCACGCCCCGACCGTCAGCGGCTGCACGGCCTTCGTAGCCCTCGCCCACTCGAAGGCCGCCTCAACGAGCGGCAGGCTTCGTTCACCGAGCCCCGAGTTCCCCGGCTCGTTGTAGAAGTCCCACGCCACGATGCGCTCATCACCACCGAACCCGCCCACGAACGCCTCGACGTATGCCCGCAGCGCCTTCCACGCCCCACGATTCTCCACCGTCTTCTGCCCGGGACTCGCGACCCACTGGCTGTTGTGCACGCCCGGCACGGGGTCGTCCTGCTTGCCCACCCGCGGCTCCTTGCCCGAGAACGCGCAGTCATCGAAGAGCACCGGCATGACCGCCATCGCGTGGCTTTGCGCAAGCCCGAGGAACTGGTAGAACCGCTCGATGAAGCCGTGGGGATCGTGCTGCCAGACGACGAAGTTGAGGAACACCCGCACCGCGTTGAGGCCCAGCCCCTCCGCCCAGGAAAGCTCGCGGTCGATGGTCCGCGCGTCGAAGGTCTGCTCCTGCCACATCTCGACGTCGTTGACGGCCGTGCTTGGCAGAAAGTTGCATCCCACGATCCACGGCTTCTTCATCCGATCCCCCGTCCTACAAGCCGAAGAGCAACATGTTCGTCATCGTCGGCGCGAACATCATCAGGGCCGCCGGCGCCAGCGCCGCAACGAGCCCCGCCGCCGCCATAGCCAGCGGGAGGTACCTCGGCCTGCCCTCTGGCAGTCGCCTCGCGAGCCACACGATCAGCCCGATGACCGCTCCGGCCAGCACCGCCGCCAGCGGCCACTTCGGACTATAGCCTGCTGTTGCCACCAGCGCTCCCACCACAGCCGCCACCTTCACGTCGCCGAGCAATCCCCATCGCCCGCTCACAAGTCGCGCCAGCGCCAGCATCGCCGCCGCACCTATCGCCGCCCCGACTACGCACCGCGGCAGCGACACGATGATCGTCTGCGCGCCGTGCTGAAACGGGAAGTTTAGCATCCAGCGAGTGCCCTGGCGCACGATGTGCCACGCATCGAGCAGCACCGCCGCTCCGCCCACCGTCCAGTACACCTTCGCCGGCGCCGTGACGCGATCCAGCTCAACGACCAGCGCCACCAGCAACGCTGCGCATGCCACGTACGTGAGCACCGGCGCGACGAAATACCGGCCGCCGCCCAGGGTCGCCCCATAAAGCATGAAGCCGCCGATCGCCGCCAGAACCGGCTGCCTCGCGCCGATCCTCTCGCCCTTCGTCCGGCAGCGCCCGAAGCTCACCAGCCATCCGAGGATGGGCACCATCTCGACGGCCGTCCGCGGCGCGCCGCACTCGGGACATTCCGGCCGCCGCAGGACCGGCAGGCCCCGGCCCAGTCGGTACGCGAGGGTGTTGATGATGCTTCCGAAGACCGCGCCGAGGGCGAAGACGCCGGCCAGCCATCTTAGCCCAAGTGTGCCCACGCCCATGAGGAATTCGAGCGGCCCGAACCTCGGCCCTCCGCCCCGGTACACGAAGATGATGGCCGTTTGCGTATTGCCGGGCTCTTTCAGCATGTCCTCGCGGACGTACAGGTCGACCGACGCATCCTTCGCGCTATTCCGCAACCCGTAGCTGTACTCTCGCGTGGGGCCCCGCGGCGGCCTCTTTCTGACCGTGCCCTTGCCCACGATCGTGGTCGGGACGCCGGCCTGCTCGATCCACTTGCCGTCGCGCGCCTTCGAGCGCGGGTCCGGCTCCCATCCGTCCTTCGTCGTGAAGACCTGCTGGTAGAAGTCGCCCACGTCAATGCGCGGATATGTCGCCGGCGCGCGGAAGACGATCATGCGCTCGGAGCCTCCCACCCGATCGCGCAAGCCCATCGCCTTGGGGTACGCAGGGATGTCGACGCCCTTAAGGAAAGCTTCCTCGCGGTGCATCTTGACGTAGACGACGCCAGCGCCCACAACCGCGCCGACCGTCAGCACCAGCACGATCCACCACGCCAGCGAGGGATACCGCGTTGGGGAACTGCTCTCGCCCGCCTGCATGGCAGCCTGCCTCGCGAAGGCTTCGGTCCCCCGCAAGCCGCCACCGCACGCCTCTCAGTCCAGCGCCGCACCCGCCGGCACCACCGTTATCCCGCCCGGCCCCACCACGAACCGCTTCGCATCGGCCTCGGCGTCATACCCGATCTCGAACCCGTCGGGTATGACCATCCCCTCGTCGATGACCCCCCGGTAGATCCTCGCCCCGGGGCCCACGACCACATCGTCGAAGATGATGCTCTCCACGATCTCCGCGCCTTCGCCCACCCGCACTCCCGGCGATAGCACCGACCGCTCGACCTTCGCCCCCGACACCACGCACCCGTCGCACACCAGGCTGTCGAGCAGCTGCGCCCGGTGACCGAGCACCGTCTTCGCCGGCGGATAGGTGCTGTGCGCGGTATACAACGGCCACGTCTGATCGTAGAGGTCCAGCTCCGGCAGCACGCTCACCAGGTCCATGTGGGTCGACCAGTAGCTCTCGAGCGTCCCGATGTCGCGCCAGTACGCCGGCTTGCCGGTCCGCTGATCCACGAATTCGTAGGCATACACGCCCTCGCCCCGCTCCACCATCGACGGGATGATGTCCTTGCCGAAGTCGTGGCTCGAGTCATTCCTCGCGTCCGCCGCGACCTCCTGAGCCAGCGCCCGCGTGTCCCACACGTAGACGCCCATGTTCACGAGGCACTCCTCCGGCCGGCCCGGCACCGCCTTCGGATCGTCAGGCTTCTCCGCAAACTCGATGACCTGCCCTGCCTCATCCACGGTCATGACGCCCAGCGTCTTCCCATGCTCGATGGGCACGGCGAGCGAGGCGATGGTCAGCTTCGCGCCTGCCTCCAGATGCCGCCTGACCATCGGCCGGTAGTCCATCTTGTACGCGTGGTCGCCGCTCAGCAGCACGACCACATCCGGGCGCTCTTGCTGGAGGACGTAGAGGTTCTGGAAGATGGCGTCGGCGGTCCCCGCATACCAGTGATCGCCGACGATCTGCTGCGGGGGAAGCACCTCGAGGAACTCGCCGAGGTCATCCGACAGCAGCCGACCCCAGCCGCGCCTGAGATGTCTCAGGAGCGACATCGATCCGTACTGCGCCAGCACGTACAGCCGCTTCATCCCCGAGTTGAGGCAGTTCGACAGCGTAAAGTCGATGATCCGGTACCCGCCCGCGAACCGCACCGCCGGCTTGGCCGACCGCCGGGTCAGCGGGTAGAGGCGTTGCCCCTGCCCGCCGGCCATGACGATGACCAGGCACCGCTTGGCCTCCGCTTCCGGACCGCTGCCCCGATCCAAACTATCCACCATCCTCGTTGGCTTCGTCTATCTCCATCTGCCTGGCCGCATCGGGACATGGCCGCCCACGCTTTTCGAGGGCTTCGCGGATGGCCTTGAGCAGTTCAGCCCGGCTGCTTTCCTTGGTCACGTAGGCCTCGGCCGTCCAGGTCTGGAAGTCGTCCCGATAGGTCGAGTAGGCGGTGTAGATGATCACCGGAAGCTGCCGGTTGGCATCAAGCATGCGCGCCATGGCCTCGATCCCATCCATGCCGGGCATCGCCAGGTCCAGCAGCACTAAGTCGACGGCCTCGTTCTGCGCCGCCTCCAGAGCTTCCGGCCCGCTGCTCGCCAGCACGACGGTGTAGCCCGCCGCGGTGAGAAGCTGGTCATGCAACTCCCGCAGATGCTCATCGTCATCCACAACCAAAATCATCGGACTCTCCACTTGCGCCTTCTCAGACATGCCCGTTCCTCCTCACACTGCCCTGTACCGGCGGTTGTTGCCGCCGGCTCAGTCGCCCTGACCGGTGTCGGCCCCATCCGCGCCCGCCGCCGTCACCGGCGGCAGGGCGTCCTTCGGGAAAAATATGCTGAACGTACTCCCAACTCCCGGCTGGCTTTCCACCGTCAGCTTCGCCCCATGCTGCTCGATGATCTTCCGGCTTCGTGCCAGCCCAAGCCCGGTCCCCGTAGGCTTCGTCGTAACGAAGGCCTCGAAGATCGTATCCAGCCGCTCGGGCGGGATGCCCTCGCCCGTGTCCGACACGTCGATGGCGGCCCCGTTCTCCGTCCGCCTCGCCCTCAGGGTCAGCGTCCCACCGGCGTGCATGGCCTCCAGGCCGTTGCGGATGAGGTTGACCATCACCTCGCGCACCAGCGCCGGGTCCGCCGGCACCCTCGGCACGTCGTCCTCCACGTCCGTCCTGATCTCGATCTGCGTCGCCTTCGGGTCCGACCGCGCCATCTCGGCCACGTCGCACACCAGGCCCCCGACGTCGCACTCCTCGATCTTCAATTCTTCCGGCCGGCTCAGTTCGAGCAGGTCCTCGAGGATCCGCTCCAGCCGCTCCACCTCTTCGCGGATGATCCGCGAATTCCGCTTCACACGCTCGGCATCGCTGGGATGCCTCTGCAGCAGCCTCGCGAAGCCGCCTATCGTCGACAGCGGATTGCGTATCTCATGGGCCACGATGGCCGCCATCTCGCCGATCGCCGCAAGCTGCTTCGACCGCACAAGCTGTTGCTGGGCGCCTCTGAGTTTCTCGTAAGCCTGCTCAAGCTCGCGTGCCTGCTGGCGCTCCAACTCATGCGTCCTCGCCGTATCGATCGCCAGGGCCGCGTGACTTGCCAGGGCCGTCAGTAGCGCGATGTCATCCTCGCCGATGGGCTGGCTCGTGACGAAGTTATCCGCCACCGCCACGCCGACCACCTTCCCCTTCACCATCATCGGCGCGACCACGAACTCCTCCACCCGCAGCAGGTCCAGCAGCAGCGGCGTCACCCTCGGATCAGAACTCGCCCGCGTCACGTGCACGGTCTCAGCCCGCGCCGCCGCCGACACCGGCAAGTGCTCCGTATCCGCCAGGTCAAAGACCATCCTCGCCACCGTATCCACCAGGGGCCGCCGCTCGGGCGCCGGGGTCCGGTCGTAGTCTTTCATGAAGTCCTCGATCGTCTGGTACTCCTGCCCGACCTCCGACCAGATCTGATACGCCTGCTCCTTGCTCTCGGGGCCGACGGCCAGCTTACCTCGCATCGCCGCCCCATCCTCATCCACCAGCAGCAGGAAGGCGCGGTTGAACCCAAGTCCCGCCGACCCTCCCGCCGTCATCCCCGTCAGGATGGCGTGCAGCAGCCGGTCGAGGTCCCGCGCCTCAAGCATCGCCCGCAGGATCTGCTGGAGGATCGTCCGCTCGTAAAGCTGGCGGTGCCGCGCCGTGACGTCCTCGATGGTCATCAGCACGCACATCTCATCGCCGATCCCCGCGCACGGGTCCAGCCGTATGTCCACCAGCCGTTCCTGATGCTCGGGCGTGGCCATCCGGTAGCCCGACCACCGCACCTGCCGCTTCGTCTCCATCGACGAGCGGATCGCCTGCTCCAGGCCCGCCGCCGTGAGGATCTGCCGGGGGAAGACCTCCTCCAGCCGCCTGCCCACGATCTCTGCCTTCGTCGATCCTCTCGGCAGGTAGTACGCAGGATTCGCATGCACCACTCGCAGGTTCCGGTCGAGCACGATCACCCTCAGCGGCACCGCATCGAGCAGCGATTCGAAGAAGGTCCGCTGCGCCTCAAGCTCCTTGATCTGATCGGCCACCTGGGACCGTAGGTCATCCGCCAGGCTCTCAAGCTGGCGCCTCAGCCGAACCTGCGCGGTCACGTCATGGAGCGCCACGTGGATGATCTCGCCGCCCGCCTGACGCAGCTTCCCGGCCACGACCTGGACCGAGCGGCTCTCACCCTCGGGCGCCGCCACGACCGCATCCAGCCGCACCAGCGCGTCCTCATCCTCCAGCGCCACCAGTTCATCCCACGTCTCCGCGAGATGGGGCAGCAGGTCCTTGACGAACATCCACCGGAGCTGCTCGGCGCTGATTCCGAAAAGCTCCTCGGCCGCGCGGTTGGCCCTGAGCACCCCGCCAGTCGCCGGATCGGCGATGAGGACCGCGTCGCCGATGACGTCGTACAGTCGCTCCAGCAGACCCTTCGTCCGCGCGGCTTCGTCAGCGAGCGCACACGTCCTCACGCTTTCAAGCCGCGCCACGAACGAGCGGATCGCCTGCTCCAGCAGCCCTCGGATCGCCGGTTCATCCCGCGACTGCTCCACCAGCAGCCGGACCGCCCCTCGCTCGAAGGCGTTGGCCAGCTCCTGGTCTTGCTGTTGGGTCAGGCCGCTCGATATGGAAAGATCGGCCAGATCCATCACGAACTCCCCGGCATCCTCGCCCCGCAGCTCAGCCAGCAGCGCCCGCAGCCACACCGGCGGCCGGTCGGCGACCGGCGCCATCGCCCGACGTAGAGCCGGCGGCACGGGTAGCCCGCGCTCAGCTCTCGTCTCAGCTACCAGCGCCACCAGACGTTGCCAGTGGCGCTCCAGCAGCTCGGCGAGCTGGAGGCTTTCGTCCATTCCTCAACTCCTCTGCCTAACCGCTTGTTCAGGCTACGGGCTGGGATTCCGGCGCCGGTTCGAGCGCGTGAGCAAGATCGCTCGCCGCTCGCTCGGGCAGCACGACATTAATGTAGAACCCGGTGCCCCACTCGAACCCGGCCATCTTCGTCAGCCGGGGGATCAGCTCGATGTGCCAGTGATAGTCGTACTCGATGGTCCCCCAGTAGTCGGGCCTTCCAGGCCTCGGGAGGAGGTTCGGAGCGGTCCCCATCACCATGTTGTACGGCACATTCCAGCCGCTCTCATGGTCGCCCAGCAGCGCGTAGTACCGCTGCAGGCTGTCCTGGAGGATGTCGACCAGCCCCCACTTCTCCTCTTCGGTCATCAGCGTGAAATCGTGCTGGTGGCGCTTCGGGAAGATGTTTACTTCATACGGGAACCTCGCCGCGAAGGGGACTAGCGCCACGAAGGTGTCGTTCTGGCTTACGATCCGCCGACCGTCGTAGGTCTCCTGCGCCACGATGTCGCAGAAGATGCAGCGCTCCCGCTCCTGAAAGTGCTCCCGCGCCGTCGTCAGCTTGTCCTTCACCAGCTTCGGCACGACCGGCGTCGCGATCACCTGCGAGTGCGGGTGCGGCAGCGATGCCCCGGCCACCACGCGGTAGTTCTGGAAGATGATCACGTGCCGGAACCGCGGGTCCTTGCGCAGGTCATCCAGCCGCAGCCGGTAGGTATCGAGGATCAGCCCCACCTGCTCCCGCGGCATGCTGCGGATCTGCGCCTCATGGTCGGGCGTCTCGATGATGACCTCATGGGCCCCGCAGGCCGTCATGTAATCGTACATCCCCATGCCCTGCCGCTTGAGGGGAAGGCCGGCGTCGAAGGCCCTGAACTTGTTCGGCACAACTCGCAGCGTCCAGCCCGGCGAGTCCGGCTCGCCGCCACCCGGCCTGATCGCGTAGATCTCCGGCGGTGTGGTCTTTTCCTTCAGCGGACAGAAGGGGCAGGCGCTGGCGGGGAGGACCTTCTCCCGCTCCGTCTCACCGGACGGCCGGCCCGACCTATTGGCGATGACTACCCATATCCCGGTTAGGGGATCCCTGCGCAATTCCGGTTCAAAGGTATCTTGCTTATCGCTCATGAGTGCAACCCTCCAGCGCGGATTCTAACCCACGCGTGACTCCAGCCACAACCAAAGCATGTACGACCGGTGGGGGAGAAGTGTCCAACCGAGGCCCAGCTTGCCCCCGCGCGCTTTCCCGCCGCCATCTTTCTTATCGACCCACTTGCGCGCCGGCCCCTTACCCAATCGATAGCCCCAGGGCCGCCGCAGACCTACCCTTCTGTAAGACCCTTCGCGGCCGCCTTGACCGCCTCATCGGGATGGTTTTCCCCGATGAAGGCCAGCGCCGCCTCATCGCCACGCTGCCTCAGCCCGTCGATATCCTCCGCCAGGGCCTCGGCCATCTTGCCCATGATCGCCGCGAGTTGGGTCTCGCGGGCGACCTTCATAAGCTCATCCGTCCTTC
The DNA here is from genome assembly GCA_003170595.1 of Armatimonadota bacterium. Lineage (GTDB taxonomy): Bacteria > Armatimonadota > Zipacnadia > Zipacnadales > FEN-943 > FEN-943. Next base: position 17,288 of record PMZA01000161.1, read on the forward strand.
CGGACGTGACGAGCCGTTTCACCGACTGCGGGCTGTTGCCGATTTTCATCGCCGCCAGCCGCCGCGTCTCTTCCCACCCGGCCGCCAGGGCGACGATGACCAGCGCATCCATCGCGGCGACCTCTACACTCGCCCGCTCGCCTAGCCGGTTGATGATAAACTCGCGGACCGGGCTGCGGTCGAGGCTGTCCCCGCGCATCATCTGAGCATCTCGCGTCCGCGCGGCGCTCTCGGCCATGTCCACGATCTCCTCGCGGATGAAGTCAGGCACGCTGGCCTTGCCTTCACTCTCGGCATCGATGTCGCGGAATATGCGCGCCGACGCCTGACCGCGACTACCGGCCACGACGACCGGCTGCGAGCGGATGTGGCGTCGGAGGCAGGCGACCACCGTCAGGGGCTCATACACGCGCAGGTCGAGAAGCCTGGCGATGATCTGGCGGGCGGTCGCTTCGGCGCAGGAGAGCATGAGCACCGAGAGGACTTCCCACTCCTGGCGTTCGATGAGGTCGTTGACCGCGGGGTCAACGCGCCAGGGCGGCACGCCCTCAACCAGGGGCTGGACATCTCGGCCAAGCTCGATTAGCTTGCGGACATCCATGCAGGGCTCACCTCGCGACTATGCTACAGCTTCCGGGCGACTTCCTCAACCTCGCCTTCTTCCCTTCCTAGCTTGACCCTTCCCTCGCCACCACCTATCTTTCGCAGGGCATACGCCCCCGGGAGGGTTGTCGATGTTCTCCAGGCACTTCGGCTGTCGGCTTTCGGACGACTATCGTTGGCGCGGTATGCGCGTCCTGGTTTTGGAGAACGAGGTCCTGCGCACGACCGTCCTCCTGGACAAGGGCGCCGACATCGCCGAGCTTCGGTATAAGCCCCGCGACCTCGACTTCCTCTGGCACTCGCCTAACCCGGTCTACTACGACCTCCCGTCCGAGCCTTCTGTCGGCCTCGGCGAGGGGCCCTTCGCCGACTTCTATGAGGGCTGCTGGCAGGAGGTCTTGCCCAACGCCGGCCGCACCTGCGAGTGGAACGGCGCCCAGTTCGGCCTCCACGGCGAGGTCTGGGGGTTGCCGTGGGAGGTGAAGGTGCTTGAAGATACGCCCGCCCGCGTGTCGGTCGAGCTATCGGTCCGCTGCCGCCGGATGCCTCTCCGCCTGACGCGCCGGATGACGCTGGAGTCCGATCGCGCGGCCCTGTTCCTGGATGAGACGCTGACGAACGAGAGCGACGTCGAGCTTGCGGTGATGTGGGGCCATCATCCGGCCTACGGCGAGCCCTTCCTCGGGCCGTCGTGCCGCCTCTGGCTGCCTGAGGCTAAGGTCGTCGTCGCCGACGGAGCAGGGGAGACGTCCCGCACCGTCGGAGGCGCCACCTTCCCCTGGCCCAACGGCGTCGGCCGCGACGGCGCCCCGGTCGACATCTCGCGCATCGAGCCCAAATCCTCCCGCCTCGATGAGATGTACTACCTGACCGACCTCGCCGCGCCCTGGTACGCGATCACCAACCAGGACCTCGGCCTCGGCCTGGGCATGGCCTGGCGAGGGACGGCTTTCCGCTGCGTCTGGTACTGGGCCTCGCTGGGCGGGCAGACCACGTGGCCGGCGTGGGGTCGATGGTACACGGTCGCCCTGGAGCCCATGTCCGGCTGGCCCGCGCTGCTCACGAACGCCCTCGCCAACGGCACTGAGCTTCGCCTTGGCCCGCAGGCGACGATCACCGAGGCCATGACCGCTGTCGTTCTCGACGGCCCCGGACCGATCGCAGGCGTCTCGGTCGATGGGGGAGCGGTCTGATCGTGAGCCCTCGCCCCCACGACAAGATCACGGAGAACATCTACCTCGGTGGCAGCATCGATTACCGCGCCTGGACCCACCTCCACAAGCTCGGCGTCACGATCGTCGTCAGCCTTCAGGAAGAGGAGCGCGACGACTTCGACGACATCGATCCCGAGGCCGAGCTGTGGCTCCCCGCGCCGGACATGGACATGCCGACGCTCGATCAGATGTGGCACGCCTGCGCCTTCATGCACACGGCGATACTGATGGGGAAGAAGCTGGTCATCCACTGCCGCTGGGGCGTGGGACGTTCGCCGATGACGCTGGCGGCGTATTTCGTCACCCAGCACATGGACCCGGTCCACGCCGTTGACATGCTCACGGCGATCCGCCCGATCATTCAGCCCAACGGCCAGCAGATCCGCCACTTCGAGGCCTTTGTGAGGCGCTACCGGGCGGGCGGCTTCCCACCGCTACCGGGTCAGGAGAGATCGCACCCATGAGCGAGCCCAAAGAACGGCTTGCACTTCACGTCTGCTGCGGCCCATGCGCGACGGTATGCCTCGAGCGCCTGACCCCGCGCTTCGATGTCGTGCCGATCTGGTTCAACCCCAACCTCTACCCGGTCGAGGAACTCGGCCGCCGCGTAGACTCGGCCGAGAAGACCTTCGCGGCCTTCGGGGTCGAGCCGGTATGGCTGCACGTGAAGTACGAGAACTGGCTTAGGACACAAAAGATCAGGGAGATCGACCCTGACACGTCGCTGACCCGCTGTGAGATCTGCATCGTCTTCCGCCTCACCGCCACGATCAAGTGTGCCGCCGAAGAGGGCTGCGAGTACGTCACCACGAGCCTGACCGTAGGGCCTCAAAAGGACGTGGACTATATCCACGCGACGGGCGCCGCTCTGGCGGAGGCCTGGGGGCTCAAGTGGCTGGACGAGACCTTCCGGAAGGACGGGGGATTCCAGCGATCGGTGGAGCTGTCGAAGAAGCTGGGCCTCTATCGCCAGCACTATTGCGGCTGCGAATTCAGCATCCGCGAGGACACCTGACCCCGGCCTCACGCGAACAAAGCGGCCGCGTTCCCCCCGAGGATCATCCCCTCCTCCTCCCCAATCCCCGACCTATCGATCTTGGCCCTCGTCACCCCCGGATCGATGAAGGGCGCGTGCGACCCGAACACCAGCCTCTCCGCTCCGACCTTCGCCACCATCGCTTCCACGGCGTTCGTCGGCGATTTCAGGTAGCTCAACTCCGCCCACACCTGCGCCTCACCGGCCGCCTCGCCCAGGAACGTCTCGATCTCGCTCTGATTCCCGCACGCCAGCACTACCTTCGCCCCCGGCACCGCCTTCGCCAGCTTCGCCACCGCCGCCGCTGGCACCGGTGGCACCAGCATCAGCGGGTGATGATTCCGCTCATCCTCCACCCGCACACACACGATCACCGGCAGCCCTCTTTC
>PMZA01000052.1:0-7178 GCA_003170595.1 Armatimonadota bacterium
TTGGCGACGACCTTGCCGGCGGCGACGACCTGCCTCTCGGCGAGATCGCCCCCGCGGCTGGAGTGGGCGAGGAAGGTCGGGTCGAGGGCGGTCTCGGCGTCCCAGTGAAGGAAGAAGCCGGCGGGGTCGGTGGTCGTAAAGCTCACGCGCTTGGAGAGGACGCGGCCGGGCAAGAGGACGTAGCGCTTCTCGATGGTGACCGAGGGGAGGGCCGCGTTGTCGCAGGTGACGACGAGGGCGGGGCGGCCGTCGACGCGCGTCTCGACCACGCGGCGGACACGGTCGAGAAGCTCCGTCGTGCGGGTGACATCGTGCTCGGTGTCGACGGTGTAGCGATCGTTGGAGGCGGCGAGGAGAGTGCGCTTGGAGGCGAGGTCGCGGCCGCTGACGAGGGCGCCGTTGTGGCGTGAGATCGTGAACTCGGCGGCGCCGTCACGGAGGAAAGCGAGGTCCGACGCGGAGGGTTTGGATGGCGACGATGGGGCGGTGACGCCGACAAGGTGGGCGGTGAGAGCCGCGCCGGGCGGGAGGTTCTGCACGCCCGCGGAGAGCCACGCGCGACCATCCCAGTCGGCGGGGGCGTAGCGGGCGAGGTCGAGAGNNGGTCGAGAGTGAGGGCGGCGCCGGGCTTGAAGGAGGCGGACAGGTCGACGAAGGACCGGCGCAGCGTGGCCATGCGGGCGAGGGTGAGGGGCGGGCCGTCGAGGATCCAGTCGGCGGGGCGCAGGTCGTAGCGGTCGGGGCTGCCCGCGCCGAGGCCGACGAACGTCCGGTCCTGATACCCGCGCGGGGAGTGGTAGTCGACGACCAGGCCGCAGAAGGAGTTCTCGTCGCGCGGGGTCATGCTGCCGCGGCGATCGAGGGCGAGGTGTGGCTTCGGTACGCCGACGACCTCCATCCCCGCGAAGGCCCAGCCCGGGCCGTTGCCGGGGCCGAGATCGGCGCGGAGCGAGAGGCGTCCGGGGTCGGCGTGAGCTACGATGCCGGGGCGGTACTTCCACACGTCGTCGCGAGTCTGGAGGACATGGAAGGGCTGCGCTGCGGGATGGGCCAGCGCGAGACTTGGCGCCGTCGAGAGAGCAGACGCTGGCCCGACCGGGACCGTCGTATGCCATTCGGTGAATACGGGTGGCGGGAGCTTGCCGGTCCAGGGCGTGCGGTTGGGGTCGGCGCCGATGCGCAGATAGTCCACGCTCATGCTCACGCCCTCGTAGATGCCGGGCTGGCGCTTGCCCGGAATGCAGATGTAGTTGTCGCCCGCGTAGGCGAGGAGCATGAGGTCGCGGTTGAGCTTGCCGGGGGTGACAAGGCCAGTCTGGAAGACCGGGTCGGCCTCGGCGAGAGGGACCTCCGTGCCATCGGGGAGGAGCGCGGCGGCCTTGTCCATCGGCGTCATCGGGAAGTTGAAGACCTCGCGCGGAGGCTCCGATCCGATGAGTGGGCCGACGACGATGCGCGGATTGCCCCAGTGCGGATAGTCCATCATGATCCGCCCGTCGAGGTGCTCGACGATGAAGCGGAAGCGCACCTGCTTGCCGGCAAAGCGCGCGAGGTTGACCGCGCAGGGATACCACTGCAGGCGGGCGTAGTCGGCGCGGAAGAGGCGCTCGAAGGGACCGCCATCGGAGGCCTGGACCTCGAAGCGTACGCCGCCGCGGCCGTCGTAGTCGGCAGGCCCCATGCCCCAACCCAGCGAGATGTCGAAGACTAGCCAGGGGCCGGGCTGGGTGAGGTCAACGGGTGGCGTGGGAGCAGCCGACGCGGCGAAGGCATGGGCGCAGGCGAGAAGGATGAGGGCGGGCAGCAGCTTCACGGTCGGCATGTCTCCTCCTAAGATTGGGCGGGCTCGTCGTGCAGGCCGTCCAGCGCAGCCAGTACCTCTTCCGTCGACGACACGTCCCCCATCGAGCGGCCGTAGTGGGCGAGCCGAACGACGCCGCCCTTGTCGACGAGCACCGTCGCCGGCATGCGCCCGAGCTTGAACAGATTAACCTGCTGGCCGTACAGCTTCAGCACCGTGTGGCTCGGATCGGGCAGGCCGACGAAGGGCAGGTCGTGGCGCGCCCAGTACTCGCGGAAGGCGTCGGTGCTATCCGGGCCGAGGACCACGACCTCAGTGTCGCGCGCCGTAAGCTCGTTGTAGAACTGGCGCAACTGCGCCAGGTGCCGTCGGCAATACGGTCAGGTGAAGCCGCGGTCGAAGACGAGCAGGACGCGCTGCCTGCCCTGGAAAGACGACAGCGTGACCTCCCGCCCCTCGAAGTCGGGGAGCGTGAAGTCCGGGGCGGGCGCGTTCAGTTCGACCTTACCGCTAGCGGGCCTCATGCGGTCAACGCGTCCTCCGGTAGAAGAAGACTGCGGCGCCGGGCTTGTCGGTCACCGTAAGGCGAAGCCCCTTCCCCATCAGGTCGTGCCCCGAGACCTTCGTGACCGCCTTCGTATCGAGGTCGCTGATCTCATACGTCGCCGCCGGGTCGAGGCCATGCAGCGGGAAGGCCGCGGTCTCGTAGGGGCTCTGGGCATGGCGGAAGACCTGGACGATGCCGCGGTCCTGATCGGCGAGGTGGAACTGCCAGGCCATCCACGTGCCGTCGTCCAGGCTGTAGGAAGTGAGCGGGTAGTAGTCGCCGAGCATGTAGCCGACGACCTCGCGCCACTGCTCGACGAGGCGGCGGTACGTGTCCCAGTCGACATCCTTGCGGCGCGGGTCGACGGCGATGCCGAAGGCCGGGCACATATAGCTGCGCACCGAGTAGACGAGGTGGTCGTCGCTCATGTACACGCCCGTGCCGTAGTAGGGCACCCACGGGGAGAGACCGTAGGTGTGGCCCTGATTGCCAGAGTCGTAGCTGGAGTCGCCGCTGAAGGATTGGTAGTCGCTGCGCAGGAGCGGGACCGCCCGGCGGAGGGTCTCGAGGTCGTTGCGTCGCCCGCCCGAGGCGCAGCTATCAATGAGCATTCCGGGATGGCGGCGGCGGAGTTCGTCCCAGTAAGCGAGGTAGCCCTGGACATGAAGGTTTTCCGTCATGCCCTGGCGATCGGGGGCATCGTTGGCGCGCCAGAAGCCGAGGGGGTCGAGGTTGAAGTCCTGGCGGTAGAGGTCGATGCCCTGCTCGCGGATGAGTTTGTCGACGTGGTCCGTCAGCCACTCACGGGCGGCGGGATTGCCGAGGTTGAAGAGCTTCATCTCGCCGTCGTGGCCCAGGAGCCACTCGGGGTGGTTCTTGTACAGCCACGTGCCAGGCATGACGCGCTCGGGCTCGAGCCAGAGGATGAGGCCGGCGCCCATCGCGTGGGCGTGGTCGGAGATGGGCTTGAGACCGCGCGGGAAGCGCACGGGATCCGGGTCCCAGGTGCCGACGCCATCCGCCCAGTCGTTGGTGCACGGGTACCAGCCGGCATCCATCCACCAGAAGTCGAGCTTGATGCGCTCGCGCCTAAGGACGTCGAGAGAGTGAATCTCGCCCTTCTCGTCGCACTTGAGGCCGGGGTAGAAGGCGCCGTCGCAGAAGCAGTAGATCGGGGCGAGAGGCTTGGGGTCGGGGCGCGGCTGGTTGTGGGCGAGCATCCATCGCCGCCAGAGGTTCTGCGCGCGGGCGACATCGGTCCCCTGCCAGAGAAGGGTGGCGATGAGGGGCGTGCGGACCTCCTCGCCGGGATGGAGGACGAGGTGGGTCAACTCCTGACCGGCCTGAACGCGGAGGCGGCCGTCGGCGTCGTAGGCAAAACTGCTCGCCCACTGCCCCGGCCAACCGACGGCGACGATCATCCCTCGGCCGCCTAGCTGCAGGTTGTAGTACGGATACGAGCCATTGGTCGGGCGTCCGCCGGCCGCGGCGAAGGTGTGGGGGTGGTCGCGGTCGAGGGGCAAGTCGAAGGGCTCGTAGCTGTCGGGCGTGCAGGAGTCGCCCTTGGTGCAATGGAGGGTGAAGACCTCGCCCGTCTCCTGTTTGAGGCTGAGGTCGAGGCCCTGAAGGGCTTCGAGAATGGGCGTGTCAGCCGGGCGGCCCTGCGGGCCCGCGGCGGCGCCGGTGTTGCGGAAGTGGACGGTCCACTCGACGACCGGATAGTCGTTGTACTCGACGGCGATGCAGGCGACCTCAAGGCCAGAAGCCGGATCATGCCAGGTGATGACGCGCTGGGTGCGGTTGGCGTCGAGGGGCTTGGACTCGTCATGGCGGGTCCAGGTGGGGAGGAGCGCCGACGATAGCTTGCCGCCGTACGTGAAGGAAAAGGGCGGGAGGCCGGCGGCATCCTCGAGGAAGGGGAGGTCGCTGAGCCACAACTCGCGACCGTCGGCGAGGGTTATCTTCGCTTCGGCCCAGTCGGACTGATCGCAGGAAATGCCGTCGCCGCCGTCGCCGATCTCAAGGGTGAAGCTAGAGGCGCCGCCGAGGTCGACGTGAACGTCCACCGGTGCCATGCCCTCGCGGACGAGGCCGGAGGTGAAGACCTCCTTGCCGGCGACCTTGACCGTGAAGACGACGCTGCCTCGGCCGGGGGAAGTTTGGTTGTTGGTGTCGACGCCGACCGTGGCGGTGAAGGTGCGGCCGGGCTCCGGAAGATGAACCTCGATGCTGCTCGGCGCGTGGCAATAGAGCCCGTGGGCATAGGTCTTCTTGCCGAGGGTCAGAGGACCGGTGCCACGGCCATCGGCCTGCACCGAGCCATGGTTGGCGCGGACGAGAAGGCCGGCCGCGGGGGCGGCTGCTCCCGGTGGGTTGAAGTGCGCGGCGGCCCAGACGTGGGCCTGAGCGAGTTCGCGGTCGGACGGGTTTGGCGCGAGCAACAACGCGGATGCCATCATGAGCAACACTCCCATCGCTAGGCCTCCAGGGACAAGCCCGGTGTGCGGGGAGTGTTCAGGGCCGAGGCGGCACATCCTCCACGGACGGCGCGGAGAAAGCGGTGAGTGTCGCGAAGGAAAGACGGGCGGAGCACGAAGCCCCGCCCGCGGCAAGCAGCCTTCAAGCTCACTTGTTGATGAGCCAGTCGGTGTACGGCTCGGTCGCCGTCATCGGAGTGTTGTGGGCGCCAGTCCCAAGCCTGTTAGCCCACTTGACGTGGCCATCGCAGTAGCCCAGGTTGACGCCGTTGTTGTGCGCCGGAATGCCCTTGCAGCTTGTCGCCCCCGGCCAGAAATTCCCCGAGCCGTCGCCCGAGTGCCGCGCCACGACGCACGCGCTGTCGGCGATCTGGACGGTCTGGGCTGGCTGGCTGATGGCGCTCTCCTTCTGCCCGCCCGGGCCGGGATCGGCCGCGTAGGCGACGCCATTGACGGTGGCAGCGGGGTGACCCGCGTTCATGCCGTACCCGCCTTGGTACCGGTACGGGTCCGGCTTGGGCGCGCTCCCCTCGCATCCGCCGCTGTTGGCGCAGTAGGCCGCGTCGCAGCCGAAGCTCGGGCAGTTCTCGAGCTGCATGTTCTTGACGTACGGCTGGATCAGAACCATCCACCAGATTCCGTTCCCTCCGACGATATTGCCTGCGACCGACCCCGGAACGAGGTGCCCGTCATAGTCCTGGGCGTACATGATGCAAGCCAGTTCCAACTGCTTGATATTCGACTGGCAGGATGCCGTGCGGGCTTTCTCGCGGGCTTTCGCAAAGACGGGGAACAGGATCGCCGCGAGAATCGCGATGATCGCGATGACNNCAACTCGATGAGCGTGAAGCCCCTTCTCATGGGACACACCCCCGAAGACAGCAGTGAAAGACTCGACTTATTATATACCTTCGACGTCTCTGTCAAGGCCCTATTATGGTACTCGAGGCTTCCGAAAATCGCCCGACCAGGTCGCGTCGTAGGAAGGCAGGTGAGCGCCGCTATCGGGAGAAGGCCTTGCATCGCAAGGGCCGTCGTGGGAGGGCGGCGCTGAACTTCATGGAGGGCTCACCATGCGTCTTGCTCTAGCTCTGGCCACTGTCCTGCTGCCCGCTCTGTGCGGAGCAGTCGTCCTCGTGGAGACCGACTTCGGGGCCGCCGATCAGCCTGTGAAGTTCACCTCGCCCGACGGGATGACCGACGTGACGGGGATGCTGCCGACCGGTTGGGGAGATAACTCGACCGGATCGTGGCAGCCTGACATCGCCATCAAGTACCAGCCCATGGAGGAGAACGGGCGCAAGTTCCTGCGCATCGAGAAGGCGCGCGGCGGGAATTTGCAGCTAGCCCACGGCCTGCCGGCCATCGACGAGCCGACGTACCTGCGGCTCACTCTCACGGCGCGCAGCGCCGGCGATGGGTCGCCGTCGTTTGGCATACGCTTCGACGGGCCGCCGTACAGCATGTCGTGGGAGGTCTCGCCCAACCTGACGGGCGAGTGGCAGGACTTCACCTACGACTTCCGCCTCGACAAGCAGCCGCAATCCGTGAGGCTGCAGATATCGCATGGGGGCGTGGGCAAGTTCGACCTGCAGAAGGTGCGGCTGGAGAGCTTCTCGCGCGACGAGATGATCGCGGCGATCAAGGCGCAGAACCCGCGGGCCGTCGCTGGGAATCTGGCACGCATCACGAGATTCCCGCTGGGCCTGCCGGCCGGGTGGTTCCTCAGCCGCGATGACGACGATGCGCAGGTGNNGCTTTGCACATCAGCGCTCCGGGAAGCTTTGCCCTCTCGTCGGCGCCTTTCGCTGTGCCGTGGAGCTTCGAGAAGCATGTCGCGAGCCTGAGCCTGAAGGGGCAGGGCGACGGGCGGCTGGTCATCATCACTGCGAAGGGTGCGGAGATCGCGTGGCAACCCTTCACGCTCAAGGGCGAATGGCAGCGGGTGAGCATCGTCTTTCAGCCGGTGCTGGGAGGGATGGTCCACGGGCTGAGGATCGATGGGCGGGGCGACCTGCTGATCGATGCGCTGCAGGTGGAGCGGGGGGAGACGGCGACGCCCTACCGTCCGGCGAAGGCGTGCGAGGTGGTGCTGGGGCTTCCGCCATCGCCGACCGCCAACGGGCGGGTGCAGTTCCTCGATGAGCCGGCGCGGGCGACCTTCGCGGTGACCGGCGAGAGCGCGGCGAGGCTGCGGGCGCGGGTGGTGAACCTCTATGGTGAAAGCCGCGACCTGCCGGCGGCGAAGCTGGGAGCGGGGGCGTTGCGCCTCGGGACCATCGACTTCTCGGCGGCGGCCCAACCGGCGCAGGGATGCTTCCGAGTCGAGGCGTGGGTGGAGGATGCGGCGGGG
>PMZA01000052.1:7247-47494 GCA_003170595.1 Armatimonadota bacterium
AACTGGGTGCGCCTCCACGACGCGGGGATGCAGTATGTCGGCTGGTCGTGGGTCGAGCCGGAGAAGGGGAAGTGGACGTTCTTCGACGACGACATCAAGCGGTACCGGAGCGTGAAGCTGTGCATCCTCGGGCAACTTGAGACCGCGCCGAACTGGGCGACCGGCTACCCCAAGCCGTGCAGCGATTACTTCGACCGATTCTATGAGCCCAAAGACTTGGACGCCTGGGCGGAGTATGTGCGGACGATCACCGCGCGCTACCGCGGCGACATCCGCGCGTGGGAAGTGTGGAACGAGCCGTNNNGACTATGCGGCGCTGCAGGCCGCGGCCTATCACGCAGCCAAGGGCGTTGATCCGGGGCTGACGATCCTGGGCTTCAACAGCTACGGCGGCTTCAACGGGAAGGTGTGGACGGCGGGCGTGCTGAAGGCCGGAGGGTACGACACGTGCGACGTGTTCTCCTACCACAAGTACTCGTCGGCGCAGCTAGGCTATCCCGGTGATGACGTCAGCGGCGAGGGCCTCGCCCATGCGGCCGCGCCGATCCTGCAGGAGCGCGGGAAGCTGGGCAAGCCGGCGTGGATGTCCGAGGGGACGATCCTGCGCTACTCGACGTGGGACGGCATGTACCGCTACGCCCTTCCCTATCCCAACCGCGACGACTACATGACCACCGCCGACAACACCGCGCGGTTCGTGATATCAACGCTGAGCGGCGGGGCGGAGAAGCTGTTCCTGTACACGATGCACGGGGGCGGGTATTTTTGCGGCGACGGGCAGCCGGACTGGCGGTGCCTCGTCGCGAACGACGGGTACCTGCACCCGGCGGCGGTCGCCCATGCGGCGCTGGCCGAGCAGATCGAGGGGCTCAAGTTCGTGAAGACCGCCGAGGTCGCGCCGGGGGTTTTCGCGTACATCTTCGCGGGCGAAGGGCGATGGGTGGCGGCGATCAGCCCGAAGCCGGGGCATGCCGGCTACGACGTGCCGGCGGGGCTGACTGCCGTGGACCTGTTCGGCAATCCGGTGCGGTCAAAACGAATCGCCGGCCACGTGACTTACGTGACCGGCGGATCGAGCGCGGCGGATCTTGAGCGCCGGCTTGGAGGGAAGTGATCGGCGAAGGGTCGGCGCGGTCAGTACCGTGCCGCAGCCTGCGCTCCCATCACCACGACCACGAAGCTATCCCTCAAGGTCGTCGGGCGCGGTCGGGGCATCGCCGCCGTCGGCCGCGGCGCCGGACCAAAGAGCGCGGTCGGCAGGTAGAGGTTGTGGGTCTTGAGATCGATCGCCATGGTGCGGGCGCCGCGCTGGGTCGGGGCGGTCTGCACCACATCGAACTCGCCGGGACGCACCTCGCGCACGACGGTCACGTTGCCCTCACCGTTGGAGCTGAAGGCCAGCCCGGTCCCGGGATCGTAGCCTGCGCCGTCAGCGCCCTGGCCGATGGGCACCGTCGTGACGTTGCCGGTCGCCACGTCGAGGATGGTCATCAGCTTGTTGCCGCAGACCGAGAAGACGCGGTGATGCTCGGCATCGAGGGCGAGACCAGTGGGCGACTCGCCGGGCTTGATCGACCAGTGGTCGGTGACCTCCATCGAGCGGGTGTCGATCTCCATCACCTGCGAGGCGTCCTCGTTATTCACGTAGACCTTGCCGTGCCCATCGACCGCGGCGAATTCGGGCTTGCCGCCAATCCAGATCGTCGCGACGACCTCACCGGTGGCGGCGCGGAAGACCGTGGCGTCCTTGCCCGTGCCGTTGAGGGTGATCACGCAGCGGGAGGCGGGGTCGTAGACGATGGCATCGGGATTTCCGCCTGTCTGCACCTGCCCCAACGGTTTGAGGGTCTTGAGGTCGAAGATGGTCGAGGTGTTGGAGCGGCCGTTGCTCGTGAATCCGCGGCCCAACTCCGGGGCGATGGCGATGCCGTGGACGCCGGGCGTGTCGGCGATGCGGCCGACCTGCTTGCCGGTGTCGAGGTCGACGACCATGACGAAGTCCCCGCGAGAGATATACAGGCGGCGGGCCTGGCTATCCGCGGTCAGATAATCCCAGCCACCCTCGCGGCCGAGTTGAAGCTTGTTGATGACCTGATACGTCGGCGCCGCGGGCGCGGCAAGGACGACAACGCAAAGCTGCAAGGCGCAAAGAAACGACGCCATGGTTCTCATGAGTATTCTCTCCCCTGGCAATCCGATGCTAGATGAAACGCCTCGGAGGGCCAGCCGTTCACTTTTTCGCCCCGGCGCGCGAAGCGCTGAGGCGGAAGGTAAGCGGTAAGGGGATGGAGAAGAAGAGGTGGTCACACCCGATCTGCCGGCCTGAGGAGGCCTTGCTGACATGCGAAACATCCTTGCCCATCGCGTAGGTTATCTGGATGCACCGCAGATTCCGCTCGACCGAGATGTCGAGATCGGCATCCGCGACCTTGAGATCGTCATGCACGATCCCGGGGAGACGGTGGATGACGTGAAGCGCGTGCTCGACCCGCTCGGGATGCGGGTGGCGTCGCTGCATGCACCGAGCCCGATCGAGGACGACGCCGTCTTTGGGATGATCGAGGACTACGCCAGGCGGGCGGCGGCCTTCGGAACGAAGAGCCTGTTCCTTAGCGTCCACACCGGCGATAAGCCGCGCGAGTGGGCCTATCCGCGGCTGCGCAAGCTGGGCGACATCGCCGCCGAGCATGGGGTTGCCCTCGCCATGGAGACGCATCCGAACCTCTGCCAGAACGGCGACGAGATGCGGGAGACGATGGAGGCCATCGACCACCCGTACGTGGGCGTGAACTTCGACTGCGCGAACGTGTACTACTACAACCGCGACGTGACGGCGGCGGGCGAGGTGGCGAAGGTCGCGCCGTGGGTGAAGAGCGTGCACCTGAAGGACACCGACGGCGGCTTCGAGAGCATCCACTTTCCGGTGCTCGGCGAGGGAGTCGTCGACTTCGCGGCGGTCTTCGCGACGTTGGCGGCGGTCGGATTTCATGGCCCGTACACGCTAGAGCTAGAGGGCGATGCCGCATCGGCGGAAAATCCGGAGGCGATGGTGGACAACGTGCGGGCCTGCCGGCAGCATCTGGTGGACATCGGCGTGCTTTGACCTATCCGGGGGGAGATCATGCTTTCGCGAGAACGAGTAGAGACGGTCATCAATCACGGCAAGCCTGACCGCGTGCCCATCTACATGTGGGTGAGCGCGAATCTGTCGGCGCCAATCGCCGAGCGGTTCGGGTCGGTCGAAGCCCTCGAGGATAAGTACGAGTTCGATTTCGCCCACCTCTTCGGCGGGCCGAACCCGTATCCGGAAGAGACGATGGCGCAGGTGGCGCGGGCGGCGGATGGGTCCGTCGAGCCGCGGGCGTTGCTCGACGTCGACCTCGGCGACGTGAACGACAGCGCGGCCTATGCGGATGTCGTCGCGGCGGTCGAGCATCACAAGAACCAGCGGGCGCGGTTCGTGTACATGCAGACGCCGGGGATCTTCGAATGCCTCAACGGGCCCTTCGGGATCGAGAACCAGCTGACGTATCTGGCCCTCTACCAGGACGACTTGCGCGAGGTCTACCGGCGGCAGGCCGAGTGGAACAGGCAGTTCGCGCTCAACTGCATCGAGCTAGGCGTCGACATGGTGCACGTTTCGGACGACTGGGGCGCGCAGGTGGGCCTCATGTTCAGCCCGCGGACGTGGTGGGAGCTGATCTACCCGAACCACAAGATTATCGTCGATGCCGTGAAGGCAGCGGGCGCGTACGTGAGTCTCCACACCGACGGGAACAACAACGCGGTCATCGACGGGATCATGAAGCTCGGCTACGACGTAGTGCACCCGTGGCAGGGGTCGGCCGGGATGAGCCTCGCGGAGTTCAAGGAGAAGTGGGCGGGCACGTTCACCGTCATGGGCGGGCTGGATGTGCAGACGACGATCGGTTTCGGCAAGCTCGACTTTCTGCGGGCGGAGATCGAGCGGGTCCTGCGCATGTTCGCCGACGGGGGGCTGCTATTCTGCACGACCCACTTCGTGCAGGACCCCTGCACGATGGATGAGCTGGTCGTCGCGCTGGACACGGCCTACGAGCTGTCGAGAAGCGTCGTGACGTAGGGTCAGCGTAGCTCGGTGAGGAGCGAGAAGGACTGCGCGGGCAAGGCGAAAGTGGTCGGCGCGCCGGGCGAGAGGCGGAGGGTCGTTGAGGCGGAGATCATCGCGCCGCCGGCGACAGGGACGCTGCCCTGAGTGTAGCGATAGACGCGCAGGACGAGATCGCGGCCGAGGGCGTTATCGAGGTGGACCGTCAGCGGACGCGCGTAGCGGTTCACCGCCAGCAGTGTGATCTCACCATCGAGCGAGCGCAGGGCGACGGTGTGGAGCCCCTGGGCGCGAGGCTCGGGATCGGCGACGAGGACCTGGCTGCCGGGACGTGTGTAGCGCGTGACGAGCGACCACGAGTAGAAGCCTGGCCGAGGCTCCCAGCCTCGATCTTTGTAGCGCCAGAGCCCCCACTGCTGCTCGAGCGTCGGCGAGTAGTACGTGTCCATCAGGCACCAGGTGAGGGCGGCCGAGGCGCCGCTGCGCAGGGCCGTCGTCGCGAAGTCGGCGAGGAAGAGGCCGTACTCATACTTGCCGTTCTCCGTGTTCAGGTAGGTCTCCCCGCCGTAGCCGAACTCCGTGATCATGAAGGGCTTCGGCTTCATGGGCGACGCCTGCCTGAGCGCGGCGAGGCGCTCGGTGGTCCAGCCGCTCAGGCCGGGGACATATTCGTGGATGTAGCTGTGCGACGACCAGGCGTCGCAATAGTCGAGGCCGCGGGCGAGGATGTCGCGGAACCAGAGGCTGGTCCCGGCGGGGGCGCTGCTGGACTCATCGGCCGTGAGGAGCATCACTTGATCGCGGAGGCCCCGCTCGCGCAGCATCTTGTCGAGCAGGCGGTTGAGGCGGACGTACTCGTCGGGCGGGATCGCGCGGGCGGCATCGTTGTCAGGCTCGTTCATGAGGCAGAGGTACTTGACGTTGCGAAGGCCCTCGCGCTCGCGGAGGTACTGCACGAGGTCGACCAGGCTGCGGACCATCGCGTCGCGTTTGGCCGGTGCGGGCAGGCGGCCGGCGCCGGGCTGCATCCAGTCAGGGTAGGCGAAGCGGTCGCCCCACGGACAGAGGAGGACGCTCGTGCCGATGCTCTGGAGGAAGCGGACCCAGGGGACGTAGTCGCGCATCTCCTCGCTGTCGGGGGTTTGGCGGCCCTCCTCGGGCTCCCACCACTTGTAGTCGAAGAACGTGCGCAGGATGTGCGGGCGCATGTCGGCCACGCGCTTGAGGACGAGGGCGCGGTCGGCGTCGTCCACGCCGCGGTCGGTGTTGATGCGGCGAGTGAGGAAGTAGTCGCCCTGCGCGCCGAAGCCGAGGAGGGTCTGGCCGACGGGGTGGTCGGCGGAAAGGCGCAGGCGGACCTCGTCGCCCTGGAGAGGGTCGGGCTCGGGCGCATGGGTGCGAACGAGTTCGGCGTCATCGAACCAGATCTCGCCCTCGCCGTGGCCGGTGAGGCCGAGGAAGATGTTGTCGGCGCCCTCGGGGACGACGCCGCGGACCTCGAGGCGCATCCAGTCGTGATCGCCGTCGCGCGTGAACTCGCTGCTGGAGAAGGCCAGGCGGGTGTCGCCTCGCATGTAGGCGATGACGACGTAGCCGCCGATGTCGTGGGCGTTGCGGGTGCGCACCCAGGCCGAGCCGCGGTACTCCTCCCCCGCCGCGACGGGGCGGTGGAAGAAGGCGAAGGTCGGATACTGGGATGCGCCGCGGGCGGAGATGCTCATGTGCGCCGAGGCGGCGCCGGTGTGAGCGACCGTCGCGTCGCGAGTGAGAGTCTCGCCCTCATACTGCCAGACCTGCCAGCCGTCGGGGACGTTGGCGCCGGCCTCGAAGGAAGGGTTCGCGACGAGGTTAGCGCCCTCGTCAGCGAAGGCGAAAGATGCCGACAGGATCAGGGCGGCTAGAAGTGACGCGTGCCCGTAAGCCCTGCCCATCCGGCATCCCTCCCTTCGCGACGTGGCGGGTCAGACTAGGCGGGCTCGCAGCGGGTGAAGCCTGCCCAGAAGGGGTAGTTAGGCGCGCCCGTGGCGGCAAGGGCGGCCTTGGCTTCGGGCGTGAGCTTGCCGAAGACCTCGAAGCGAGTGACCTCGGCGACGCCCGGCATCTTGCCTAGGACCGCGCCGACAAGCGCGAAGTGATCGGGCACCACGGCGGCGCTCTCGTACCACTCGAGGATGTAGCACTTGCGGCCGTCCTCGCTGAGGTTCCACACGTAGGCGATGGTGGTCGGCTCGTTCTCCCGCACCAATTCGATGCAGGCCTCGGCCAGTTCCTTGAACCGCTCCAGCTTGCCCTCGGCAATCTCTAGCTCGACTACGAACTGAACCTGATCGGACATCGTGGGTCTCCTTGAAGGCGAAATCTGGTCCTGCCCGAAGGCGGATTATACCTGAAGGCCAAGCGTGCCGGGCACAGTGAGCATGCGGTAGACGAATCGTCATCGCCCTGCCCTCAACGTCGGGCCGCCACAGGCTGTCATCCTGAGGAGGCACCGCCTTCGGTTGCCGACGAAGGATCTCCTTTTGGCTTGTCAGACCGCACAGCAGACGTCGACCATCTTCGACAAAAGGAGATCCTTCGGTCGGCACAGATCGCCTCCCTCAGGATGACAGCCCGTGAGCGAGGCGTCAGCACTCTATTGGGTCTGTGGCCGTGGTGCCCGCCCAACAGCAAGGCCGAGCGAAGGTGACCACCTACGGAGACTCAAGCATCTCCAACTTCACATCGTCGAGGCGAAGCGAGATCGTTGCGTTGCCCTCGAACTGCCCCTTCTCTATGCATAGATCGCCGGTGGCGCCGTCAGCGGGGCACTCGAAGGTGCCCTCGAGAGGCTGCCACGTGCCCAGCTTGCCCAGGTCGTAAGGGTTGGTCGAGTGGTTGTCGATCCAGTGGCCATCGGCGGCGTTCACCCCGATCTTCAGGTACGGCGCGGCGCCGATGCCCTCAAGCTTGTCCACACGCATCCAGCCGGACAGGCGGTACTTCGCGCCCGGGACCAGCGGCTTGGGCAGGCGGAAGCTCGTGTAGTTCCAGGCCGCGCCCATCGTGCCAACGACGAGGAGCGAGGCTTTGCCGGTGTGGGCGGCGACGGTGTCCACCGTCGCGGTGATGCCCTGCGAGACGGTCCAGGGCGCGGGGTTGGCCTCGAAGCCTTCGTCGAAGACAACGCCGCTGGTCGCCGGCGTCGCCACACCATGAAGAGTGCAGAGGCTGTAGCGTCTCTCGGCGTCGACGGCCTTGATACCGAGGAAGATGCGCTTTCCGGTCTCGGGCAGGACGACCGCGACCTTGAGGCGATAGTCGCCCGGCGGCGTGTCGGCAGGCACGTGGATCAGGGCGCTCACGGTCTGCTCCTCGCCGGGCCACCAACGGGTCGTCGGGGTCTGCGGGAAGGTCACCTGGCGGACGACGGCCTTGCCCCCGGCGTCGACGAGCGACCACTCGGTCGCGAAGCTGTCGTAGCACGGGGCGACGCCATCGTTGCGCCAGGTGGTCTCGGCGAAAATGCGCGCCGGGTGCTGGCCGTCGAGGTGGAATTGGTCGCGGTACTTCACCTTCGTCACGACGAAGCGGTAGCCGAGCTTGCGCCCCGCGCGGAGGAGTTGCTCGCGCACGATAGGGGGCGCCGTCGAGAGGTCGCAGAGGTTGCAGTTGAGATAGCTGATCGGGGCGGCGAGGCCGCGGTCGATCGTCGCCGGGAGGTCCCAGCCCTTCTTGACCATGCTGGCGTAGTCGTCGCAGAACTCGAACTGGCAGACCGTGCTGCGTCGCGAGTACGGCTTGTAGAGCCACTCGCCGCAGTTGTAGCTCGCGCCCTCGGGCATGAGGCCATCCTGGCGGAAGCCGATGCCATGGATCGCGGCGTAGTCGTCGATCGTGAGGTGGTCTTGCCCGCCGACGTTGAGGAAGACTCGCGTGCGCGGGAAGGCCGCGGCGAAGGCGTCGATCACGCGGCGGTAGGCCTGGGCGTACTTGGTCTCGGTGAAGCCGGTCTCCTCAAGCTGCTTGGGCGTCCAGCGCGCGAGGTGCATCTCGCCCCACTCGCCGATGCAGCCGATGTCGATGAACTCGAGGCCCGGGCGGCCGTCGAGGTACTCGCCGAGCTTGCGGATGAAGGCGCACTGGATGTCGAGGTAGCGGTCGTCCCAGAAGACGGGGTCGATCTGATCGGGCGTGTAGAGGCCGGTGTGGTGGACGCCCGGCACGCCCTTGTCGAAGATCCACTTGGGCGATACGTACATCGTGTTCGAGTGCATGCTCTCGGACATGAATCGGAAGGCGACGCGCTTGCCGCACTGCTTCACCCAGTAGTCGAAGATGGGGCCGAAGTACTCATCGAACTTGTAGACGCCCTCCGCCGGGTTGAGCTTGGCCCAGTCGTCGCGGATGTAGGCGATGTCGACGGCCTGCATGAACCACTCCGAGGGGGCGGGGCGGTAGTCGGGCCCGCCCATCACGTAGAGGCCCATGTGTGGGTTGAGGAAGACGGTGTCGGGGTCGAGCCTGGGCGTGACCTCGGCATACTGCGCGAGAACGACAGCGCAGGCGAGAATTGCTAGCGCGAAAGGTAAGAGCTTCATGCCCTGTGGTTTCGCCCTCGGGCGTGCGAGTCCCTTCTCAGGGCGCGACGTCGACGTCGCAGGTAGGATGCGCGCTGACCGCGGCGAATTGGATGAGACCACCCATGCAGATCCGCTGGCGCGCTGTAATCCTTGGGCTGGTGCTCGTTCCCATCAACTGCGTGTGGCTATCTCAAATGGAGATGGCCACGCGCTACTCGGGCGCTGGCACCGGTGGCCCCTACCCCACGACCTTCTCCCTCTTCGCGAATGTCGTCGTGCTGCTGCTGGTCCTGCGCGCGCTCAACGAGCTGGTCAAGCGGGTCAAGCCCGAGTGGGCGCTGAGCTTCGGCGAGATGATGGTTGTCTACACGATGCTCTGCGTCGCATCGGCGGTGGATGCCATCGACTTCATCGATGTGCTCGTGCCGATGATCACGCACCTGCACCGCTACGACGACGCGTCGGCCGGGCATCCCTATGCCGAGGAAATCCTGCGATATCTGCCCTCGTATTTCACCCTCAACGATTCGCAGGCGCTGAAAGCCTGGCATGAGGGCCGGCCCGAGCTGTTCTGGACCATGCGGACGCTGCTGGCGTGGCTGCCGCCGTATGCCGTGTGGGGGGCAGTCATCTGCGTCATGCTCGGCGTCATGCTGTGCCTCTCGGCGCTCCTGCGCGTGAAGTGGATCGACCAGGAACGGCTGACCTACCCGATCGTGCAGATACCCGTGCGGATTGCCTCGGCGGAGGCGGGGCTGTTCTCGGCGAAGCTGTTCTGGCTGGGCTTCGGGATCGCGGCGTCTATCAGCGTGCTGAACGGGCTGGCGGTATTCTGGCCGATGCTGCCGGTGATCAAGGTCAAGCTGTGGGACCTCTCGCCACACTTCGCGGGACGGCCCTGGGATGCGATGGGATGGACGCCGGTGTCGTTCTATCCCTTCGGGATCGGGCTGGGATACATGCTGCCGCAAGACCTCCTCTTCTCGACGTGGTTCTTCTTCTGGCTGCTGAAGGCGGAGAGGGTGATGGCGTCGGCGACCGGGTTCTTGAGCTATGACGCCCACGCGCCCTACGTCGAGCAGCAGTGCTTTGGGGCGTACATCTACATGGCGGTGTTCGGGCTGTGGATGGGGCGGAAGTACTTCCTGGGCGCGCTCGGGGAAGTCTTCAGCGGTGGGCGGGACGCTCGCGATGGGCCGATCCCGAGGCATCTGGCGGTGTCCGGGGCGCTGCTGGGTATGGTCGCGCTTGGGCTGTTCTTCGCCAACGCCGGGATGTCTGCGTGGCTGGTGATCGCGGCGTGGCTGATCTACTGGCTCATCTCGCTCTCGGTGACGAGAATGCGGGCGGAGCTTGGGCCGCCGGCCCATGACCTCCACCAGGGCGGGCCTGATGCGATGCTGCCGATCATGCTCGGGACGAGGTTGATGGGGCCGAGGAATCTGAACCTGCTGACATGGTTCTACTGGTTCAACCGCGCCTACCGAAGCCATCCCATGCCGCACATGCTCGAGGGGTTCTTCCTGGCGCGGAGGCACGGGTTCTCGGAGGGAAGGCTGGCGGTGGCGATCGCGCTGGCGGGCGTGCTGGGAGTGGTTAGCACCTTCGCGGCGCTGACCTACTTCGGCTATCGCGGTGGGGCGGAGGCGACGATGGCCGGCCATGCGACCGGGTTCGGGTGGGAGGCTTTCAACCGGCTGGAGGGATGGCTGGGCAATCCGACCGGGCCGAACCTGCCGTCGATGGGAGGAGCGGCGGCGGGGCTGCTGCTGGCGATGGGCATGCACCGGATGACGCTGCAGTACATCTGGTGGCCGCTGCATCCGCTGGGCTTCGCGATCGCGGGGAGCTACTCGATGTCGACGATGTGGTGCCCGATGATGATCGCGTGGATCGCGAAGACCACGCTGATGCGCTACGGAGGGAACCGGGCGTACATCGCGGCGGTGCCGTTCTTCGTCGGGCTGCTCGTGGGCGACTATGCGCTGGGCTGCCTGTGGCCGATCGTTGGCTGGATCCTGGGCAAGTCGGTCTACAGCTTCCAGCAGTGAGGCTATCGCCGCCGGTAGGTGAGGATCGCCGCGCCGGGCTTGGTCGGGATGGGGATCGTGAGGCCGTCGCGCAACAGGGCCGCGCCCTCCATGTCCTCAGGCTCCGCGAGGTCGACGTTCTTCATCCGATAGGTCGCGTGCGGGTCGAGGCCGCGAAGCCTGACGTGAATCGACTCGTCCGCACACTCCGCGCGGCGGAAGGCCTGCACCACTCCCTCGCCGGCCTCGGGCAGGTCGAACTGCCAGGCGATCCAGTCGTGGGCGTCGAGGCTGTACGGCGTCAGCGGCCAGAAGTCTCCCCAGTAGCAGCGCGCGACCTGCCGCCACTCGTCGAGGCGCTGGGGTAGGCGGCTGAGGTGGTTCTTCACGCGGAGGTCGAGGCACGCGCCGATCACATGCGCGAGGCGGCTGCGGCAGAGATAGGGGTCGTCGCTGTCGCCCCAAGTCGCGGCGAAGTAGGGAAGCCACAGCGAGATACCGTAGGTCTCGCCTTGCACGCCCACCGGGTCGGCCGCGTAGTCGCTCTTCGTATACGGGACGCCGCGACGCATGCTCTCAAGATCGTTGCGCCGGCCGCCGCTCGCACATTCGTCGAAGAGCTTATCGGGATGGCGGCGCAGTAGCTCGTCCCAGTAGGCCAGGAGGCCCGTGACGTGCCGCATCTCGGTCATGCCCTGACGATCGGCGGTGTCGTGGGCGCGCCAGTGGGTCAGCGGGTCCATGTTGAAGTCCTGGCGATAGATGTCGATGCCCGACTCGGTGAGCAGGTGGTCGATGTGGTCGACCAGCCATCGCCAGGCCGCCGGGTTGCCGAGGTCGAGGAGGCCATCGCCATCGCCGGGCAGGACCCAGTCGGGATGCTCGGTCGCGAGCCAGGTCCCGGCGCGGACCCTCTCGGGTTCGAACCAGAGATTGCAGCGGACGCCATGGGCGTGGAGGTAGTCGGTCACCGGGCGCAGGCCCTGCGGGAAGCGGGCGGGGTCGGGCTCCCAGGTGCCGGTGCGAGTCCAGTCGCCAGCGCAGGGATACCAGCCGGCGTCCATCCACCAGAAGTCTGGCTTGAAGCCCCGGACGAGGTAGGCGTCGAGGTAGGTCTTCTGGTTCTCCTCGGTCGCGTTGATCATCATGTTGGTGCCGACTTCGCTGGTGCCGCACCATTGCGTCGGCGGAAGCTTGCCGCCCGGGCGGCGGAGGTTGTGGGCGATGAACCAGCGGCGCCAGAGGTTCTGCGCGCGGAGCCAGTCGCCGCCCTGCCAGAACTGGAGGACGACGAGCGGCGTACGGATCTCCTCGCCAGGGCGAAGCTTCGTGCGGAGGAGCTCCTGGCCCGCCACGACGCGCAGGCCCCGGTCGTGGTCGCGTTGCCACTCGGAGGACCACTGCCCCGGCCAGCCGAGGGCGATGACGATGCCTCGGCCCCCGCGGAGTTCGAGGTTGAAATAGCAGAGGTCGGAGTTGGTCGGACGGCCACCGGCGGCGGCGATGTGGAGGTGGGCGTTGGGCTCGAGGATCGTCTCCAGCGGGCGATAGTCCTCGGCGGTGCAGGGACTGCCGACGCTATGGTGGAGGAGGAACTCGCCCGCCGTCTCACCGCGCTGGAGATCGAGGTCGAGAGCGTGAGCGGCTTCGAGGATCGGCGTATCGGCGGTGCCAGTGTTCTTGAAATACACCGTCCACTCGACGGTCGGGAAGTCGTGGTACTCGATCGCGATGAGTCGGACGACGAGGCCGGTGTGCGAATCGGTCCAGGTGATCGTGTGGCGAGTGCGCGAGTCGTCGAGGGCTGTCGATGCGCGCTCGACGTGCCAGGTCGGCAGAAGCTCCGACGATGGGCGGCCGCCGAAGGTAAAGGAGAAGGGCACGTCGGCCGGCCCGGACTGAAGGTGCGCCGACACCCACTCCCGGCACGCCTTCATCTCCTCGGGCGAGACGGAAATCGCGTGAGCGAAGGGCTGGTTCGCGCTCAGGACAAGCACCCCCAAGACGGTGATGGCGAATAGCCTGGGCACGTGGAGGCCCCCGTTACAGCTTGAACTCCGGCACATCCACCGGCTGCCCGCCGCGATCGCGCGAGACCTCCGACAGCAGACCCGGCGCGGTCATGTTGAGCGCGTCGACGACGTCGACTGGCGGGCGCGTGTCGTCGAGGATGCAGCGCGCGAAGGCCTCGATCATCAGCGGCGCGCCGCCGTCGTAGCTATCGTTCACCGCCTCGGCGGGGAGAGTCTTCCACTCGTCGGGAAGGTACTCGTCATAGTTCCACAGGCTCTCCCAGGTGCCGGGCGCGGTCTGGCCGTGGACGTAGATGCGATGCTCCTCGGTGGCCGCGCGCGGGCCCTCATAAGCGGCACCGGTGCCCTGCAAGCCGTAGTATGTATAGTTGTCCGGGCGGTCGGAGAAGAAGTCCACGCGCAGGCGGATTAGGCGTCCGCCGGTGGTCTCGAGCAGAAGGGTCGACGTGCTGTCCGCGCGCGCCCAGGGGACGTGGCGTTGGCCCGAGCCCATGCAAACGACGGTCTTGATGCGCTCGCCGAAGGCCTCGTAGAGCGGGCCGAGGTCGTGGGTGATGTACTGGTGGCCGCGGCGCATGGCAAGCTCGGCGGTGCGCCAGGTATAGCCGTCCTCAAGGGGCGGGAGGCCGCCCTTGAACTCCTGAAGCTGCTCGGACTCGCCGTAGTAGGGCTCGCCGAAGAGGCCGGCGCGGACCATGCCCATCACGACCGCCCACGGGCGGAACCAGCAGTAGTTCTCGGCGAGCATGTACTTGCGCCCGGCCGAGCGGACGGTCTCGAGAAGCTCCCAGCACTGGTCCATGCTCGTGGCGGCAGTCACTTCCGAGAGGACGTGCTTGCCCGCGCGGAGGGCCTGGACCGAATGGTCGACATGCAGCGGCATCGGCGAGGCGACCGCGACGGCGTCGACGTCCGAGTCGAGCATCGCCTCGTAGGACGAGTAGGTGCGCTGGACGCCGGTGGCCGCGACGGCGGCTGCAAGGCGATCCTCGCTGACATCGCAGAGGGCCACAAGCTCGGCGCTCGGGGCATAGCGCATCGCCTTCGCGAGAGAAGCGCCACGTCCGGCGCCGAGGACTCCGATCGTTACTTTGTCCAAGGGAAAACCTCCTCGATGCACGGTCGCCGACGTCGGCGGTGGTTCCACCATGGGCGGGGCGTTTCCTCCGAGGGGCCCAGCCGCGGGGAGGACATCGCTGCGGTCGTGCGGAAGAACGTCGGCAGACGACATCGCTGTAGGACCGCTGGGAGGGACGCCTGGCATGACGCGCTCGCTTCGATTCCTGGCTGCAGGATTGCTCGCGCTGGCCGCAGTTTTCGCCGCCCCGCACGGGGATGCCTCGACAACGCTCCGGCAGTTGTCGGACTTCGGCAAAGGCCTCGGCACCTGGACCGTCGACGGCGGCTTCTTCCTCGTGGATACCCCGCGACAGGGCGGGACTGCGGCCCGTCATCTCGAGTCTGGCGAGGAGTCGACGGGCCATCTTCGCAGCGCGCCTTTCACCGTCGAGGGCGACATGATCGAGTTCCTCGCGAACGGCTGGGACGGCAGGACCGGCGGGCTGGGGCTGAACATGTACGTCCTGCGCGATGCTGCGTCCGACGAGGTGCTGCGGACGGCTGCCCCGCCGCTGAGCGACTCCTTCCACAAGCTGTCGTGGGTCGTGTCGGATCTGAAGGGGCGGCAGGTGATCTTCGAGGCGATCGACGGCGACCCCACGCGGCACGAGCAGGGCTTCGCGTGGCTAGGCCTCGACAGCGTGGCGGAGGTATCGCTCGATGTGGCGGCGGCGAAGAGCCGAATGCGCGCCGTGCCGATGCCGGTGGGCGGGACGTGGCAGGTCATCGACTATGACGGCCAGCACCGGAAGGGCGNNGGCCAGCACCGGAAGGTCGAGCCGTATCTGTCGTCGCTGGCGCTGGGTGAGAACGCGACCGGGGCCATCCGCGGGCCGGACTTCCAGGTCAACGCGGACCACATCACCCTCTTGCTCCTCGGCCACGACGGGCCGCCTGATGCGCCGCCGCTGAAGCTGAACTACGTCGCGCTCATCGAGACCGCGACGGGGCGCGAGCTTGCGAGGGTTGAGCCGCCGCGGCGCGATGACCCGACCGAGGTCGTCATGGACACCTCGGCGGCTAGGGGCAAACGGGCTTTCCTCCTCTTCACGGACGGCGACGCGGTGGGCGGGTACGCGTGGATGGGCGTGAAAGAAGCGCGGATGGGCGATGAGGTCACGCGCTTCGCCGGGCCAGGGCTGCCGGCGGGTTGGCGGCAGACGGCCGAGGCGACAACCTTCGCGCAGGCGATGGGCGTGCCGTTCAAGGTGGCGTCGGCCGCGCCGCAGGTGACGGCGGAGGGCCTCCCGATCCCCGTCGGTGTGGCGACCGACCGCATCTACCTGTGCGGCCTCGTCAACAGCGTGGACCAGGGCAGCCCGGTCTGGGCACCGGCGAATCAGGTCGACACGCGCTTATTCCTCGGCGATGACATCGGCTCGCTGGCGATCGAGTACGAGGGTGGCGGCGAGGACGTGATCCCGCTGCGGCTTGGCTACACGGCGTGGTGGCTGGATGCGCCTGCGAACCAGCGGGCGGTGGAGCCCTTCGCAAATGACCCTCAGGCGCGGTCGATCCTCGAGGCGTCGCTGCATCTTGCGCCGACGGGAGGCACGCAGTCGGCGGCCTACATGCTCGCCCTCAAGCCGCGGGCTGGACGGGTCGTGAAGAGCATCGTCGTGCGCGACAATCCGGCGAAGGTCGGCTATCCGTTGGTGTCCGCGGTGACGATCGACACGGCGGCGGACAGTACGCTTGAGCGCCTGCCTCATGACAATCCGACCCGCGCCGAGGCCGAGCGGACCGAGCGCATGGCCATCGCAACGGACAAGGCGTTCTCGGCGGAGGATGAGGCGGCGCTGGCGAAGCTGAGGGCGGTCCTGTACGTGTCAGACGCGAATTTTCGCAAGCCCTTCCCCATCGAGATTCCGGCAGGCTTCCGCGGGCCGAAGGTGCGCTTCGCGGGCAACCCCGTGGCCGACGTGCTCACCAACATGTGGTACTCGAATATCCACGACATGGACCTGAAGGTGGATAGCGGCGAAAACATCCCCGGGCCGAACTGGTACTGGCCCTTCCTGCCGCCCGCGGCGAGGCATCAGTCGGAACCGGGGACGTTCCACACGAGCACCGTCGGCGCCCCAAGCTGGGGCGGCTACCAGGGCATCGGCACCTACGCGAAGGGCGTCGGCCCCTATGCCGGCCACGCTTGGTCGCGCGACTACGGGCGATGCATGCAGGAACTGGTCGAGCTTGGGCTGATGGATGACAGCAAGCTGAGCCTGGCGTGGGCGTTCCGGTGGGCGAAGTGGTGGCCCGAGAACCGCAAGCTCCCCGACGGCTCTCCCGCCCCGGCGCACTGGGTGCGGATCGTCAACAAGCCGGAGTGGTGCATCACCCCGCAGTTCCCGTACGGCAACCCGGAGAACGACGGGCAGGCGATGATCGGGCTGTGGGCCTACAAGCACTGGCAGAACGCGCCCGACCCGGCGGCGTGGGCGAAGGAGAACTTCGCCGACCTAGCGCTCGCCGCCGAGGACCTCGTCTGGCAGATGGACAACCCGAAGCTCTCCGGCTTCGACAAGGTGCTCCTGACCGACAGCGAGTGCAGCGCGGGCGTCCAGCATGGGCACTACGCCGACGTCTTCTGCTGGCACATGCTGGAGGGCCTGGCCGACATCGCCGACAGCCTTGGGCGGACGGCCGAGGCCACACGGTGGCAGGGATATGCGGACAGGTTGATGGCGGGGATCAACGAGGTCTATCTCGAGAAGACGACCGACGGCAAGCCGATCTGGACGCTGCGAAACGTGGGCTGGCCACATCAGATGGCGGCGATGGCGGCGATCATGGCGCTGGCCGATCGGATCGGCTTCGACCTGAGCGGCGAGATCCCGGCGTGGGCTGAGGCCGATCGCGAGGCCTACCGGCGGGCGATCCGCGAGCAGTGCTTCCCGGCCTACTCGGCGGCGCCGGCGATGGGGTACGGGCAGTCGTTCCTCGCCGAGTGCTCGCTGCTGACCGATGAGATGGGCGACGCGAAACGGTGCGTGTAGAACCTGGCGAAGTATGCCTACTCGCCACTGTATATGCCCTACATCACGCCGGAGGGGTGCGAGGTCGATGCGGCACGCGGGTGCTGGCATCGGACCGGCGACCTCGGCAACGGCGTGCAGGAGGGCGAGAGCGTCAAGGTGCTGCGGCTGGTTCTCGGCGTGGATGACCTAACGGCGGCCCATACGAAGCTGATGCCGCGGATGCTGAGCGGTTGGACGGAGGTCAGCACGGAGGGCTATCCGGTGCTGACGATGGATGGGGCGCGGACGGCTCACCGGAAGCTGTCGTACACGCTGCGGCGGACGGGCGAGGGGTACACGCTGCGATGGCAGGCGGATGGGCCGATGGCGAAGCTGTCGGTGCGGATGGGACCGTTCAGGCGAGAGGTCAGCAAGGGGCGGATCGATGGGCGCGACGTCAAGGCGGAGGCCGTGCGGAGCGGGGATTCGTGGTGGGCGTGGTTCCGCGACCTGCCCCACACCGCGCGGGGCGAGCTTGCCGCAGGATAATCGGTGGGAACAAGGCGACGCGTGGAGCCTCTGACCTTGCTGAGCGGCGGGCAAGAAGAGCACACTGCTGGCGGCTGCTTGCGTGGCGAGCAGCGCCTTCCGTCAATATGAGGTGACACCAATGAGGACTGGCCAGGGCAAGTTGAGCAAATCCGGCGCGGCGCCGAAGTGGGCGAAGTTCCTTCTGCCGGCGATCGCCGTCATCGTAGTGGTTGGGGCAGTCGCCGGCTGGTGGTTCTTCCTGCGGGCGACGCCCGAGAAGGCGGTCGCAGGGTACGTGGCCGCGGCGAAGACTGGCAACGAGGCGGCCGCCAAGGCCTTCCTCACCGCCGATACCGTGAAGGCAGTCGACGACCTCCAGCAGACGATGCAGACCCAGGCGCCGCAGATGGCCGGCAACGTCAAGCTCGCGACGAGCCTCGTCGGGCGGGCCACTCAGGACGCGGATGTCGCGATCGGCAAGGCCAAGGTGCAGGGCGACACCGCCACGGTGCAGGTCACAGTCAAGCCCAAGAACGCTGGCCAGGGCGGATCGCCCGCGACTACGTCGCCGAAGGGCGGCGCCCCCGGCGGGGGTGCGCCGGGCGGAGGCCGCATGGGCGGGGGTCGTCCCCGTGACGTCACGCTCAAGCTCGAGGGCGGCGTGTGGAAGATCGATGCCACCCAGAGGCTTGCTGGGATCAAGCAGATGATGGCCTACTTCGCCGCGAATGGCGGCCAGATGGGCCAGCAGGGCGGGCAGGGCGGAGGCCGCGGGTTCGGTCGAGGCATGGGCATGGGCCAGGGCTTCAGCCCAGGGATGGGCGGAGGCATGGGGAGAGGCATGGGCCGGCGTGGCGGCGGGCAGATGGGTCCGCAGACGGGCCAGCAGCCTCAAGGCACAGCGCCCGTTCAGCCGGGTCAGGCGCCTCAGACGCCAGCACCCAGCCAGACGCCTCCTGCCGCCCCGACAAAGTAGCCCCTCTGGGCCTTGCGGCTCAGCACTGCAGAGTGTAGCGTTATGACAGCCGTCTTGCCGTGACGGTGGCAGGCACCTCATGGAAGGGGTGAGGGCCGTGAAGGCCAGTCAGCGCAGCGCGAGCGGCGGCGGGGGCAGTGCGGTCAAGATCGTCGTGCCGGCGATCGTTGTAGTCGTCGTGCTCGGCGTGGTGGCTTGGATGCTCTTGCTACGCTCGACGCCGGCGAAGACGGTCGCCAGGTATGTAGCCGCGTCCAAGGCTGGCGATGAACAGGCAGCCAAAGCCTGCCTCACCGCCGATTCGGCTAAGGCTGTGGACGACCTGCAGAAGTCTATGCCTGCCATGCCTGGCCCGATGGCTGGCAGCGTGAAGTTCGCCACAAGCCTCCTCGTTCCGCCAGGCCTCAACCTGGACGTCGCGATCGGCAAGTCCGAGGTGAAGGGCGATAGCGCCACCGTGCAGATCACGCTGGTGCCGAAGGGTGGTGCCAAGGGCGGGCCGGGCGCCATGGCCGGCGGCGGCGGGATCCCGCTTACGCTGAAGCGAGAGGGCGGGCAGTGGAAGATCGACACGACCCAGGAAGTGGCCATGATCAAGCAGATGATGGCCTACTTCGCTGGCGGTGGCGGCGCCTTCCAGCAGATGGGCCAACAGGTGGCACAGAACATGGGTGCGCCCCCTTCAGGTTCCCCATCCGCTCCGGCGGGGACTCCACCAGCCGGCGGGGGGGCCGCTCCGGGCGGGGGCGCGGCTGACCTGGTCAAGGCGGGCATGGCCGACAAGACTGCCGGGCGGCTGGATGCGGCGGCGGCCAAGTTCCAACAAGCTCTCCAGATGGATGCAAATAACAGCGATGCCCACTGGGGCATGGCGTGGGTGCTGGCCGCGCAGGGCAAGAAGCCTGAGGCTCGCGCCGAGTTCGAGAAAGTGTCCAAGCTCAGCACCGACCCGAAGAGGGCGGACGAAGGCCGCCAGGCTCTGGCGCGGCTGAAGTGAGCGTGGACGAGAAGAGAAGGATCCGACGTTTCACCCCTCGGAGGGATGGACGTGAGCGCACGACGTGTGCGTTGGTCTTCGCAACTGGTGGCCACGGCTCTTGTCGGCGCGGCCGTGCTGATGAGCTTTGGGCGGGGACTGTGCCAGCCCCAGGAGGCCAAGGTTCTAATCGCGCCGCCCGGGCCGCTGAAGTATGTCATCAACCAGCGGGCCGCGTGCCGCGAGGGCGCCATCCTGCCGGGCGGCGATGAGAGCCTGCAGCCCGTGGTCGAGGACCTCGGACCGGGTGCGGTTACGGTCACCTATGATGTCCCGCTGCTGGACCTGCCGAAGCCGGCGGGCGCGCTCGATGCGGTCGAGGAAGGCCTGCCGATCATCCTCACGCCCGCGCGGCTGGCCCAGCTACGTCGCAACCATCCACTGGGCGCCGGTTTCGACGAGCAGTCGTGGAGCGACCTTGTGGCCGACCTCGTGGGCCAGCCGGCCGGGGGTCCGCCGAAGGGTGGCGAGCCGAAAGTGGGCAAGCCTGGAGGCGGCGGGCCGGCAGGTGGCAAGCCTGGTGGCGGCAAACCCGAGGGCGCGATGGCCGACGAGAGCGGGGCCGGGCGCGGTAAAGCCGGGCTCTGGGACCTTCCGCAGCGGCGCTTGCTCTGGGAGCTGCTGAAGCTATCGTCGGCGCCGCAGTTGTTCCTCGAATTCGACAAGTCCTACAGGCCGCAGGTGTGGGGCGCGCTCACTGGCAAGCCGGTCCTTGCGGCCACTGGCGTCCTGCTCGAACAGACCGGGGCGCTGCAGGAGCTGCTCAAGGCATCGAGCGGCATCCAGGGCTTGGTGCTGATCAAGAATGACGAGGGTGTCCTCGCCCCGCCCAAGCGGGCCGCCAGGATCACCATCCTCGGCCCCAGCGGCGACGTGTCAAAGAACCCACCCCTTCTGACGAACGCAGCCGGTTACTTCTACTGGCCGCTGCCCGAGGGAACGACCGGGCCCGTGAAGTACACGGTAGGGCTGTCCACGGAGGATCAGCCCTCCGAGCTAACGGACGTCGTAGGGTCCACCGAGGTCACTGTGGCGGAAGGGTCCTGGGCGAATGTAGTGATCATCGCAGAGGAATCGACGACGCACCAGAAGGGCCTCGAGCAGGGCCGCTTCTGCGCGGGCGATGCCGCGGGAGTCGTGTCCGCGCTGACGGGTCTGCTGGCGGGGACAGCTGCCGGGAGCATCGTGCCGGCTCTGAGCAAGTCGGGCCTGCCTCTGCAGACGGGCGCGATGTGGAGCCCGGGCCGATCGATCAGGGCCTACTACGGGATCGAGAGGGCCCTGGCGCCGTCCTGGTACGACCGCTCGCTGAAGGCCCTCGGGCCCGCAAACGTGGTCATCGAATTCTGGAAATACCCCGTGGTCAGCCAGCCCGGAAAGTCTCCCCCCGGGCAGACCGAGAAGGCCTACGCCGACCTGGCGAAGAGCCTGAGCGATGCCGCGCGGGAGCGCTACGATCGGGCGAAGGCTGACGCCGACGCGTCGTCGGCTGAGCTGGACAGGCTCGGCAAGATCATCCACGACACGAAGCCGGAGGACAACCCCGCCGCGTACAAAGCGCTGGTCGAGTCCGAGATCGACCTGCGGAAGGAATACCGCGAGCGGGTGAGTGAAGCCCAGGCGCTGGCCGCGGTGAGCCAGGTGCAGGCCGACCTGTACGACCTCTATTACGCGAAAGAACTGCTGGCGATGGGGCCGCGGAGCGATGAATCCGAGGCGATGTGGACGGCCCTGCTTCCGCGCTACAACGCCGACGGCCAACTTCCCGAGAAGGCGACCCGCGACGACATCGACGTCCTGGGCTCGCGGATCGCGCAGAAGCTCACCGACGACACCGCGCGCGCGGACAAGCTCGGCGTCAGCGAGCAGGTGCAAGATGCCGGCTTGCAGCACCTCGCCTACGAGGGTCCCGCCCGCAGGCAGGAGCAGCAGGGATACCTGCGCTTCGTGCGGGTGCGGCTGATCGGGACGGGCATCCCAGCCGACGAGGTCAAAATTGCGACGCGGCTCCGGCCTGGGACCTATGGGCTGAGCGCGGGGATGGTGGCCGGCGGCGATGGCAGCCAGGCAGCGGTGGCGGCCTGGTGGCTGTATGACCGGCTGGGGCTCAGGCTCTCGGCCGGAGGCACCTTCCCGAGCGCAACCTTGCCCGGCCAGTTGATGTTAGGCGTCGGGGTGCAGGTGCCCATCGGCGGTGGCGGTGGTGGCTCAAGCGATGCCCCACCTGCCGCGGCGAAACCTGTTCCGGCGACGGCTCCTGTGGCCGCGGGCACTACCGCCGCGGGCGCCGCACCGTCGGCTGCGGCCAAGAGCCCCACGGCTTCGTTGTCCGCCCCCGTCACCCCCCCAGCGAAATGAGTGCTCGCGGGCCGGCGGTTACTTGTGCGGCGCGCGAGGGATGCTTGCCGTAGGGTCGCCGTAGAACATGAACTTCATGCCCTGGAAGAAGATGCTGGGCGGGTACCAGTCCTCGGTGGGCACGAGGTCGGGCAGCTTCTCGGCCTTCCAGTAGTAGGCCACCGCGTCCTTCCACGCGTCGCCGACGCGCGTGGAACCGCCGGCAATGCTCCGTACGAATCCTTCAAGCAAGCTCATCCCGCACGGTTGCGCCCCGGTGTTGCAGCCGATGTAGGCGATGGCCCCACCGCGGGGCATCGTCACCAGGCGCGTACCGAGGCCCCAACTGCTGAAGCGGCCAGGCTGCAGCGGTGCAGGCGGGGGCGGCTCAGCCTTGAAGACCTCGCCGTTGTCCGTGCCCCTGTGGAGGAAGCCGGCGGTGTCGAGGTAGGCGTTGTAGGGCGGCTCGGTGGCGAAGTGGGCGGTGCCGCAGCCGACGGAGAAGAAGATGGCGGGCGTGGCGACGGCGAGGGCGTCACGCTCGGCGGGGCCGAGGGTTCCGTCCCATACTTGGTCACTGCCGTGACCGGCGTGGAGGACCATGTCCTTACCGGCGAGGATGGAGGCCTTGATGCTCGCCGGCGAGAGCTTGGTAGGCGTGCCGTCCCAGTATTGGCGCTCGGTGTCCCAGCCGATCTTGGCGAGGGCGTCACCCAGGGCACCCACCTGGGCACGAGCGTCGATCCAGCCGCCGGAGTGGGCGAGGAGTACGCGCGGCGGGCCGGAGTGATCCAGGCGTTCCCACTCGAGGGTCTTGGCGATCACGGCGTCAAGCTCGGCGGGCGTCGACACCGGCCAGCGGCCGACGCCAATCTGGGGGACGTAGGAGATGTTGTCATAGTTGATGGGCGGCACCTTGAAGTGCTCGCCGCGAACCTCGCCGAAGTAACCGGCGTGGAAGCCCTCCTTCTGCGCGTTCCAGTCGTCGAAGCTGCCGTCGGCGCGGGCGAGGTTGGCGTAGTAGAGGTCGCAGGCGTAGAAGGCATAGTTGAAGGCGGGCTCGGTATTACGGTCGAGGACCATCCAGCGCACCGGGAAGGTCGAGGCGTCGCCCACGAGGAGCGCGTAGCGGAGGTTATGCTCGCGCCACTCGCGGTATAGGAAGCGCTTGATCCGCTCGGGGGCGTCGACCCCTGGCCCGGTCGCGGTGATGTCCTCCACGGCCACGCAGCGGGCGTCGAAGTCGGCCGAGCGGAACTTGATGTAGGCCGCGAACTGGGGCATCCAGGCGTAGGGGCAGAGGACGACGAAGCCGGGCTTGGCGGCAGGGGCGTCGGACCGTCCGAGGGCGCAGACGGAGAGGGATAACAGGACGCCGAGTCCAAAGACGATGGAACGGAAGCCGGTCACGGGCATGCGGCCACCTCCAGATTGCGGAAAGAGAACCTGGGAACATGATACTACAACGCGAACGGGTCGACGCGCAGGGAGCGGGCCGACTACTGGCGAATACCGTCCACTAATGGATACCTCCGCGCAAGCCCTCCTAATCATGCTCGCGCTCGTGTGCGGCAGCGCCTGGGCCCAGCAGATCGTCGTGCCCAACGGCGGCTTCGAGGACATCGATGCGGCGACGGGCTTCGCGACGGGATGGGTGCGAGGGGTGAGCGCGGGCACGAAGGGTTCGGCTGAGATCGACGACAAGATCGCCCACGGTGGCGGGCGATCGCTGCGCATCTCCGATGCGACGCCAACCGAGGCGTACAAGTACGCGCTCGCCAACACCGGCTGGATCGACGTGAAGCCCGAGACCACGTACGTCGTGCGGCTATGGGCGCGGGGGCGCAACGTCGGGAAGGCGATGGTAGGCGCGGCGATGGAGGGCGCGGGTGAGCATCGCGAGCCCCTGCCCATCGGCGACTATGACTGGCGTGAGGTCACGCTTCGGCTGACGACGCCGGCGAGCTGCGGGCGTGTGTCGCTGCAGATCGTGGCGGATGGCGTGAGCGATGGGCTGTGGATAGACGATGTGAGCCTCGCCGTGTCAGATGTGCAGTTGGCGAACGTCCGTGAGGTGCGTGAGTCGAGGCCCTACCCAGAGTGGTTCCCGCGGACGCCGGGGCCCATGCCGAAGCGGTTGGTCGTGGTGGACGTATCCGGCAAGAGTCGCGACGTGAACGCCCTCCTCGTCGCGCTGCAGGGCATCGTCAACCGCAAGGGCCCGCGGCTATACCTCATCAACCCGACTAATCCCGCGGGCTACGACGATATGTGGCTGCGGTACATGAAGGAGAAAGGCTACACCGGCGAGGAGGAGCGGTTGGCCGACCCGATGGAGGCGGTGAGGCGATTCCGCAGCGAGGTGCGCGGGATGATCGTGTGGGATCCGGAGCTGCCCGGGTCGGAGAATGCGGCGTGGATGCTGGCGGGCGTGGAGAACGCTCTGCCGGCGTCGCCGGAGATGGCCCGGGGGACGGGGCTGCCGATCGTGGAGGACCTGCGCGGGCGCTGGACGCGGAATGTCGACGCCTACCGGTATGTCTTCGAGAAGCATTGGGCGGGGATGAGCCATCACCTGCTCGCGTGGGAATACCCACTCAACACGGCGCTGTCGAGCCGCGACTACATGGTCCAGCACAAGGTCTTCATGTTCTGGGTCTCGGCGTACGGCGATCGCGAGAAGGGCGCCGACCCGCCGGCGGAAATGCAGTTCGTCGAGGAGATCCTGAGCAAGACGCCGGGCAACGTGCCGGTGATGGGCTGGCCGATGTACATCACCCGCGGCGTCGAGGAATACACGGCCGTGCGGCTGATGTCCGAGTACGGCAAGTGGGTGCCTGGGACGGGCTTCAACTCGAACGTGAGCGTGCACAGCGCGATCCGTCCGGCGGCGAGCATCTTCCGGCAGAAGTTCCACCTGGGGCCGCAGCCCACAACTGCGCCTCGGCGGGACAAGGTCTACATCTCGGTGAACATCCTCGACAGCGGCGACGCCCACTGGTACTGGCAATTCTACCAGCGCCAGATCTGGGCTGACCCCGCGCGTGGGACCGTGCCCATCGGCTACGGGATGAACGTCACGCTGCTGGATACGCTGCCGCTGGTGGCGCAGTGGTACTACGAGAACATGACGGCGAAAGACTCGTTCTTCGCCCTGCTCTACATGAACGCGCCGGTGTACGCGAGCCGGTTCCGGGCGGAAGACCGGGAGCGGATCTGGCGCGAGTACGTGGCGCTGATGGATGGCTACCGGCGCCGGCTGGATCTGGACGGCATCGAGCTTTACTGCGGCGGCAGCGGCGGGCCGTCGGCGTCGGACGAAACCCTCCGGCGGTTCACGCGCGGGATGAAGGGGCTCAAGTACATCCTCGCCGACCTGGGGCGGCATGTCGGCACGAAGCCCAACAATGCGGCGAGCATCCTCGACGACACGGCGGTCTTCCACACGCTAACGACGTTCCGCGTATGGACCGGGTCGGAGGACCTGCAGCAGCGGACGATGGCGAACGAGAACGCGTGGCTGCTGGGCGAGATCGAGGCGCACACGCCGACCGCGCGGCCCGGGTTCATGAGCGCCCTCGCCATAAGTTGGAGCTATTTCCCGGCGTGGCTGAAGGACCTCAAGGAGAGGCTTCCGGCGGAGTATGAAGAGGTCAGCCCCGGCGAACTGGCGCGGCTATATCGGGCGTCGCGATGACGGGGTAGGCTCCGGGCGTCACTCCTCCAGCTTGAAGCGTCCCCAGGCGGCCGGGTTGATCGCCGCTTCGCTGAACAGGTCGTTGACCATCGCATCGGCGGGGTTCGCCCAGTACATGCGAAGCTCGTCGATCTTCCCCGCTTTGTCGGAATAGACGATCCCGAAGTCGCCCCGATAGGTCTTGTCGCGGGCGGGCGAGAAGCCGAGGTCGCGCAGGGGGATGGCCGCGCGGAGGTGGTAGCCGCCGCCGTAGCGGTCGATGGAGAGGCGGGCGTCGTCGAGGACGCGGACCTCGTCGATCTTTGTGGTGCCCACCGGCGAGGCGAAGGGGATCGGCGCGGCCGTGCCCGGGACCTTGTAGCGATAGAGGACGACCACGGGCTTGCCGTCGAAGACGCTGAGGACGAGGCGGAGGTCGCCGGCGATTACCTGCGGGCTGTCGTCGTCGGGCGCGGTGCGAAGCTCGAACTCGACGGCGTCGCCCGTCTTGAAGAGGGTGCGGACGTCGGCGCCCGAGTTGACCATCGGCGTGTCGTCGAGGACCTCGCGGGCGGCGAGGTAGAAGTTAGCGTCGTCGTAAGCCCAGGTCGCCGAGGCGGTGTGGCGGGCGTCGAAGGACCAGCGGGCGACGTGGCTGGCGGCGTAGTCGAACTGGCCATAGTCGGGCAGATCCTTGACCGCGCCCTTCATGCGGGCGATGGAGAGCAGCTTGCTCTTGGCCTGCTGGACGGCCTGCCGGGCCTGAAATTCGCGTGCGGCGGCGAGGTCCTTCGCCGTGACGGTAAGGCGCTGGGTCGGGAGACGGCGCGCCGTGTCGAGGCCGGTGACGTGGGCCAGAACGGACGCCTCGCGACAGCTTGCGACCGGGCCGCCGAGGACGTAGGCGCCGGAGGCGGGGTTCTGGAAGAACTCGCCGCCGAAGCCTTCGCCGCCGGCCGTGCAGGCGGCGATGCTCATGTTGCGGCGCGGNNGGGCTCGGGCGCGGAGCGGCAGTCGGCGAAGATGCTGCCCAGGTAGAGGCCGTCGCCGGTGAAGAAGTAGCGCTCGCCCAGGTTGCCCCCGATGCAGAACACCTCGCCGATGCCGCCCTGCACCTGTGCCGAGCCGAGGACATAGATCGGGCCGAGAATGCGACCGCGGTGAGCGGCGGGGGCGGTGTGAGAGCCGTGGACGCCCGGCCAGGGGTTGGGGTAGCTCCACAGGAGCTTGCCCACTGGCGAGAACATCTGCAGCGGCGACTGGTTGATGACGAGATTGCCCTGCGGATCGGACCACTCGCTCGGGCCCTCGGGCTGCGGAAGGATCGGCTGGTCGAAGATCTTCGTGGCGGCGGCGAGGTCATAGACCGGCGCGCCGGCGGCGTTCCACTCGCGCACCGGGACCTTCCACATCGCCTGATTGTCACCGCGGCCGTAGCTGTAGAGCGTGAAGTTGCGCGGGTCGACGGCGGCGTCCCAGAACATGTTGAAGTGGAGGCCGCCGACCTCGTCGGAGGTGAAGAAGCGGATCTCGCTCTCCTGGACGAGGCCGTCGCCGTTGCCGTCGGTCCAGAGGAAGAACTGGTTCACTCCCGGCTCGCCTAGCATGGAGGTCACGTCGGGATAGGCCGAGCCCGTGCCGTCGAAGGCCTTCGGATGCTTCGCCCTCAATTCGGCGAGGCGGTCGGGGGCGGCAAGGTGCTTGACGACGAGGTCGGGCCAAAGCTCGCCACCATGATAGAGGCCGTAGACGCTCCCCAGGACCATCAGCGGGCGGGCGTCATACTGGTGAAGTTCGGCGATGCAGAGAAGGTTCTGGCCGCTAGCGATGAGGAGATTGCGGTCGCCATGGCGGACGACGCGACACCCGTTGAGCCAACCCTCGCCCGCGTCGAACCACGCGTCGGGACTGTTGCGGCGGAAGAGAGTGCCGGTCACGCGCCAGGTGCCCTTGTCCCAGTCGAGGGCGCAGGTGTTGCCGAGGACGAAGGCCTGGCGCGGGTCGAGCGGGTTCACATGGGCGCCCGTGGCCGAGTAGTAGGTCGTGCCGCAGAACTCGCGGACGAGGGCACCCGTGGCCGTGTCCCAGACGCTGAGGCGGCGCGGGCTGTTGTCGCTCTCGGCGACCCAGAGGCGGCCGCGGGCGTCGACGGCGATGCCCCACGGGCGGAACATGCCGGAGGGGTCGTACTTGCCGGCGAGCGAGCGCCCGCCCGGCTTGCCGATCGTGCGCAAGAGGCGGCCGTCGGGGGAGAAGGCCTTGACGCACATCGCATCGCCCCAATCGGAGACGTAGAGATTGCCCGCGGCATCGCAAGCGAGGCCGACCGGCGCGGAGAGGCCGTCGCGGACGACGTCAGTCCACTGATTGGCGCCGGTGAGCTTGACCACACGCTTGCCGCTGATCGCCAAGAGCGTGCCCGAGGCGTCGCAGGCCAGGCCGGCGGGACGGTCGATGGGAATCTCTCGCAGAGCCACTCCCTTGTCGGCGTCCACGACGACGACCCGGTTCTGGAAGTGAAGCGACGCGTAGAGCTTGCCGCCAGCGACGGCGAGGCCGAGGGTCTGGCGCTGGCACCAGTCGGCGTCGAAACCGTGGGTGGCGACGAGTTCGCCCTCGGGGCGGTGCGGCTTGAACCACTGATCCCAGGGCGGAATCGTCGCGATGGAGTGCATCGATTTTCCGTCCGCCCAGGGGGCGTACTTACCGGTGGCAGCGTCGAGGCGGACGATGGCCACCTCGTTCTCGGGCGACCCTCCCCAGGCGACGGACGGTCCGCCGACGAGGAGGTAGAGGTACTTGCCGTCCTCGGCGGGCATGCCGGCGTTGATGTTGCCAAGGCCCCACTGGCGATGCCCATCGTAGTCGGCGCCCATCACCGCGGTCGCGCCCTCGGCGAAGGCGGCGGTGAGATAGACGCGGTCACGCCCGGCGGCGACGGCCATGGGCGGGGCGTGGTTGGAGAGCCAGCCTCCGGTGCCGAGGCTGTTGTCGTAGGGCGGATCGCCGGGGTCGCCGTAGGCAAAATCGTAGAGGGCGTCGAGCGGGCGATGGTAGAGGCCCCGCACGCGATAGGCGCCGGGAGCGACGAGGTGGCCGGCATCGTCGGCGCCATCCCAGTAGTCGAGGTTGCGGCCTGCCTTACGCGGGTAGTCGCCGATGAGGTTGCGCACGCGGGTGCCGTCGGGCTTTTCGACGACGAGGGTGACGGCGGCGTCGGAGGGGAGGTCATAGTGGACGGCGATCGGGCCGGCGGTCAGATACTGCTCAGCGGCCTGGCGCTCGATGTCGGCCAACTGCTTGATCGAGGGCGAGGGATCGAGCTTGCCGTGGGCGAGGAAGGTGAGCGTGCCCCAGGCCTCGGGCGTCGTCCAGAAGAACTCGCGCTGCGGGCGCTGGGGGTTGACGAGGTCGGCGTAGCGATGCTCGGGCCAGTCGTTGGCCTTGACCGAACCCCAGAACAGCTCGAGGCCGAGAGTCATGTTATCGCCGGCCTTGAGGGCGTGGCCGTCGCGGGCGAGAAGCTTCCAGGGGATGGCCATCTCGTGCACGTAGCCGCGGCCGTCGGGGTCGGCGAGAAAGGCCTCGCGCGCGCCGGCGGCGAGGGCATCGTCGAGGTCCTTCGTGTCGGGGTCGTTGGTGTCGAAGAGGCCATAGTGGATGCTCATCGCCGCCTCGTGGCGGTCGGTATAGAGCCACGCGGTGACGTGGGCGATCCGGTCGAGCTTGATGCGAAGCTGGACGGAGTCGGCCTTCCATCCGCCGCCGGGCTCGAGCTTGGGGTCGATGCGGTTGACGAGGGGCGTGGGGTCCTTGAAGTGGAAGCTAAGGTAGAGGTACTGGGCGTCATACATCGCCGCCGCGCGGACGCTGTGGGTGTCCTTGAGGGTGGCGAGGTCGTAGCAGCAGACGATCTCGCCGCTGAGGTCCCAGTCGTTCAGCTTGCCGTCGACGACGACCTTGCCGGGCGCGGGGACGGCGCGGAGTTCGTGGTTCTCGGTCTGCTGAGCCCAGGCCCCTCCCCCACCGAGGAAGGCGGAGAAGATGGCGGCAAGGGCAAGGGGCGTGCGTCGGTTCATGCGGATCCCTCCGTAGGGTAGACAGGTTCCGCAGGAAAGGCGCCGGCCCTTCGCCGGAGGTGTGCGACGCGGCGTGGATAAGATGCGCCCATGAAGCATCTCGTGCTAGCCTCGATCACTCTGTTGTGTGCAGTTACGGCCAGCCACTCGGCCACCATGGACGACGTGCGCATGCGCCTGGCGTCGCCCTTCCATCAGGGCCTTTACTCGCGCACCTACCGCAACATCCTCGAGCGTGTCGAGCCCAGCGGGTACTACCAGGAGTCGATGACCGGGGCCTACGCGGGCATGTTCCCGCGCACGGTGGGCGGGCTCACCAGCCTCTTCCTCGAGACGGGCGAACTGGGCAAGGCCGAGGCGATCCTTGGATACGTGCTGCGGGCGGTCGAGGTCAACGGCATGGAGCGCGTGCCGCATGTGATCGATCGCGCGCGCCGGCAGCGCGACCCGGTGGCTGAGGGCGGCAGCCTCGTGCAGGCGGAGCACACCATCGCCCTCTATCGCCTCGACCAACCCGAGCGCTTTGGCGGAGCGCAGGAGTTCACGGCGCCGCGCGAGCCCATCCGGGCCATCGAGTTGTGGCTCAACGGCTACCAGTGCGAAGGCACGGTCACGTTGGAGATCGCGGCGACGATCGAGGGGCCTGCGGTCGCGCGGGCGAAGGTGGACGGGAAGGCGCTGGCGCCGGGCGGCGACTGGGTACGGTTCGACTTCTCGCCGGCGGCGAAGCTTGAGCCCGGGAAGCCTTACGTCGCGCGGGCGTCGTTCAGCGGCAAGGGCGTGCCCGCGTGGTTCGGCCTGGAGCATGCGACCGGTCGTACCATCGGCCCGGCCCATGGGCGCGACGTCAAGATCAAGCCGGGTTGGCTCGATAATCCCGGCCACGCGGCGGCCTTCGCGGTGGACACGGGCGCCCT
This sequence comes from Armatimonadota bacterium, assembly GCA_003170595.1. Classification (GTDB taxonomy): domain Bacteria; phylum Armatimonadota; class Zipacnadia; order Zipacnadales; family FEN-943; genus FEN-943. The sequence continues at coordinate 37,585 of PMZA01000052.1, forward strand.
GCGGCATGCTGAGCGCGAGGTCCTCCCCATTCTCGACGACGCCGACCAGATCGACGGGCAGGCGCACGTCATCCTGTCGTGGGCGAGGCTGGCCGTGCGGCGCGGGCCGACGCCCTTCGAGGATCGAACCTACGCGCTGGTCGCGAAGCTGATGGACCGGACGACCGACTGGCCGTACCTGACGCCCTACTATGCGAACCTGCCGATCGCGCTGTGCATGACTGGCCTCGTGCGGAACGTCTGCCTCGAGCACTCGCGCGACGGGCGGTTCTGGGACACCTTCGACATCCTCACGCAGTCCTTTGTCTGCGCGGCGCTCAAGGACATGGCGCGGGTGGCTGAGCGGCGGGGGGATGAGGCCCATGCCTTGCGTTGGCGTGGGCGGCTGCAAGGGCTGCAGTCGGCCATCGCGGCGCGGATGACCCGGCAACTTGATGGCAAGACCGTGTACCTGGAGATGCGACTGCCGGATGGTGGCGGAGGCGTGCCCTTCGGCGGCTTGGGCTGGCTGAGCCTCGGACCGGTCGCCGCGCAGTGGGAAGATGTGGACCGCGATGTCCTGCGCAACACCGTGGCCGCCTACCGCAAGCGGGCGATGTTCGAGTGGGAGGGGAAGACGGCGCTGGCGACGGACTGGTGGCCCGACCGGCCGCTGGAGAAGACGGTCATCGGCAAGGGCGTCGGGTGGGAGATGGCCTACTCGCTGCAGGAGAAGGAGCCGGAGCGCATCTGCCAGTGGCTCGACCTGGTCGAGGCCATCAACACGACGCCGCTGTACATGGAAAGCTCGGGCCTCGGCGGGGACGGCAAATGGCACGAGGGCGATCCGGGCAATGGCGAGCAATGCTCGTGGTGGTGCTGGGGCATGGCGCGAGCACGCAAGGCCGTGGGCCTGCCAGCACAAGGTTAGGGCCGCGACACGATCTCGAAGGCGCCGACGGCATGGGCGCCGGAGGCGATGTCCACGGCCTCGACGCGGTAGCGACCGGGAGGATCGTTCCACGCGGCGACGAGCTTGAGGGCGCCGTGGCCGATCGATGAGGTCGTCTTGCCGCTGAACCAGGGGCATGGCTGGCCGTCCGGGCCGGTGGTCTCAAAGCGGAAGACGGTCGCCCCGCCATGTTGCCCGGAGACCGTAGCGGCAATCGCGAAAGTGCTTCCCGCCGCCACCTTCGCGGGCACGTCCAGCTTCGGCGGCGCAGGCTTCGCGGGCAGCAGCGAGAAGGCGAACCCCTTCCCGGCCGACAGGCTGAGCGGGACCGAATCCACGAACCCCAGGTAGCGATCCGTCAGCAGATCGACGACGTGCGCCTTGGCCGGAAGGGCCAGCCTCGCCTGACTGTCGGCTAGGTTCGAGATGCAGGCCAGCACGACCACGCGGGCGGCGCCGTTGGTGTAAAGCCCGCGGCGGACACCCACCACGGGCAGGCCGTCCGGCCCTAACACCTGCGCGCCCGGCGCGATGTGGAGAGCGTCGAGGACGCCGCGCCAGAACCCTCCGCCGTCCTTCCACACCTGGTTGCGCCGCACCTCGCACTCTTCGCCCAGCGGCGTCCAGTTCCCCAGCGCGTCGAAGGAGCCGTCGTAGGTGAAGTTGAGGAGTATGGTGCGGCCCTCCCCGACCGAGTGGGTGATGAAGATCGGCTCGCCCCCGCGGCCCTGACTGAGGACCGTGGCGCCCTCACGCGGCGTGAGGCCCGCGACGCAGGTCGTGTCCCGCGGCGAGTCGATCACGGGGTTGCAGAAGCGGATCGGCACGCCGAGGAAGGGCGCATCGATCTTCACGCTCGTGAAGCTGAGCTTGACCATCCCCTTCGCCACGTCCGGCCCGCGGCGGATACCGAAGAGATCGTCGAGCGGCGGGTCGGCGCGCGGGAGGCCGATGTCGGTGCACGAGGCGGGTGGGACGTCTGCGATCAGGCAGCCACCGGCGTGGACGTAGCGCTCCAGGTCGCGGCACTCGTCGTCCGAGAGGCACTGGGCGTCGACGAGGACGAGGGCCTTCACCTTCTTCGGGTCGAGGCCCGGCAGGTCCACCTTGTCGACGAAGCGCGGGGCGAAGCCGGCCTGGAGGAGGCCGTGGAAGACGCCGTGGACGCCACCCCAATGGATATCGCGTCCGCCCTCGATCTCACGGGCGACGTAGGACGCCTCGGACCAGTAGACGGCGACGGGATCCGGGGCCCAGGTCGAGTGGGCGACGAGCGGCCCGATGCCCCCCGTGATCCGCCGGAGGTCTGGCAGGACTTGGCGGAGGTGGTGCGCGGGAGTGAAGTCGGCGCCGAGGACGCCCTCGACCCCGTCGACGCGATAGAGCCAGAGGCTGTTGTGGCCGTGGACGACCTGATCCCATAGCAAGAAGCGGAGGAGCGGCGTGTGGCGCTGGGAGTTGTACCCGCCCCACCAGTTGCCGCTGAGCACCTCGCGAGGCACGAAGGACTGGAATAGGCACTCGCAGACCGTGGCGCAGGTGCAATGCGAATAGGGCGCCCAGAGGCCGACGGCGTGGCCGACCTGGCGGTAGTCCGGCCACGAGGTCGGGTAGTCGCTGCCGGAGCCTTCGAAGCCCACCGGCGGGCGAGGATCGCCCTCGTGCACCGCGGCGGCCGTGGTCGCGCAGAAGCGGGCGTACGCCTGCTGCAGGAACAGCCAGCGCTCCACGAGAGGGTGGTACTGGCCGGTCTTGCGCGCCTCCTCGACGGAGGGAACCTGCACATCGTCGAAGCTCGTGTAGTGGCGATCCCAGGCGGCGTCGAGCTTGTCGATGGCGCCGTACTTGTCGTGGAGATAGGCCCGGAAGCGGCGCATCCAGGCGTCGTCGGCGCCGCTATCGAAGCCGTCGCGGGCCATGTCCAACTCGTCGCCCATGTTCCACACGAGCGGGTCGAAGTCGCGCAGAGACGAGGCCTGATCGCGGGCAAGGCGGAGATAGGCATCTTCGACAGCCGGATCGCCGACGCCCCAGTGAAAACCCGGCGGCGCGTTCATGCCGGGCACGGAGCAGAGGTCGTCGTAGGCCAGGTCGTGGAAGTCCGACTGGCCCACGCCGGCGATGACCGCGCTCACGCCCAGGTCGCGTAGCTGGCGATCGAGGAGGGTCTGGAGGTGGCCGCCGAGGTCCTGGCTCCAGAGGACGACCGGGAAGTTGGCGCGCCGTGCGGCCGATTGGGCGACGCGGAGACGGGCGCGGGCGGACGATAGAAGCTTGCCGTCGGGCGCGAGGAGGTCGGCCTCAAGGCGGACCAGCGTGCCAGTTGTTGGAGGCATCGAGAAGCGCGCGTGGAGGCTTGGGGCGGCGGCCTTGCCGAGGGACTGGCGCAGGATCTCGCGACCGTCGACGTCGAGGACGCTGAGGCGAACCGACGCCAATGGGAGCGCCTGCGAGAGCTTCACTTCGACCGTAATCCCATCGCCGACGCCGCACGAAGCCCGGTCCGGCACGACCGCCTCGACCCGCGCATCCGCCTCGACGGTGAGCGCCGTCGCCCACCAGGCTTCGACTCCGGCTGCGCTGCCGATCTGGACCTCCAGGTACGTCTTGCCCGAGGGCAGCGGCGGCACCGGGATCGCGATCGTGGTTAGCCCGGCCCGAAGCGTCGCGCCCACCTTGCCCGACGAAAACACGTCGCCCTCCGGCCGCCGGAACGTGTAGCGCGCCTCGACCTGGAGGGGTGCGGATGACTGAAGGCTGAACAACAAAGCCCTCGGCAGCGCTGCCTGACGCAGCGCAAGGTCGTGCGGTTCCTCGACCAGGGCCACGCGCGGGGCTTTCCCCGGGATGGACCACAGCAGCGTCCGCGCCACCAGCATGAGCGAGTACTCGTACTGCGTGGCGGTCGCGTCGTCGATAGTGGGCGACTCGCACAAGTCCGGACGATCCTTGCGCAGCGGGAAGAGGCTGAGGAAGGGCGTCAGAGAGTAATGGGCCGCGCAGTAGAGCCAGTAGCCGGTGACCGGGGTGAAGGAGCCATAGTCGAGGACCGCCACCCGTCCGCGGCCGAGGCTGTAGAGGCGGAGGAGCTTCTCGCCGCCCAGGCCGAACTGGCGGTCGAAGTCAAACTGCTGACCCAGGCCGGGGATCTCGCGCAGAGGGACGCCCCTGAGCACCTCCGCCGCGCCGCCGATAGGTCTCAGTTCGCGCTTCACCTCATCCGGGAAGCCGCCGTCGTAGGCGAGGACAAGCCCCGCCCCGGCGCGGACCTTATCGAGGAGGGCGTCGAGACACTCCCTCGGCAACGCGCTCAGGCGGAACTGGCCGAGGACGATGGCATCCCAGTTGTGGTCGTGGTCGAGCTTGCCCAGAAGCTCGCGCTTCTTCGCCTCGGGGCGCATCTCCGCGATGAAGGCCGTGTAGTGATCCTCCGAGTCCTCCACCGTGCCGAGGCTCTCGCCGCCGTAGGTGGTGACGAGGTCGAAGTCCATCGGCAGGCGCTCGTTCAACTCCACGACCTCACGCGGAGCGGCGACCTTCGGGCAGAGGAAGAGGACCTTCGGCTTGCCCAGCGCGTAGGGTGTGGCCCAGGGAACGTGGGGCGTCACCCAATCCGTCGACACCTTCAGCATGTAATCCGAAGGCGTGTCATACGCGCCGTGGGCCATGGGCAGAATCCCCGAAGCAAGGATGAGAGCGGCCAGGATGACTCGTCGGCAATATGTTCGCATGGCGGAATCGGGCTACCAGTTGTGGAAGGCGTTGAAGTCATAGGTGGAGAGGCCGTCGAGATAGGGCCACGAAGCCCTGGCGAGGGCGGCCGGATGCTTGCCGCCGAAGATCGCGCCCGGCGGGATCGTCGAGCGGACGCCGAGGTTGGTGAGGACGATGCTGAGGCCGCGATGGATCTTGTCCTGGTTGGACGTCTTCGCGTAGAAGGGGTGACGGGTGCCGCCACGGTTGCTCTCATAGCGGGCGAGGTTGTCGTCATAGGCGGTGGCGTTGGCGGCCCAAACGACGATGCGTCCCTGCCCTCGCGGAATCTCGGCGATGACGGCGGGCGAGGTGGCGCGGCTGCCGGGCGGGAGGGCGGAGAGAACAGGCATGGCGCGCTCGGTCCGCCAGTAAAGCTCCGACGGGCCGACGCCGTCCATGAGCGGCCAGGAGCCAGCCGGGAGCTTGGCGTGCCAGACCTTCTCCTCCGAGGCAGTGAGACCCATCTCCTTGAGCGCAGCCACGGATGGGTTGACCATCAGCAACGTCCCACCCCTCGCGAGGAGCGCGTCAACGTCGGCGCGGCGGGCGTCGAGCCCGACGCCATCGCTGACCAGAACGTCGATGCCGGCGAGTTCGGCGGGTGCGTCCTGGAGGGCGAGGCGGTGCGGGGCGAGGTAGGCTTTGCCCGCGGCCGAGCCAATCCACGCCGCGGCGCGATAGGTCGGCGACGGGGCGGTCGAGGCGTAGGCGCAGAGGCGCTGGAGGAGCATCGTGGCGACCGGGTCGGCGCCCGCGCGGTCGACGACGTCAAGCTGGCTCACGATGATGCGGCTCGGCCCCNNCCCCGCCAGCCACTCGATCAGCGGCGAGAGGACGAGGTCGAAGCCGTCGTCGGCGAGGACGCGGAAGTTTCCGTAGGCGGGCTTGCGCACCGGGTACGTCGAGACGATGCCGCGGTTGCCCCAGTGCCACTTGAGGCCCGGGTAATGGGGCGCGGACTTGCCGGCCGGGTCGGGCGGGGCGTAGGCGTCGATGAGCCGCGAGAACCCGCTCCAGTTGGCGAAGTCGGGCGCGCTGAGGCCTGCGAGGATGCGGCTGTCAGCGAAGCGCGGCCAGACGTAGCGCTCGTAGTCCGCCTCGAAGATGAGGTCCAGGAGCGGGCACGGGTGCTGGCTGAGGACGAGTATGTTGAGGCCCTTGTCGAGCACGCCGGAGGTCTCAAGGTCGGCGAGGATGGGATTGCCGCCATCGCCGAGGACGCCCTGGCCGACGACGAGGCATGTCGCCCCGGCAAGGTCCGCGGCAGAGGTGACCGTGCGGAAGGGGATGCCGGCGGCCTTCAGCGCGGCGGCGGTCTTGCCGTCGGGAGTGTCGAGGAGGGCGACAGGCTTCTGATCGGCCGGCGCCGCCGGGCGTGGGAAGACCTGCAGCGCGAGGGTGTCCTCGCCGACAAGCTGTCCACCCTCGAAGACGCGGAGGCCCAGGGAGATATCCGTCCGCACCGTGACGGCCGGCAGCTTGACGGCGATGGGCGCGCGGACGATCTGGCCGGACGCCGCCTTTACCGTGCCATCGCCGGAGGCGACGGCTTTCCCCGCGGCGTCGGTCAGTCGCCACTCGAAGCGGCCGTCGAGATCGCGGTCGGTACGGTCGTTGACGACAACGACCTGCTTGGCGGCGGTCTCGCCCGCGTAGAAGGCGTGGTCGGCGGAGTTGAAGGCGCCGTTAACGCGACCGGGCTCGAGGGTCGTCCCCCCGATGAAGACCAGCAGCGGCGCGAAGTTGCGGGCGAAGGTGTCGGCGAAGGGCTGCTGGGGGCGATCGGTCAGCATGAAGCGAGGAAAGAAGCGGTAGTTCAGCTCAGGCTTCGGGCCGGGCGTCTGAAGCTCGGCGGGGGTATACGGGCGGTTGGTGGTCGCCGGGTAGGACCAGGTCTCGAAGAGGTCGTCCTCCTCGGCGTGGAGGGTGACGGCGGAAATGCCGTAGCCGCGATAGCCGCGGAGGAGGTCGTGGGCGGCGAGGGCCCGGACCTGGAGGACGTAGGGATCGCGCGACAGGTCGTTCCAGTGACGGCCCTCCGGGCTGCGCGTCTCCAGGCCGTCGGGGACGTTGGCGGTCTGAAGGTAGGGCGCGTCGCCGAGGTAGCGGGCGGAGTGCTCGACGTAGTAGGTCAGCACCCCCGACTGGTCGCCCCAGGGGACTTCGCACGACTCGAAGTCGACCCAATGCGGCGTCCACTTGAGGTCGGTCTCCACCGGGTAGAGGGGCTTCGGGCCCTTCTCGGACCACAGCGACGGCCAGTCGGACTCCTCCTGGAGCGGCAGGCCGAGGCTCATGTACTGCATCGCAGTATAGATCGGGCCGAAGTTGCCGGAAGCATAGGTGAAGACCGGGCGGCCCTGTGGATCGGAGTCGCGGACAACCTTCTCGCCCGCGGCGGCGATCGCCTCGCCCTCGAAGCCTGGCTCGCCCGCGGAGGGACGGTAGACGCAATCGAGGTTGCCCGGGTGCATGCCGAAGTTGTACCAGCACGTGTTGGGATTCACGAACCAGAGGCAGACCGAGGCGTGGCGGCCATACTCGCGGGTGAAGGCATCGACGATGCGGGCGTGGGCGGCCTCGTCCTTCACGTCGGCGAGATGGCTGACGTTCCCGACGGCGGCGACGAAGCCCATCTCATCGCAGAGGTCGAGCATGTTGTGCAGCGCGTACGTGAAGCCGCCCATCGCGCCGACCGTGGCGTCGGTCCAGTACTGCATGTAGTTGTAGCCGAGGGACTTGTGCGCCCTCATGAAGCGGCGGACGTAGTCGGGGTCCGAGAAGGGGNNATCCAGAACTCGCGGAAGCCGAAGCGATGCGAGGCGGTCTTCACCACGGCGCCGCCTGCGTCCTTAAGGTCGACGGCGAGGGTGTAGAGGTAGGGATCGTCGGGGCTCCAGAGGTGGGCGGTCGGGAAGGGCGCGCGCAAGGTCACTTCCTGCGTCGCGCCGGGATCGAGATGGACGGACTTCGCCGGGAGGGCGAGAACCTGGGCGGTCTTGTCCAGGACCCGCGCGGCGGCTGATACCTCGACGGGAGCTGTGCCCGAGTTGTGGAGGATCGCGGAGACCGAGAGGGTCTTATCCGGGCGAACCTTCGTGATGGGTGAGGCGCTCTCGACGTCGACCCAGCCGCTCTCGGCGGTGAGCCAGACGTCGCCGAGGGTGTAGAGATCGCACGCGCCCGCGTCGTCCCACCCGACCTCGACCGAGACGCGGACGGTCTGGCCCGCGTACGCCGAGACGTCGATGCGGCGCTGCGGGAAGAGGCAGGCCTCGCCGGGGAGGGTCTGCTCGAAATGAGCGGCGAGGCGGCCGTTGATGCAGATGCGGGCGGCGTAGGCCCCGATGCGGTCGAAGAGGAGGCTGAGGCGGCGGCCCTTCCAGTCGGCGGGAATGTCCACCGTGCGCTCGTACCAGCCGGCGTCGTAGCTGTTCGGGAAGTAGTGGGTGAACGGGCGGCCGTCGGTCCACAGCTCGTTCGGGATCGGCTTCATCGCCGGGTCGTAGGCCGTGAAGTGGTGGACGGCGCAGAAGGACCCGGGCACGCGCGCGTAACCCCAGGCGCGGCCGAGGGGGGGCGCAACTCCCATCCCGTCGGCGGGCAGGAAGCGCCAGAGGCCGTTGAGGCAGAGGCGGTCGACGCCGCCGGCGGTGCCGTGATAGGCGGCCGTGAGGTCCCAGTAAGGGCGCTCCTCGGCGGAGACTTTGGCCGGGACGCCAAGGCCGGATGCGCCATAGTTGAAGAGGGCGGCGACTTCTGACGGCGACAGGGCGCGGGCGTAAGACATCGCCTCCTGGAGCGCGCCGGAGTCGGGCGCAAGGCTGATCTCACTCAGGCCGCGGGGCATCATCCCCGCCTGCGCGCGATACTGGAGGACGCCGTCGAGGTACTCCTCCGCCATGCCATCCGGGCGGAAGACGAGGACGAGGTGATGCCACTCGGCCGGGGCGAGGCGATAGGTGGAGGGGCTGCCGCCGAAGATGCGCTGGTCGTCGGCGACGATGAGGGTGGCGCGCCCGTTGACCTCGTTGACCTCGCACGCGGCCGTGGCGACCGAGGGCTCGCGGAAGCTGAGGTTGAGGGCGGGGACGCTCGTGGCCGTGGTCGACTTTGACGGGAAGCGGAGCCACAGAGCATACGATCGCCCGCGGTCATCGGAGGAGGGTGCGGCGCGGAAGAGAGCATCGGGGCGAGCGGCGAGAGCTGGTCCCGGCGCTTGGGCCGAGGGTCCGAAGGCGACGTATTCGCTCACCCCGTCGGCGAGGCCAGCCTTCGCGAAGGCGTCGGTCCAGGCGGGCGGCGTGGCGGAAGGCTTCATGCCTGCGAGGCCCACCGGGCGCAGGCCAGTTGTATCGCCCACACCGCCCGTCGTCAGATAAAGCGCATAGGCCTCCGCGTCAGTCAGGGCGCGCGAGAGTACGAAAAACTCGTCGACCACGCCGCCCAGCGACCCCTGGCCGCTCTCGTCCGAGCAGCCGAGCAGGATCCGCCCGGTCGCCGCGGCGAGGGTGTCGCAGTTGGTGATCGGCGTGCCCACGGGCTTGCCGTCGACGAAGAGCTTGATCTCGTGCGCGCGGAAGGTCACTGCGACGTGGTGCCACTGTTTCCCCGGCCACTTGAGGTCGCCAACGTACGACGAGCCCTCGGTGGGCTTGGGCCTGGGCGTCGCGTACTGGAGGGCGAGGCTCTGGGCGAAGAAGACGCGGAGGTCGGAGCGCTGGTCGCCGTTTCCGTCGCGCAGGCCGAAGAGCCACTGATACCAGCTACCCTTCTGCGCATCCCAGGAGGCGGTGTCACGGTCGAGGCAGACCCAGGCGGCGAGGGTGCCGGCGGCGAGATTCAGGTTGCCCTCGACGGCGTAGGAGCAGGCAGCGCCCTTGGGGAGATAGAGGCCCTGCCCACGGCGGCCTGAAACGAAGGACGTGGGGCCGGAGAGCTGGGCCTTGGGATCGCCGGCGGCCCGATCGGCGTCGGCGGTGCCCTCCATCGAGGCATGGAGGAGGACGGCGTCCTTCCACGACCCGGCGGTCGCGTCGGGTGCGGCAAGAGCAAAGCCGGCGCGGGCGAGTAGGGCGAGGATCAGACAGCGGCGGAGCATCGCGGACATGGGCGGCCTATTCTGCGAAAGGACGCGGCGGACCTCCACAAAGGCGCCGCAGCAGACCACCCCCGCGGTGGGCGCAAGGGCGATCAACCAACTAGCCCGGATTATGCATGAGG
>PMZA01000050.1 GCA_003170595.1 Armatimonadota bacterium
GCATAGGCGATGCTTAAAGATCCGCCCGGCAGCGTGCCCAGATCGGTCATCGTCCCACCCGAGTACAGGAACGCATGCTGGGCTCCGCCCGGAAGGTAGCTGTACCCCACGACCTGCCCCGAGGTATTGATACCGAAGGCTTGGCTGCTAGTGTTGCCCGGCAGCGTACCCAGGTCGGTCATCGTCCCGGCCGAGTACAAAAACGCGTGCTGGGCTCCGCCTGAGATATCGCTGTACCCCACCACCTGCCCGGAGGTATTGATGGCATAGGCGATGCTTAAAGATCCCCCCGGCAGCGTGCCCAGGTCGGTCATCTTCCCGCTCGAGTACAGGAACGCGTGCTGGGCTCCGCCTGAGATATCGCCGTACCCCACCACCTGCCCGGAGGCGTTGATACCGAAGCCCTGGCTGGAAAACCCACCAGGCAGCGTGCCCAGGTCCGAGATTCCATGGCCGACGAGTGGGCTAGTGCCTCCGCTGCTGCTGCCGCCACAACCGGTAGCCAGGACGGCGACCAGGCAAACCAAAGTTACTGCGCACACAACATGATGCTGTTTCGCCACTAGGAATACCTCCTTCAAGATGACAAGGGTACTTAGTTAGTTCGTTACTATCATGACGAACCGCTCATCCCGTCAAGGACATCGGCCCTCAGGGACACTCCTCGCCTACAAGGCGCCTAGAGCGAGCTTCTCCATGTCAAAGGGGCGTCCTTCCTTCGTCGGCTGAACATGGTCTGAACCCCGAAACCTGGTCCACCTGCAAGCGGTCTTCCACCAATACGAGGTGTCTCCTGCACGCCAAGGCCAAGCCGCCGGTGTCATGCCGCACTGCTGCCCCAGATCGATAGAGGCATGGGGTGTGTTAGACGACGTCACGTCCGGGCTGAGTCAACCCCCCGTGGCGTGGCTCTTGGATATTCGGCACCGGCGGACAAGCCCTGGTGGCAAAGCCTCTGGCCCACTTTGGCTGAGCCCCGATCTGGTCCATACTCACATTCAGGCTGTGCATGACTTCGAGGGCAGGGTCACCAGCCACGGGCCTCGCCGCCGAAGTCGGCCCTCCCGTCGTGCTGGTCGTAGTCCGGGAGTCAACGGCCCAAGTATAAGAGGATGGAAGTGGAGAGTCCTAAGGAGTCCGAGAGCAACGGAACCCGAAGTCGTTGAAGCGATACGTCGGGTCGTTGCTGCTACGGCCCGCAGAGCGGCAGGTGCTGGAATCCCCGTACCACGAGCCGCCCCGCTGCACTCGGGCCTCACCATTGTCCGGTCCCGAAGGGTCGGCATCCGGCGAGTTGGCGTAGTACGCATCGGAGTACCAGTCCTGGCACCACTGGAACACGTTGCCCGCCATGTCCAACGCCCCACACCAGGAAGCTCCCGGGGGAAAGCTTCCCACCGGGAACGTCTTGTCCCCTGGGCCGCGATTACTCCAATTGCAGCACTTCTTCGGGTCCCACTCGTTACCCCACGGGTACTGGCGCGCCTGGGGCCCCCGAGCGGCATACTCCCATTGCGCCTCCGTCGGCAAGCTCAGCCCGTAGTGGTTGGAGTAGGCTTCCGTCTCAATCCAGGTGACGCCGATAACCGGGTGGTTGTCGGCCTGATCGCTTTCCTTGGGGAACTCTGCCCCCGCCCCCTGGCAGTAGCTCCGGTACTGCGCGTTCGTCACCGTGCACTTGCTGAGCCAGAAGCCCTTGGTGATGCGGACGTGGTGCACCGTCTGCCCGAGATCGGCAGCCCCCATGTAGAACTCCCCCGCAGGCACCCACACCATCTTCCCCCCGTCGGGGCCGATGATCTCGGCACCGGCCTTCGTCCCCTGTCGCTCCCAGGGCTTGGCATCCTGAGCGATTGACAGGCCAGCGACGACTACCAGCCACAACACCGCAACTACGATGACGACGAGACGGCGTAACATGCGACACCTCCTGAGATGACCTTCGCCCCGAGAAGAGGTCCAGGTTGAAGGTTGCCATATACCTTACTGCGCCAGCCCCCGTCTCTGATCCACTGGCCAGCGCAGTCCCCCAGGCCGACGAGGCGCCTCCCACATGCTGAGGCGAGGCCGCGCAGGGCAGGCTGCGCTGCTCCGAGCCCATAAAGACATGACGCCGATTTGGTGTTGTGCGCCAACCTACGGCGCCGCCAGCGTGAACGGCTGCCGGCTGGGATGGACGCCCTTCGCCCCGATGTAGACGAACCCAGGCATGTCGCGATGGTCGATCGTCAGCAAGAACCGCAGCGCGCAGGACCCCGCCTGTACGGGGACGGCGGTGTCCATGGCCGCACTGCTGTTGTAGCCCACGGCGGTCGTGGCCTGCTCGGTCTGGCCGGCCGAGAACATCTGTCCCTGGCCGATCGGCTGCTCGGGGTAGACGCTGATCTCGAACTCGTGGGCCTTGGCGTCGCTCGAGCTGTGGATGTGCCAGCCGCTGGTATCGCGCCAGAGGGAAAAGGCCGGTTGGTTCGCCGCGCCGAGCGTGGGCTGGCCGTCGGGCGACACCTTCTCGTAGGCCGCCTTATCAGTCCACAGGCGGGCGTAGAAGGAGTCCGTGTTTTGGTATTGGGCGTTGCCATTGCCGGTGAAGAAGAGGCCCCAGGAGCCGTACGCCTGCGCCGGCGGCACCGCGGCGCAGCCTTTCCGGCAGTCCCCCGACGGCTGCGGCACGCTGCTACCGAACTTCAGCGTGTCAACCCTGAAGTCGCCCGAGCCGTTGAAAGTCATAAGCGTGTCGCCGCGGTCCTGGCCGAAGTAGGTAAGGCCCTCAGTCAGGTCGTTGAAGTTGGTGCAGCCGCCGGTCAGGTCGCACGGCACCCACCCGATGCCCTCGCAGAAGAACTCGTTGGTGGCGTGGCCGCGGTCGCTGCCGCCGACGTTCCCGCCCACCGCGACTTGCTGCAGGGACAGCACGCGGCAGGGCACGCCGCTGGCTCGCATGGCGGCGCAGAAGGCGATGGACAGACCGCCGCAGACCCCCGCGTGGTCGCGCACCACCAGCGAGGCCAGGCTGTTGCTGCCATGAGCCGGGTCGTAGTGGAACGTCGTGCACATAGCGGTGAACACGCGCTTGCCGAAGTCCAGATCGCTCTCACCACCTCTTCGCTTCAGGCCTGCCCCGTTGAGCCAGTTCTGCACAATCGGGGAGTCGTAGTCGCAGGCATCGGTGCGTGCCGTGTAGTCCTTTCGCTGGAACGCCGGGAGGGTCGGCCCGGCCGGGTGGACGGTGCCCGGCGTGAGCTGTACCAGCACCGTGCGCAGTAGTTGGCCCCGGTAGACGAGTTCGTAGCCGACGCTCGCGCCGTTCTGCGGCTGGTTGAAGACCTGCCTGCGGAACAACAACGGGAACCGCTCGTCGCCCTGGCAGAAGCCCGGGGTGGACACGGGATCCATCTCCATCGTGACCTTCTGCCGTGGCGTGGGGGGCGGCTTCACGTAATAGAGGACCGTCTCGTTCACCGACATTCCGCTGACCGACGAAACGCTGTTGAAGGTGCAGGCGATCTGCCTCGTAGGGTAATGACGCAGCGCATAGTCAGCCCCCACGGACGCCAACGGCCCAACCACCAGACCAAGCATGAAAAGCCCGAAGCTTAAGCCTCGCATCGCTGCCGGTCTCCTTTGTCTTTAGCCCGAGAATGCTTTCTCCGGAAGTTCATCTACCGCCAGAGCATGGGGCAGGTAGTCGATATCCCGGCCGCCAGCAACTCTGACGCGCCGAATTCGCCGATGTCCAGGCCTGCCGACCTGACATGCGCCCCCTCCTGCGAGGAGGGCAGCGTTCTTACCGCCATCTCTGTCCTCATGGCTCTGGCCCGCACCGTCCTCCTTTACGGGATGAATCCCCGACCTACAGCAGGCCAGTGCCCCGCCGCAGAACTCGACGGCTAGTGCGCGCGAGGGAGGTGAAGAGTCTGCTGGATGGCTCCGGCGGCGGTAGTGTGCTGGAGGAGAAGAGTGGTCGCCGCCAGGTTACCCCAGTTGTCCGCCCCTACGGCCGCGAGGAGGTTGGGCTGGACCGTGATGCCGGCGAAGGATGCCTGGCCCTGGCCCACCCGTCCGAGTAGATTGAGATCGAACTTCGCGCCTGGCGCCGCCTGGATCTGAAGGCTGCTGCCGTCGATGACCGGGTGAGCCGAGAAGGCTTGCGTTCCGAGATTGCTGAGGTTGCGGAGCTGGAAGGTGTGCTCGACGCCGCCGACGGTGTGGATGACGTCGAGGGAGGTCGGGCGAAGGGTCGCCGGGTTGGAGACCTCGAGGCGGCAGGTTGGACGGAAGATGTCGAGGAGGCGGACCTGGCCGGCGCCCGTGGCCTGAAGGGTGAAGATCGTGCCGGCGAAGTAGAGGCTGAGCTGCCTCGGGCCCGCGCCGGCGAACTGGAAGGTCAGGGACTTGCCCTGCGTGTGGGTGAAGGTGAAGAGGGTCGGTTGGCCGGAGGCGCCGGAGAGAGGCGGGACGGCGATCATCGGGTAGACGGGGGCGGAGTTGGGGATGCGGGTGGCGGGGTTGTCGTTGGTGTCACCGTTCGGGAGGAAGAAGGTGTGGCCGCCCTCATCGGTGATCTGGGCGACCTGCGTGCCCGGCCCTGCGACGCCGACGCACGACCAGGGCGCATTGCTGTACCCGACCGAGGTGATGTGCGGCGTGGCGGGGGTGCACTCATGGTAGGACATGCACACGAAATGCTTAGGGGTCAGAGGGAAGTTGTAGCCGTCCTCGTAGGAGATGGCGCCGGTGACCCAGTCGATGTGGCAGACCTCGGCCTCGGGGTTGCCGCTCTCGGTCTCGCTGTAGGGGTTGTTGTTGTCCCAGCAGACGATGCGGTGGTCATTGCCGACGACATCGGTGCGCCAAGGGATGATGGTGTGGCCCCAGCCGTGACCCCACAAGAGAAGGACCGGCGGGTTGGAGGGATCGGCGAGGAGAGTGTTGACGCGGTTCCAGACGTCCTGGGGCGACTGGACGTTGAAGTTGGCGAGGTGGGCGTCGAGGAACTCCTGGGCCATTTGGCTGCCCTGATCCTCCATGACGGTTTCCGAGGTCTGCTGGACCTGGGCGTAATCCCAGATGATGGGGAACACGTTGGGCGCGGTGGTGAAGTAGCTATGCCAGTAGGTGCCGAGGGCCCCCACCTTGAAGCGGAGGGATGAGACGCTCATGCCGAAGCAGTTGCCGCCGTGGCCCGCGTACGCATAGAAATTCTCGTAGCCATTTATCGCTGCCTGCGAGGAGCCTGCCTCGGTGGAGCCGGCGAAGGCTGAGCCGAAATAGTCGCGGTAGAGATACCAGGGAGCCTTGCCGGAGGCCCAATTCTGGAAGCTCCAACCATATAGGCCGCGATAGCCGCGCGGAGCGATGATCTCGTAGGCGAGATGGGCGTTGGCAACGGCGTCGGCTATCGCGAGGTCGTGGTTGACGCCGCGGGAAGTGGCGGACGGGACCTCGAACCAGATGGTGTTGGGATACTTGGGGGGCCAGTTGACGAACTGCGAGGGGATGGTGGCGCCGTCCAGGGAGGCGGCGCAGTTCGTGCCAAAGCCCACGCCGGAGGCGATCGACCATTCGCCGGCCTGGCCGATGTCGGGATACACGGAGGTGATCTGGAGGAGCAGGTTCGGGACCTTGGTGACTACGGGGCCGACGCGCTTCGGTATCATGGACGGGATCTTGGCGGTCGGTTGGAGGCTGCGGAGGATGGCGTCCTGCAGGGCGGCAGGGAGCTTCTGGAACTCCACGGTGAACCTGTTCAGGTCTTGGGCGCTGGCGCCCTGGCCTGACATCAGGCGCGTGAAGGTTTGGACGCGGGCGGCGAGAGTTTGGGCCGGCTGGAGCGATGAGGTCTCGACGTGGACCGTTTCGGCAGGCAGCGCCAGCGGGCACAGGAAGACCAAAGTGGCAAGGAAGCAGAACAAAGCAGTCATACGCAAAAAGGAAGCCGGCAAGCGCATACAGAACACCTCCCAGGGTCATGAACGCGGTTAGAGCCTACACCTGCGAGAAGGATTCGTTGGGCGCGGCGAGCCGACACGCGCGTGCTCACCTCGCTCGATCCCACGTCGGCGGCTTCCGCCCCCAGCGCGGTCTCGGTGCTTCTCGATCGGCCTTGAGGATGGCGTCTATCCTGTCCAACATCTGCTCCTCGGTCCCCCTGCGCATCGCCGCAATCCGCTGGTACTCCGCCGGCCGATCAAGGAGGGTGCCACTTGGCTAAGTCCCTCGATCGAGACCACGGTCCGGAAGCGCAGTTCCGGCTGGGCCTCATCTACATTGCTGCATTGCCTGCAGATCTCAGTTATTTCGTTCTGCTTCTCCTCCAGGGCGCCGATCATTGTTGGGGTGCCGGTTGGGGAGCCGGCTGGGCACCACCGGCAGGCGGTGGCTGAACAGCAGGCGCAGGGGCGGGCTGGACCGCCGGCGCAGCGGCGCCCTGATCGGCAGGCGCGGCCGCTTCGGGTCTGGGAGTCGTCGGAGTCAAAGGCTTCTGCCCCGGCGCCAGGAACTTCAGCAGGTCCCCGATCTTGAAACCCTGGCCGTCCACGACGCTGGCGGTCGAGAGCTTCGCGTTGACCTCATCGATGTGGATGTGGCCGATGCAGGTGTCCTTGGTGCGGCCGATGACCGTGCGCGTCTCGGGGTCAACGATGGTGCGGCCGGCGCGGAAGACCTCCAGGTTGTCGCCGACCTTGAAGCCGGTGTCCGTGCCACCGTTGACGTAGACCAAGGAGACGACGCCGGCATCATCGGTGTCCATCTCGGCGATGCAGCCCTCCCAGGGCATGGTGTCCATACGCTTGCAGATCGCTAGGACGGCCTGCTGGATGGCCTGGCGGGTGGCCTGGCCGAGAGGGGTCTGGGAGAAGTTGGACCCGCCCATCTGCCAGTCGCCGACCTGGACGTTGACGGACGTGGAGGACGACTTGGCGTGGCCCTCGGCCTTGACCGAGTCGAGGATCTGGCTGGTGTTGGCGTCGTAGATGCGTATGTCGAGGACGACGGTCGCCTCGGCCGATGACTTCTGCAGTCCAAGGCCGCCAAGGAGTTGGGCCGAGCCGCCGGTGCTGGAGCTGCAGTAGTTGAACTCAGTGACGGCGCCGCGGATGAGGGCCTGGGCGCCGAGCAGGCTGCCGGGCTTGGCGGCGCTGGCTGGATCGACAGTGCCGCCCGTGCCGAGGGTCTGCTCGGCCTGGATGTCGGTCAGGGCCTTGCGCTCCAGGAGGATGAAGCGGCCGGAGTCGATCAGGGCCGTGGTGAGCATCTCGGTGAGGCCGGTGCCGAAATCGGTGGGCGGCGGGATCTGGGTGGTCGTGGTGGTTGTTGTTGTCCCTCCGGTCTGGGTCGGCTGGGTGGCGGCGGAGGTCGTGATCTTGACCTCCATGTCCATGACGCCAAGGCGCTTCTTGGGGCCGGTGAAGGGCGGCAGGGTCGAGGGCTTGGGCTTGGCGCCGCCCTGATCGGAGGCTTTGGGCTGATCGCCCCCGCCGGCGGTGGCGGTCGTGGCTGCATTGCGAGCTTGGTCTACGGTGCCGCCGAGGTCGAAGGCCAGGGCGGACGTCCCAAGGAAGGCCGTCAAAACCAGTGAGCACAACAATGGGAAACGTCCCAGCTGGCCCGTGGGTCTGGAAGGGCCCATGCATATCAGCCTCCAAGCATCAGGCATGGCACACTACAAGTCGAGCCCGGTTCTACCTCGGACCGTCACCTATCGCTGCTCTTTCGCGATCAAGGTGCGCGGTATTATCGTTCTCGGGCCGTAGCCGGACCCCTGGCCAGCCGTTGGAAAAGCCCAAGCTGCACGGCCGATGCTATGGTTTGGGTGATCAGAGCAGCGAAAAGTGGTTGAACGGCGCTAGCCGGCGCCTTCTCCTGGAGGAAGGACGTCTTCGTCACGTGGCTCACCGTCATGCCTCCCGTTGCTCGCGGGTTCTATCCTAGCCAAGTGTTTGGCGTGCATACTACTCAGTGATAGACAAACCGAGGGGTCCCAGGTTCCATCCGAGGTTTCCGTGGCTGGCCCGAAACGGCCAGCCACAGTGGGAAAGCGCACGAGACCGTCGATGGGCAGCGGTCTGAACCCCGGATGCTGATCCATCTGCCGGTGTAGCCTCCCGTCTGCACGGGGTGAGTCCTGCACTCCAAGGCCGGGGCGTCTGTGCCAGACCGCTCCGCTCCGACACCAACAATGCACCGGGAGAGTTGGACTACGTTATGCCCGAACTCAGGCAACCCTCCCGCCGGGCGTGACTCTTGGGCAATCAGCACTGTTTGACGTCAACTACTTTTTCCTACAACGACAACAGTTTTTGCCTGTTTTT
>PMZA01000137.1 GCA_003170595.1 Armatimonadota bacterium
CGGCCGGCCGATGTCGCCGCCGTTCCACCAGGTGGTCAGTCTGTCGCGAGCCTCGAGCCAGTCGGGGCGGTAGAGAAGTGATCCCATGGGTACCCTCCTGGGCTGCGGAGCAGCCCTCGATTGCCCAGCGGTCCCCTGAGCTTTCGTCGCGGCGACGCCGGGACCTGCGTGGCGGAACCCCGACGCCCCGCTGGCGCGTTGTAGTGTCCGACACTCCAGCCCGACCCCTGGGCTCGCAACGGTGAATAAATGGGGCAACACCTCTCTGACATAGTGAACGTTCTCTCGTGCTGCATCTTCACCCCGAAGATCCTCAGCACGGTTCTGCCTGCGTTCCTGCTGGCCGGAGCGGTGTCGGTCTTCGTGCCCAAGGGCGCGGTGCTGCGATATCTCGGGCCGGGGGCCAATCGCGTCACGGCCTACCTGGTGTCGTCGGTGTCGGGCATGATCCTGTCGATCTGCTCGTGCAATGTGGTGCCTCTCTTCCTCAGCATCTACCGCGCGGGCGCAGGCATCGGCCCGGCTTTCACCTTCCTCTTCGCGGGGCCGGCCATCAACGTCCTGAGCTTCATCATGGTCTTCAAGATCGTCGGCTGGCGGATGGGCGTCTGGCGCGTAGGCGGGGTTTTCGTCATCTCCCTGTGCGTCGGCGTGATCTCGTCGTGGGTCTACCGCCGCGAAGAATCTGAGCGCGCTGCGGAGTTCCTCGGCTCGCAGGCTGTCGCCATGACTGACGGCGGCGTGATGGCCATGGACCGCGGCGAGATGAAGCGCGGGATGGCCGTCCTCATCATGCTGCTCGCCCTGGTGGTCCTTGGATCCTTCACGATGCCATGGCAGATACAGGTGCCGACGATGGTCGTGCTCATGGCGATCACCGTCTTTGCGGCCGCGAAGCTGACGAGCATGGACCACGTGCGCGAATGGGGCTCGGAGACGTGGACGCTGTTCAAGACGATCATGCCGATCCTCATCCCCTGCATCCTCGTCATCGCCGCGCTGGCCAACTATATCGACGTCAAGATCGTCTACCACGTGGTTGGCAAGAACACCGTACCGAACATCTTCTACGGCAGCGTCTTCGGCGGCGTCATGTACTTTCCGATCCTCAGCGAGATCGCCTTCACCAAGGCGTTCCTCAAGCTCGGCATGGCGACCGGGCCGGCCCTGGCGATCCTGCTCACGGGCCCGGGGTTGAGCCTGCCGGGCACCATCGTCCTCGCGCGCGTCATCGGCTGGAAGAAGGCGGGCGTGTACTGGGCGATCGTGGTGGTCCTGGCAACGCTCGTGGCGATCGTCTTCACGTGGCAGATGGGGCAGTACATGTGCCCCTGCATTACGATGGGCCAGGGCCACTAAGCTCAAGGGGCCTTGGGGTGTGACCATGCGCACATCGGAGCGTGACAGGGAGGCCAGGCATCCGGTGAAACCAGCGCCGAAAAAAGCAGCCGATGAGGGCGAGGTTTCCGATCGCGCCACGGAGGATGCGCGGGCCGTCTATAGCGCGGCCATCGCGTCGCAGCTACTCGGCTTCGCGCCGCGGACGCTGCGCGCCTACGAGGAGGCCGGCCTCCTGGAGCCCGTCCGCACGGGCCGGAATAACCAGCGCCTCTACTCCAAGCAGGACCTGCGCTGGCTGCGGTGCATCGGCGAGATGATGCACGAGGAAGGGTATACCCTCCGCTCGATACGAAGGCTGCTCGACTTCGCGCCGTGTTGGGATATCCGACGATGCCCGCCGGAGGTCGCCAGCAAGTGCGCCCGCGCCCTGCGCATCCCGAACATGGCCGGTGCCATCGCCGAGGTTGAGGCCGAGGTCCTGCCGCAGGTGCCCACGCCAACGAAGGCGGCGCGCAAGAGTGGCGAGCCGCTCGTGCATGTCCGCGTCATCTACGGCCTGCAGGAACTCGGCACGGTCATGCATTGCAGCCGCTGCGTCCACGCCGAGCGCGCGGTGCGCCGGGTCGCGCTGGAGTTCGGGCCGCAGGTCGAGGTAACCGTGCATGACATCCTCTCGGAAGAGGCGCGGAAGTTCGGCGTGCTGATGACGCCGGCCATCGTCATCGACGACGAGGTCGTGAGCATCGCCAAGGCGCCCTCCGATGCCAAGCTGCGCGAGCTAATCGAGCGCCACCTCGCGGCGAAGTTGAGGTAAACTCCTCTCCGGGCGCCCAAGGGTGCCGCCCTCGGAGGTCCACAGATGAAGATCCAGATCTACGGCAAAGGCTGCAGCAAGTGCGACCGCCTGATGGCGAACGTTCGGGGCGTGCTGGCCGAGGCGCACCGCGAGGACGTCGAGATCGAGTTCGTCAAGGACGTCGATCGCATCGCCGCGCTGGGGCCGACGGTGACGCCCGTGCTCATCGTGGATGGGACCATGCTCTCGCAGGGCCTGGCCATGTCGCCCAACCGCGTGAGGGACCTGCTCCGCCCGTACCTGGCCTGACGCCCACCCCCTGCACGTAAACCCTTGAGCTCGATTTCCTCGCTGCGTCCTGGCACGCCGACTGCAGGTCCCAAGGTCGGGGATCGTCAGGAGGCAAGGACAAGAGATGGCGCAGCTTTGCCGGCGCCCAAGGTTTGCATCGATGCTCGGGCTGGTCCTGAGCTTCGGGGTTGTTCACGCGGCCGACGTTTTCACCTACGTCGGCCACTGGGCCGCACCCGGGCTGCGCATGCCCTCGCCCCAGGCGGTCCTCAGCGATGGGCGTATATTGACCGCCGCCTCGACCGGCGCCGGCCTGTCGGACATTTGCCTTGGCACGCCCGAGAACGGCGTTGAGACGATGGGCACCATCGCGACCCGCACCGTCTACGAAATGCGCGCCGGGGGCACCGGGGTGTGGGTGCGCGGCGCAGCCTCCTTCGATCACTACGCCGCGAACCTCTCGCCCATCGTCTCCGCCCTGCCCGCGCCGGAGGTGGGCGTGGACGACCTGGCGGTGGATGCGCAGGACCGCCTCTATCTTCTGGACGAGGTGTGGGACGGGACGCGGGTGGATGTATACGCAGGCGATGGGACGGCCCTCGGCACGTGGGCGCTCGACTTCGCGTGGACAGACTGGCGCGCCTGGGCCACATGCTTCGACGCCACGGGCAGGCTCTGCGTACTCGTCACGCATGGCAGCGCCTACTCGATCATCGCCTACGACCTAACCGCCGGGCCGACGCAGCCTGCGGCGGGCGTTGAGATCGCGACGGGATCGCTCGATGCGTGGGGCAAGGGGCAGTCGGCGCACGCGCTTGCGGTCGCGCGCATGGCCGCGGCACCGGGCACGTCGAGGGCGTTCATCGTCGCGAGCGTGTCGGATGCGGGCGGGGCGCTGCTGTCAGTTTCGGCAACGACCACCTCAGTGCTCTATCAGGCATCGGCCTGGTACTACTTCTGGCACCTGGCGGCCGATCCGTCACGCGGCGCCGTCTGGGCCGTGGCCGACGGCCTCTTCCGCATCGACAGCCCGACGTCGTGCGCCTACGTCGGCTCGAAGGGCTTCGACTCGCCGGGGACAGGACTGGCCGATGTCGTCTCCCTCGCGGCAGGCACGGCTGGCCTCGCAGCCAACGACTTCGCCAACGCGCGTCTCACGTTCCTCGACGCGACGGGGGCGGCATCCTCGCACTACGACCTGTGGCTGCCGGAAGGCCCCATCGCGCTGAACGCGGCAGGAACGGCGCTCTACGCTGTCGACCTGGGCCCGGACGGCGGCCTCGTGAAGCTCGATGTGGGCACGTGGCAGATCCACAGCCTGCCGTGGGCGGCGGCCTACTGGCTCGAGGCGACACCGACGCATCTGTGGATCGTGCCGCCGCTGGCGACGGTGGTCGCTGTGTGCCTCGACCCGACGACCGGCCTGGAGGCGAGGCGGGCGGACCTCGGGCTGACGCCGGATGGCGTGGCAGACCTCGCGGTGGCACCGGATGAGAGCGGCTTTGCCGCGCTGACGACGGACTCGCACGTGGTGCTCTTCGACGGCTCCGGCCTGCAGGTGGGCGAGTGGGCGTTGCCTGCCGGACTGTCGGGGCGGCGGATCACCTTCGCGGGCGCAAGCCAGATCGCGGTGGCGGTGGTGGGCACGGGCAGCCTTCAGGTGATCGGCTTCAGCTTGCAGGGCAATATCGCGTGGGGTCTCACTCTGCCCTCTGGCCTCCCCGCCAACCCCTGGCACGTGGCAGATCCGTTGAGGCCCAACGAGTTCGGTGGCCTGGCCGCCGACCCCTCCGGCCAGCGCGTGTTCGTCGCCGACAATCTCCATGGCGTCATCCACCGCCTCACGCTGGGGCAGGCCGGTGATGTCAACGGCGACGGCGTCGTGGACCGGGCCGATTTCGTCGCGCTCATCCAGCAGTGGGAGGGCAGGACGAGGACCCCGTACGTTCCGCAGACTCAGGGACTGAGCACGATCGACGCCGACCTCAACGGCGATGGGCGGCTCGACCACGCCGACACGCAGATCCTCCTCGAGAAGCTCCTGCAGTCCGGCGGACTGTAGAACTCCATACGGTCGTCTCTCCAGCCACGGCGGATTGGTAGAATCCGAGTGCTACCCTTGCAGAAGAATCCGCCATGAAGTCTGTCTGCAATAATTGTGGCATGGAAAGCGACAAGGCCGACATCTGCTCGTGGTGCGGCAAGGATATCGCTGCCAAGCCCGCCGATGCGAAGGCGAAAGCACCGGCGACTCCGGCTGGGACATCCGCATCGTCGCGCCGGAGAAGACCTTCGACCAGTTCGCGCTGCTATCGTCGAAAATGCTCGCGAGCGTGCAGCTCGCCAAGTAGCCGATCACTAGGCGGGAAGGACGATCGGTAGACGGCCGGGCAGGGTGAGCCGGCCGTCTTTCTCTTAGGGCATGACGGCGAGCAACCGGGCGCGTATTATTCACCACCGAACGGACTCCTTTTCCGGCGAGGGATGAAAGCAATGAGCCCACTAGCATTCGCGATCGCCACGGCGGCCCTGATCTTCCTTGCATCCAGTGCGACCGCCGCCGTCCCCCGACCCGAGCATCCGCGACCGGATTTCCAGCGCGACGCCTGGCTCAATCTCAACGGCCCGTGGCAGTTCGAGATCGATGAGAAGGGCGACGGCGAGAAGCGCGGCCTCACGTCGGGGCACGACCTCGCCCAGACCATCACCGTCCCCTTCTGCCCGGAGAGCAAGTTGTCGGGCCTTGCGCACCGCGACTTCATGGTCCACGTCTGGTACCGGCGCAGCTTCGAGGTGCCGGCGGAGATGGCGGGCAAGCGGCTCCTGCTCCACTTCGGCGCGGTCGATTGGTGGGCGCGAGTGTGGCTCAACGGGACGCTCGTCGGCGAGCACAAGGGCGGATACTCGTCCTTCGCCTTCGAGATCACCAAAGACGTGCGCCCCGGCGCGAATGAACTCGTCGTGCAGGTCTTCGACGACACGCGCTCGGGCAAACAGGCGACCGGCAAGCAGTGCCACGACCTCGAGAGCAACGGCTGCGCCTACACTCGGACGACCGGCATCTGGCAGACGGTGTGGCTCGAGGCGGTGGGCGATACGTACCTGCGAGGGATCGGGGTGAGGCCCGACCTCGACGGCGGGAGGGTGTCCGTCTTCGGGTGGGTCGACGGGCCGAGCAAGGGCGTGACCTTGCGTGTGCGCGCCTATGCCGACGGAAAGCAGGTCGGCGAGGAGACGGTAGCGGCCGGATGGCGCGCGGTCGAGGGCGCGGTCAAGCTCAGCGAGATCAAGCCGTGGTGGCCGGGCAAGCCCTTCCTCTACGATCTGACCCTCGATCTTCTGCGCGACGGCAAGGTCGTCGACACGGTGCACAGCTACTTCGGCCTGCGCAAGATCACCATCCAGGGCAACCGGTTCCTCATCAACGACAAGCCGATCTTCCAGCGCCTCGTCCTCGACCAGGGCTTCTACCCCGACGGCGTCTACACCGCGCCGACCGATGAGGCGCTCAAGCATGACGTCGAGCTGAGCATGGCGGCGGGCTTCAACGGCGCGCGCCTGCACCAGAAAGTCTTCGACCCGAGGTTCCTCTATTGGGCCGACAAGCTGGGGTACGTGGTGTGGGGCGAGTACCCGAGCTGGGGCATCAACTGGGGCGACATCGAAGCCGTGGGCAACGCAATCAACGAATGGCGCGAAGTCGTCGAACGCGATCGCAACCACCCGTCGATCATCGGGTGGTGCCCGCTGAACGAGACCGGCGGCGAGCCGGCCATCGCAGCCGTCGAGGAAATCCTCGCGCAGACGCAGGTCATGGATCCGACGCGGCCCTTCCTCGACACCAGCGGCTACACGCACCTCTTCCCGGGGACGGATGTGTTCGATTCGCACGACTACGACCAGAACCCACAGTCCTTCGCGGCGAGGTATCAGAACTTCTCGCTGACGGGGCAGGACCCGTTCAACAACAACCTCTCCGACCCGCGCAGCCGATATCGCGGGCAACCGTATTTCGTGAGCGAGTATGGCGGCATCTTCGTCAAGACCGACCGCGAGCCAGCGGTGCCGGGCTGGGGCTACGGGCAGGCGAGCGTGAAGGAATTCGTCGATCGCTACAAGGGCCTCACCGACGTGCTCCTCGACAACCCGAACATGTGCGGCTTCTGCTATACGCAACTTACCGACATCGAGCAGGAGCAGAACGGCATCTACTTCTATGACCGCAAGCCGAAGTATGACCCGGCGCTCGTGCATGCGATCAACGCGCGGGCGGCCGCGTATGAGACCCAACCACCGAGGATACTGCACATCACGTGGCGGGCGCTCGTGCCGTCGTCGGAGGAGGACGGGCAGGAGTGGCATTACACGACCGACGCGCCGGCGGCCGACTGGCTCAAGCCGGCGTTCGATGACGCGGCGTGGAAGGTCGGCAAGGGCGGCTTCGGGACAGAAGGGACGCCCGGCGCCATCGTGCGGACGGTGTGGAATACCGACGACATCTGGCTGCGGCGGAAGGTCCACGTGGACACCGTGCAGTTCGACCTGGCCGGGCTGCGTCTTCATCACGACGAGGACGCCGAGGTCTACCTCAACGGGACGAAGGTCGCCGAGTTCAGCGGCTACGGCTCGACCTACGGGGTCTTCGAGGCGACCGCGGCGCTGAAGAAGGCGTTAGTGGTGGGCGAGAATACCATCGCCGTGCACTGTCATCAGACCGTGGGTGGGCAATATATCGACGTGGGGATCGTCGTCGGGGTTGAGGAAAAGCCGAAGGGCGGCTAGCCCGCTGAGGCGGTCTGTGTATGTGGCCCCGCTATCCCCGTGCAAGGCCCGGTCGGCACGGAGGCCACGAACCAGGTCTGCTGCTAACGACCCGCTCACAGGATGTCATCCTTGCGATGCATCGCATCGCCGAGGCAACCGTCTTTGTTGCCGACGAAGGATCTCCTTCTGTCGACCCTAGCTGGCGACTGCTGCCCTCACCAACAAGCCAAGAGGAGATCCTTCGGTCGCGGCAAAGAAACGCCGCTCCCTCAGGATGACGGACGGTGGGGGCTGCTGGCGTTGCTAGTGGCTGGCGATCCATTTCCTGCACGGGAACAATGCCCCGCCGCGACTAGCTCCTCGTCTGCGCGGCGAGGGTCAGGAGAGAGACCTCGGGCGGGCAATTGAAACGCACCAGCGGCGGGACCGAGCCGATGCCGCGGGTGACGTACATGCTTGTGCCCCGGACCGTGAACGCCCCTGACGCGAAGCGCTTGCCGAACTTGCTAGGGACGATGGGCGGGCCATAGAAGGGGATGCAGACCTGGCCGCCGTGAGTGTGTCCGGCGAAGACGGCGCGGAGGCCAAGCTGCTCGGCCTGGTAGATGATGTCCGGCGTGTGGGCGAGGAGGAAGGTGAGGGCGCCAGACGGGACATCGCGCAGCGCCGCTTCGAAGTTATCCCGCTCGGTCACCGGATCATCGAGGCCGGCGAGCCATAGGTCGTGGCCGCGGATTGAGAGCCTCCGGGCGGAGTTGCGCAAGAGCGTCGCGCCGGTGGCGGCGAGGCTCTGGATCACCGGGCGATGGCGGCCGTACATCCAGTCGTGATTGCCCAGCACCGCCCAGACACCGTGCTGTGCGCGCAGAGCCGCGAGGACCTTTCGGAGAGGCGCGGCAACGGCAGCGACGGGATCACTCACATAGTCACCGAGCAGGAAGATGAGGTCGGGCTTCTCGCCGACGGCAAGAACCGCAGCGCGAGTGGCGAGGTCCCAGGGCGTGCACCAGCCGGCGTGGAAGTCGGAGAGGAGGGCGATCTTGAGGCCCTCGAGGGATGCCGGCAGGCCATGCACGCGCAGCCGCCTGCGGTTGACCCGCAGACTGAAACGCTCGGAGTGGATATCGTGCACGGTCCAGGCGCCGGCGGCGGCAACGCCACCCGCGGCGCACAGTCCCAGGAATCGGCGACGGTTCATGATCGGAGCACGCGAAGGCATCTCATTATGGCCGAAGTCTGGCGCCGGGGATAGGGGGCAAGTAGGCTCGGAGTGGCTTTAGTGCCCGTGTCGTTGACTCGCCGTCGGGGCGTGCGATATAGTAGAGCTTACGCCGAGGTGGTGGAATTGGCAGACACGCTAGGTTGAGGGCCTAGTGCCCGCAAGGGTGTGAGGGTTCAAGTCCCTCCCTCGGCACCAATTTGAGCTTTTGATGGGCGGTTAGCTCAGTTGGCTAGAGCGCGCGCTTCACACGCGCGAGGTCACTGGTTCAAATCCAGTACCGCCCACCAAGGCAGCGGGAGTAGCTCAGTGGTAGAGCACCGGCTTCCCAAGCCGGGTGTCGCGGGTCCGAATCCCGTCTCCCGCTCCAAGGTAACCGAATAGTCTTTGTATGAGCGGGAGTAGCTCAGCCCGGTAGAGCGCCTGCTTGCCAAGCAGAAGGTCGCGGGTCCGAATCCCGTCTCCCGCTCCAAAGTTTTCTTGTTAGAGGCGCACACCGGCTCGGCGCCCGAATAGCCTTGAAGGGCGCGGTAGCCAAGTGGTAAGGCACCGGTCTGCAAAACCGATATTCACGGGTTCGACTCCCGTCCGCGCCTCCAGAACTTTGAGAAGCCTTTTCCTATATCGGAGCGGGAGTAGCTCAGCCCGGTAGAGCGCCTGCTTGCCAAGCAGAAGGTCGCGGGTCCGAATCCCGTCTCCCGCTCCAAAGCATTACCTCCCCTGGCCGGGACGCGCGGCTGCGCCTTGCCTCAGTGTGCCCCTTCGAGAAGTAACCCGCGGAGTAGTCGTGACTCGGCGTCGCTGAGAGGCACGTCGCGGTCACCAGTACGCTCGATCCCCAACGCAATCCCGCACGCGCAGAAGGTGCCCTTGCCCAGGGGCCCCACGACGACCAGCGGGCGATCCGATGCGTCGGTCGCGACGATCTTCCCCGAGGGGCCGGGCGTAACAAGATCGTGATCCCAGAAGGTGTGCCGGTACGTCTCCCCCACCTTGAGCCCGATGTCGGCGGGTAGCTCGGCGGAAAGGCGCCACTGACTATCCTCAACGCGCTCGGACCCTCCCGCGCAGACCTCGGGCACAAGCACCGGGTCGAGGCGAAAGCCGACCGCGTCGTGCGTCACCAGGAGGAAGCCGCCCGCTTGCACGAAGGCGCGTAGGTCGTCCCGCGCGACGGCGAGGACGGCGCCGCTGCGTGGCTGTGGGACGATCAGTGCCCGGCACGGCGCGAGGAAGTCGGGCTTGAGCGAATAGATGGGCCGCGCCTCGATGCCGCGCATGGCCTGCAGCGCCTGGAGGATCGTCAGGCCGCCATAACTGTCCTGATAGACGCCGACGGCGAGGCCCTTGCCCTCGAACGCGGGCGGATGATTGCGCGCCTGTTGCTCGGCGTAGGCCTCGGGCGTGATCGGGAAGAGAAGGGGGCCGCGCGTCTCAAAGGTGATGCGGCCGTCGTCGCCGCGGCCGACCATGGCGAGTCGAATTGGCTCGGCCCTCATCTTGAAGGCGCCCTCGACGGTCCCTCCCGGCGACGTGCGGCCGAGAGGCTGGATTGCGCTACCGTCGAGCCGGCGGAGTTCGAGCCAGGCAGCGCCCGGCGCATCGGAGGCAAGGGTCGCCTTCACCGCGACTTCGCTCCCCTCGACGAAGGTGTTGGGCGAGTCATCATTGACGCCCACCGGTAGCCCCCAGCGAACGCCCGGCCCGCGATGCGGGAAGAGGGCCGGCTCGCGTGTGGCGCCGAGGCGGAGCATCGGCATGCGGTCGTCGGTGATCTCCGGGTGGTCGTAGTGGAAGAGGACGTAGCCGTCGGCGCCGAGGTTGCGCGTCTCGTCGATCTGGTAGATGAGATGCGCGGCGTCCTTGAGCAGCCACTCGCCGAGGCCGATATAGAGCGGCATCGTGCCATCGACCCAGCCGACGTTGCGCGTGATGATGCGCCCGAGTTCCTCGTTGCCGGGGAGATAGTCCATCGGGCAGACGAAGTCGAGCCAGCCCTTTTTCACCCACAGGACCCAGTCCTGGCCGAGGGGATCGCGCGAGCTTTCCCACCATCCGTAGACCGCGGCCGAGACCTTGCAGTGCGGATCGATGCGATGGGTCTCGGTGCCGACAGCCTCGACGAGGCGGGAGATGTTATCGCGGCGGAAGTCGAGCCAAGGAGAGACTAGCGGGCCTGTGATCACGTCGGCGGGCCACTGCTCGACCTTCCGCCCGATGCGCGCCTCGAACTTCTCTCGGCAGCGCGGGCAGAAGCAGCCGCTCTCGTCGGGGTAGCGGATGTAGTCGAAGTGAAGGCCGTCGACGTGGTACTTGCGGACGAGTTCGAGCATGGCATCGCGCTCGAGGGCGAAGTTGCGGTCGTCGGACGGGCAGAGCCAGTCGATCTCCTTGCCCTGCGGATCCATCTGCAGGCGATTCTCACGGCGCATCTGTTCGCGGAAGGCCGCGGGCGTGTGACTGCCGCCGAGGTTCCAGTTGGCCTTCCACACATGAAGCTCGACGCCATACTTGCGGCACCACTTCATGCACTCGGCTAGCTGATCGCCGCGTTTGGCGACCTCGGGCGCGACCGGGAGGACGTCGCTCTTGTAGTAGGCGACACCGCCCCAGCACATGCACGGCAGGATCGCGTTGAAGCCGCTGTCGCGGAGGTGGCGGATCGATCTCTGCCAGCCCCAGTCGTCAACGCCAAAGGCCGTCTGGATCCAAACCGAGCGCATCTCGACGGGACGAGAAGGCTGGCAGCGCGCATAGGCTTCGATCGCGGCCTTGCGCGCCTGACCGGCGAGGGATATTGCGTCGGGATAGCGCTTCTCGACGACGGCCTGCTCGGCGCGAGCGGTGAGGTCGCGGGCGCGCTCGAAGGCGAGGCCGGGATTGTTGGCGACACCGCGGAGGGTGGCGTGGGCGATGACATCGGCAAGGCCGTCGGGCGAGGAGAAGGCGTCGAAGCTCCAGGCGCTGTCGATGGCGGTCCGTGCGGCGGAGGTCCAAAGGTCGGGAAGGAAATGTCCGGCGAGGGCGAGCAGTAGCTGCGACTTCGCCGGCGCGTCGGGCTCGGTGAAGACGTGGGTCATGAAGGCGCCGCTGTCGGAGAGAAGCATTGCTGCGAGGCCGGCGGCCTCACCTTTCGCGTTGTACCAGTCGTATAGCACGGTCGCATCGGCGCGGTCTGGCGTGGCGGACGTGAGGTTCCAGCTCTGCTGAAGGAAGCGCGGCGGAAGACCGGTGATCGCGGGCGCCTTCGCCGCCAGGCAGCAGTTGTCGAACTTGCCGGTGTGGTCGCGGTCCTGCATGTACTCGCCGAGCTTGAAGCCGAGGGCCTGGGCGAGATCGGGCGGACAGATGTAGCAGACGACGACCTTGCCTCCCGACTTCACGAAGGAGATCGCGGCCTCGGCCTCGCCCGGCGCCCAGATCGGTGTGTAGGGGAAGATCGCAAGCTTCGCGCCCGCCAGCGACCCCGAGGCCGCTTCCTCGTCGCGCAGAGTCGCGAAGGCGAGACCGGCGGCCTTCATGTCGCGGGCGACGATCTGGTAGAGGGTGAGAGTACTCGCGGCCTCGGAGCTTTTCACCGTCTCGGCATAGGTGCCGCGGACCACAACGATGTCGGCGGCCTGGACCGCGCCGGCGATCCCCAGACTCCACAGGGCCAGGGCAAAAGCTATCCTGCTCAAGGCACATTCCTCCTGAAGCGACGGGCTTTGCTGTTGAGAGCTTTTCGCAGCGCGGGCGGTCTTTCCTTGATGCGGCGCCGGGCGCGAGGTTTGCAGCGGCGGCACGGGGTAGCCTAAAAGGGTCGTTGTGTTATACTCCCAAGGGACGCCAGAGGCGGCGGCAGGGGCTGCAGCAACGGCTTCGATTGCGGAGCGCAAGTACATGCGGCAAAAGACAATCCTCATCGCAGCTGCCCTCGCGGCGGCCCTTCTTGCGCACGACTGCCACGCGTACACGGCTGCCGAGGCGGCGCGTCGCGTCGATCAGATCCTCGCTCACCCCAAGCTGGCGACGGCCCAGATGAGCGTTCTCATCGCCGACGTGGCGACCGGCGAGATCATCTACAAGCGCAACGCGGCACAGAGCCTGGTGCCGGCGAGCAATGCGAAGATCCCAACCACCGCCGCGGCGCTGCTCCTTCTCGGGCCCGACTACTGCTTCCGCACCGCCGTCTACGCAGCGGGCGAGGTCGCGCCAGGAGGCGCTGTGTCCGGGCCGCTGGTGGTCGCCGGCGCCGCCGATCCCACAGCCGGCAGCGACATCTACAAGTCCCTCGCGAAGGAACTCATCAACCGCGGCTATACCTTCGCGCGCGGTGTATGGACCCACAACGCCCTCACCGCTGAGAAGGGCGACAGCGCCGAGGCCTCACGGAACATGCTGACCCAGGCGCTCACGGCCGCGAGTTTCAAGCTAGCGTCCTCGCCGCAGGTCCTCGCGACGAGCAATGCGGCGGCCCTGATAATCGAGCATCTATCGATGCCCCTGGGCCGCATAATCCTGACGATCAATAAGCATAGCCTCAACAGCTGGGCGGACAATCTGTGGCGCAGTCTCGGCTGCCTGGTGGCCGGAGGCCCGCAGAAGATGCCGGCGTTCCTCTACCGGTTCTGGGCGGATCGCGGCCTGCCCATGCAGGGCGTACGGTTCGTCGACGGGTCAGGGCTGTCGCGGGACGACCGGGCGACGGCGCAGTTCTACGTGGGCATCCTCCGCCACATGGCGCAGCGTCCTTTCGAGTGGACGGCCTTCTCCGGTTCGCTGCCGGTGGCCGGTGAGGACGGGACGCTGTGCAAGCGCATGCAGGGCGGCTGTGCGCGCGGGCGAGTGTGGGCGAAGACGGGGACCATGCATGACATCGCCTCGCTCTCGGGGTACTGCACGACGAACGGCGGGCGGCTGCTCGCCTTCTCCTTCCTTTTCAACAACGTGAGCGGATGTCTGGAGTCGGCGCGAAGCCTGCAGGACATGGCGTGTCAGGAACTCGCGAACATCGACGACGCTCCGCCCACGAGCCTGACTCAGGCTGTCCCCGTGGCCGCGACTAGAGCGCGGTAAGCGCGAAAGCTCGCAGGGAAAGAACTCAAAAAAGCTTCACGATGAACGCTCGTTCACGCGCGCTTGTTGGCGTCTAGTGAACGAGCGTTCACTGCGGTGGGGGATCAGGCTGGAGAAGTGGGAGACCCCTTCGCCGGCGTTGCCGTCGGCGCAGGGGTCTCGGTGAATCGCACAACCGAAGGGCCCGAGGCTACTTCTTCGCCGCGGGCTTCTTCGCTGCCGGCTTCTTGGCGGCGGGCTTCGCCGCCACGGGTTTCTTCGCGGCAGGCTTGGCCGCCGGCTTCGCTGCCGGCTTTTTGGCGACGGGCTTCGCCGCCGGTTTCTTCGCGGCAGGCTTAGCTGCGGGCTTCGCTGCCGGCTTCTTGGCGACAGGCTTCGCCACCGGTTTCTTCGCGGCAGGCTTAGCTGCNNCCTTCTTCTTCGGTTCGGCCATCTACGGCCCCTCCTTGTACATCATTCGATCGGTATCACACCGACCGTTGCTACCCAGTTCCGGTGCCCCGTAGTGGCTCTGCACTTATTTCCTTAACCTTCGACTTCTACGATACGCGACGCACGCTATTACAGTGTCTAGTATAGAACATGCGGGTGTAGATTCGTCAAGTGAAAACCGAATTCTTGACGCGATTACTTGTGTATCAATTCGCGCGTGCGACCTGACTCTTCTAACCCGTGGACGTGTTTACGTACGCGAAGCGACTAGGGCCATACGGCCGAGCGTATGGGCACCTGCTCCAACCCACGGACGAAGATGGGGCTGCCGGTAAGACTCAGCTTCACGCGGCCGACGGCGGTGACGTTCCGTGCGTTGCCCAGAATGTCACAGACTTCGACATCGCGCCCCGCGGGAAGCTCGACCGAGACAGCATCCTTCCACCGCTCCACCCACGGCTCGGCAGGCAGGCGATGCTTGCCCTTATAGTTCTCCGGCGGCCACCACGGCAGGTCGCACTCGTGCTTCTCGCGATAGCTCCAGAGGACGTCGACCGTCTGGCCGGCGGCTCGGCGGAAGCGAAGACCGTATAGGTCGTCGGCGCCGAGGTCGAGACGGCCGAGGCAGGTGGCACCCTCAAGCTGTTCAGTCATCGTGGCAAAGGCCACGTACTGCGGCTTCGGCGCGAGGTCGGTGTAGAGCATGCCGTAGTTGTGCTCGCTGTCACTCGGCATGGGCGCGGCGGAAAACCAGGTGCCATCCTGGAACTGGTACCACTCGATCACGCGAACGCCGAGGGCGAGGGCGACGCAGTACTCGCGGACCATGTAGTCGGCCGCGGTGCGCAGGTCCAGTTGGGCCGGGGCGGGGTCGCTCGGCGCGTAGGCCTCGGTGATCCAGACTTCCTTCGCGGCACGGTCTGGGCGCTTGCCGAGGTCGTCGAGGACGTGGAGCATCTGGGGGCGGAAGACCCAGCCCTCCCAGCCTTCCCAGAACTCGGGCGCGCGCGGGTGATGACCGGGATGGACCGACACCGCGTCCACGTAGTCGAGGCCGTGGGCGTCCACGAAGCCCGGCCACCAATCCTTCATCACGCCGCCGAGACCGGCGTTCATGACGCGGCCCTCGGGGAAGACCTGGCGCATGACTTCGAACTGAGGCTTGAGCAGGAAGCGCACGAACTCGTCCGGCTTCATCGAGTAGTTGAGTTCGTTGCCGACCTCAAGGTAGCGCGAGAGGAACTTGTAGGCGGGAAGAGACGCGGCGAAGGCACGGCGGAAGGCTTGCGACTGATCCTCGTTGTGCGGTATGTCGACGCCGCACTGGGCGTGGAGGGAGAGGCCATACTTGTTGAGCAAGGCGAGGCGTTCGTGCGCGGCGGCGAGTTCGTCGGGCTTCACGTCTGCGCGGATCGGGAAGCCAGGCCCGCGGAGCCAGTGCACACCGATGCGCGCGGCGAGGTTGAAAACAGCCACGGGCTCGGGCTGGTCGGGATAGGCGTCGGGGTTGCAGATGGCTGCGGAAAGGCCGAAGGGTGAACGCTCGTTCACTGCGGGCTCGGGACGGAGAGGAAGGCAAGAGAGAGTCGTCCGCAAGAGACGCTCGCCGCCCTGCCATCGCAGGCGACCCGCGAGGAAGTAGATGCCGCGGCGTGCCGCCACGGCCTTGACGAGCGACAGATCCTGACTCGCCCAAGCGGATAGGCTCACGGGCTGATCGCCGCGAGAGACGACGCGCGCGTAGTAATCGCGAAGCTCCCAGGTGACGCGGCAGGTCTGAGCCGCGGCGGTCGCGTTGCCAAGATGCGCCGTGAGTTGCAGCGGCTCGTCGGGCGCGAAGACATTTCCCGCGCGGCCGGTGGTGAGGGCGACACCGACGGGTTCGCCGTGGGCAAGGGCGAGCAGTCTCTCATCCGCCATGGCCGTGCCGGCGGGGGGCGGGAAGACGACAAGTTCCATCGTGTTCTTCGTCTCTTGCGGCGCCTTCGCGGGGAGCGAGAGCTTGTGGAAGAGAACGCGGCCGAGGTCGTGATGGTAGAACCAGTCGGGATCGTAGTTCTCAGTGAGGACGGCCAGGGCGGCGTCGGGGAACGTGACGTAGCGAAGCTGGCGATCGAGATCGGGATAGGGCGTGTCGCCGGCGACCTCGTAGGGGCGGCTGCCGTCGGGCGCGATCCATCGGTTCAGAGGACGAGTGCGAGCGGAGAGGGGCTTCGCCGGCGCGACGCCCTGCGTCGCCACGTCAAAACGGAAGCCATCGCTCCAGCCGAAGAACGCCCTCTCGGGACCGGTGTAGGAGATGACCCAGGCGAGGCGCAGACACTGAGGCGACATCATCCGTGCCATGCACTCGACCCGAGCTTTGCCCGCGGCGGGCCCGTCGAGAGCAAAGGTGACGAGCCATGAGCCTGCGGCCTGCGGCTTGACCGATGCGACGCCCGTGGTGTTGAAGGCGGCCTCGGTCTCACTGAACTTCGCCGAATAGGCCACGCCACGCAGGACATCGAGCTCGCGTCCGCCCATCGTCGCGCGAAGGGCAAAGGTCTGCGGGTCGAAGTGCAGATCGCAGGGCGGCGCAGCACTGCAAGCGGCAAGGACCGCGGCAAGCATCATCATGGCATCGCACCTCAGAGGCGAGCGGCAAGGGAAGTCGTCGCCAATCGCGAACAAGTCTCAGCCCACAGCGGCCAGGCGGGCGTCCGGCTTTCATTGTTCACCGGGCGCGGTCCTCTGGCAAACGGCTCGGGCACACGAGGGAGGATTGGAAAGTGACGACGACCGCATGCGCCCTGGTGGCGGCTTTGATCGTATCGGTGGGCCTTGCCCAGGCGGGATCCGTGACGATAGGCAGCTTTGAGGTGCCGGGCACCTGGAACCTCGGGCTGGGCGGCGAGTTCCCCGGCGCACAGGGGCGGTTCGAGATCGACAAGACCAACCCCCATTCGGGCTCGGCCTGTGGTAAGCTGACCGGCGACTTCACCGAGGGCGGAGCCTACGTCGCGATCTGCCGCAACCTTGAGCCCGCGCTCACGATGGAGAAGGTGACCTTCTGGGCGCGGTCCACGGACGTCGGCTTCGTGGTCGTCCGCCTCGTGGATGGGACCGGGCAGGTGCATCAGGGCACCGTGACCTTCGCGGCGGATGGAAAGTGGCACCAGCTTGAGGTCGGCGTGCCGCAGAACTGGGGACACTGGCAAGGCGCGAACGACGGCGTCTTCCACCAGCCTCTAACCGGCGTGTGCCTCAACCTCGACAAACCACAGATCAAGACCGGGAAAGTCGGCACGATCTGGTTCGATGACGTGGTTGTGCAGACGACGGGCATGGCGGCCGAGCAGCCCTTCGACCTGCGGCCCGGGCACGTGACGCTCAACGACCTGGACGTAGTGGCGAAGACCATGAACCCCGAGTGGGGCTCGTGGCTGCTGCAGGTGGCGATCACGAATCGAGGTAAGACGCCGGCGGCCGTTGCGGTCGAGGCCGACCCACAATACGTGGCGCCGTGGTCGGCGCCGACGGAGCGTACTGGCAAGGCGACAGTGGCGGCGGGCAAGACGAAGGAGGTCGTGCTGAGGCTGGCTCAGCCGATGTCTCAGCATCTGGCGAATGATGTACGGGTGACGGTCATCTCGGGCGAGGCGCAGGCGTCGACGGTCGCGTCGATGCTCGGGCGACAAGCACCGACATCGCCGCCTGGCACGCCGCGGACGGCGCTCGATCTTCCGCGCAATCCGCTCGGCATCTGCATCCACCTCGGCGAGCCCAACGAGAAGCTGCTGCATGCGGTCAGCGATGCCGGGCTGCGATGGGTGCGGACAGACTTCATCTGGAGCGCCTTCGAGTCCGAGCGCGGCAAGCTCCATTGCCCCGAGAACATCGACAAGATGGTCGATCAAGGGCGCAAGCTCGGCGTCGAGTGGTGCTGCATTCTCAACGGCGACAACGCCAAGTGTTATCCCGAGGCCCCGTACAACCCCGAGGCCTACGCTCGCTTCGCGGCCTTCGTCGCCGATCACTTCAAGGGGCGCATCACCTTCTTCGAGATCATGAACGAACCCATCGGGCAGATGGGCAACTACGGCTACTGGCAGAAGTACGATGGGCTCGTCAACGCGGCGGCGGACGCGATCAAGCAGATCCGGCCCGACGCCGTCGTCATGCCCAACACCGCCTATCCGCACGACACCTTCATCTTCATCCCGAAGTTCAACGCGAACGTCGACGGCGTGACGCTGCACCCGTACCCTTACCAGACGATCCCCGAGATGGGCGATGTCAGCACCGACCCTCCCTACGAGAAGAAGGACGGCACTTTCGGCTCGGAGATCGAGTGCGTGCGCGATTGGCTTGGGGCGGCGAAGTGCGGCAAGCGGGTCAGCCTCACGGAGTTCGGCTGGCCGACCTACTGGCCAAAGGGCAAGCTTATGGGCTACGAGGCCGTCACCGCGGAGGCGCAGGCGAAGTACCTTCCGCGGCGAATGATAGAAGCGATGGCGATGGGGTGCGACCCGGTCATCAGCTACGACATCTGGGACGATTTCGCCGACCTCCACAATCCCGAGGCGCACTTCGGGATCGTCGATCTCGCGGGAAACCGCAAGCCGGCGTGGTGGTCGATGGCGCGGCTGTGCTCGTTCCTGGGCGATGCGCAAGCGTGGAAGCCGGACTTCACGGCGACGCTGACTGTGGCGGGCAAGCCCAGTTTCACGATGGATGGGCGTGTTCTGAGGGACATGCCTCGCGACGTCGATGCGCGGGCAAAGGACATGATGGATGCGTTCAAGATGACCGACCGGGCGGCTGCGCTGAAGTACTTCTTGCCGCCGGCGGACGTGCGGATGTACTGGTTCCGCGGCGCCGACGGAGCGCCGATGCTGGCCGTGTGGCAAGCTGTGAAGGTCGAGGGGCTCGACCCGTTCCTCGGGGATATCGAGCTTGGGACTAGCGCGTATGGGGAGGCCGTCGCGACGGACCTCTACAGCGGGCGGTCGTGGCCGATAGGCCTGGAGCATCATGGCGAGAAGACGGTCCTGCAGGATGTTCCCGCAAGCGATGGGCCGGTCATCGTCAAGCTGTATAAGTAAGAGAATCCGAACGGGAGGAAGAGAGATGAGAAAACTGATCGTGTTGCTGGTTGCGGTAACGGTGGCCGGGGCGGTATTGGCCGCGGGTGACCAGGCGTACCTCGGGATCTTCGCCGAGACGACCCAGACGAAGATGATCGGAATGCAGATGCCGACACTCCCGCCGGAGGTCATGAAGCAGATGCCTCCGGAGGCGCTGGCGATGATGTCCGGCGCGCCAATGCGGAAGCTGAACGTGCGGCTGTGGTCGCCCGGGATTGCGCCGGACGATGCCACGGCGACGCTGGCCATACCGGCCGGGCTCAAGCTCGGTCCAGAACTCAACCTGGACATCTACCGCCCGAAGGCTGAAGTCGCTGAGGGCGGCGAAGGCGGCGGAGAGGGCGGCGCGCCCGCGCAGCAGCAGTTCACGATCAAGCTGTACTGGGGATCGTCGCCGACGGTGAGACCGGGCCAGCCGATCATCATCACCACGGGGACGATGACGGCGTCTGAGAGGGCCACGATACAAGCGCAGGCGGCGAAGGCTCGCGCAGCGGCCCGGGCCTCGGCCGGTGGCGAGTACTTCTACAAGCCGGACTGGACGACGGCTTACTGGCCGACCAAGAAGCAGCCCGGGAAGATCCTGCCGGGCGCGGCTCTGCCGGGACACTACGAGTTGACGACCAACTACACAGGCAACGTCGCGATCGATGTGCCGCAGAACGTGGACTTCCTCGGTGGCTTCGAGATCACCAATCCGCAACTCAATGCCTATCCGCCGCTGGATCAGGCCATCGCCTTCCAGTGGAAGCCGATGGCGAACCTGCTGGGCTCGCACATGCGGATCTTCGGGATGGTCGGGACGAACACCCTGATCATGTGGAGTTCGTCGGAGATCCGCGAGGGGATGGACATCGACTGGGACTACATGCAGATGGCCGACGTGCTCAAGCTCGTGAATTCGACCGTGATGATGGGGCCTGAGAGGACGGACTGCACGGTGCCGGCCGGCATCTTCCAGGATTGCGACATGGTCAACTTGCAGTGGCTGGGGTACGGTCGGGGCACGGCTCTCGAGACCGGGCAGCCGCTGCCACGGGTGCAGACGAAGACGTCGCTGATGCTGATGCTCGGCGGAAAGAAGGCGCCGAAGGGCATGGGCGGCGGCATGGGTGGGGGCAACATGGGTGGCGGTGACCAGGGCGGTGGCGATCAAGGCGGCGATCAGGGGAACTAGGGTCGCCCGCTGAGGGACGATGACTAACCATCGGGCACGGCCCCGCCGTGCCCGATGGTCTTACGAAGGCCCATCGACGCTGAGGGTTAGCTAGGAGGATTGCCATGCTCAACGACTGGTATAAGCGATGCTTCCGGCGGGTCCTGGTGGACATGCACATCCCCGACTGGCGCGAGGAATTCCTCTCGCAACTCGACCCGAAGGACTATGTCGATACGCTCCTCAGCGGCAAGGTCACCAGCAGCATGCTCTACTGCGTGTCGCACACGGGCCACGCTTTGTACCCGACGAAGATCGGCGTCATGCACGCCGGGCTCAAGGGCCGCGACTTCGTCGGCGAGGCGACGGAGATGTTCCACCAGCAAGGGGTGCCGGTCGTCGCGTATTACAGCGCGGTCTTCAACAACTGCATGTTCCTGCGCGAGCCGGACTGGCACATCAAGCCGCTCGAGGGCGAGGGCGTCTACGAGCACAACCGCTACGGCGTGTGCTGCCCCAACTCGCCCTATCGCAACTTCGCCGTCGCGCAGACCGAGGAGCTGTTCTCGTCCTACGAGTTCGAGGGCGTCTTCTTCGACATGCTCTTCTGGCCGCACATCTGCTATTGCGATTACTGCCGCGAGCGCTTCCGCAAGGAGGCCGGGTCCGAGCTGCCCGAAGTCGTGAACTGGACCGACCCGACGTGGATGAAGTTCCAACGCTGCCGCGAGGCGTGGATGAGCGAGTTCGCGGGGATGCTCACCGCGGCCGTGCGGCGGACGAGCCCTTCGACGACCGTCACGCATCAGCTCAGCCCGGTCCTCGCGGGCTGGGCGCTCGCGATGCCTTACTCGCTGTCCGAGCACTGCGACTACGCCAGCGGCGATTTCTACGGCCCGGCGATCCAGCAGAGCATGGTGTGCAAGCTCTTCCGCGCGATCAGCAATATCAAGCCCTACGAGTTCCACACTTCGCGCTGCGTCCACCTGTGGGATCACGTGACGATGAAGACGCGGACGCGGCTGGCGACGCAGGCATCGCTCGCGCCGGCTCACGCGAGCGCCTTCCTCTTCATCGACGCCATCGACCCGGTGGGCACGCTCAACCACGGCGTCTATCAGCGGATCGCGCAGATCTTCGAGGGCATGGCACCCTACGAGTCGCATCTCGGCGGCGAGCTTCAGGCCGACGTCGCGATCTATGTGAGTTCCGAGTCGCGCTTCGACTTCCGCGAGAATGGCACGCCCATCAACAGTGCGAATCGAGTGCCTGGCAACATGGCGCCGGGGGCGTCAATGCCGCACATGGACGCGGTGATGGGCGCGGCCCAGGCGCTGCAGGAGGCGCACATACCGTACGCTGTCGTGACGCGCGCCAACCTCGACAAGTTGGGCGACTTCCGGGTGATTGTCCTGCCCAACGTGCTGGTCCTGGGCGATGAAGAGATCGCGGCGTTGAAGGCTTTCGTCGCCGACGGCGGCAGCCTCTATGCGAGCCGCTACTCGTCCCTCTTCGACCTCGACGGCAGCCAGCGCAAGGACTTCGGCCTGGCCGAAGTGCTCGCCGTGTCGTACAGAGGGATGGGCGCCGAGGGGCTGTCATTCCTTACGCCCGCCGATGATGCGCTGGCCTCGGCCCTTGCGCCGCAGGATCACATGATCCATCAGGGCGGGCAGTTCGAGATCGAGGTGACCGACGCCGAGGTGATCGCGACGGTCACGCTGCCGTGGTATCCCGAGAACGGAGGGTCGGTCCTGCGGCCATCGTTCTCGAGCATCCACAGCAACCCGCCCGGCCCGACGGGGACCGCTCCGGCGCTCGTCTGGCGCAACCATGGCAAGAGCCGCACGTGCTATGCCGCCGGCGCGATCGAGGCGGAGGATAGGCCGATCAACCGGCAGGTGATGGCGATGATCGTGCGGCACCTGCTCGACGGGCCGGCGCGTGTCGAGTGCGAGGCGCCGAAGCATATCGAGATCACGGCCTTCGATCGCTCCGAGGCGAAGGCGATCAACCTCAGCCTCGTCAGCCTCAGCGATGCCGACGAGGTCGTGCCGTGCAACGCGAAGGTGACCGTGCGACTCGATGCCGACCGCAAGCCGGTCGGCGTGCGACTGCTGCCGGACATGACGGATATCGAATGGATCCAGGCGGAGGGCGGTGGGATCGAGTTCACCGCGACGGGCCTCGAAATCCTGGCGATGTATGAACTGCGGTACGAGGAAGTAAGGAGGATCGAAGATGGGCGATAGCGCGAAGTTCGAAGCCGCGATGGAACAGGGCCGCGGCATCCTGCGGCTCACGCCGACGTGGGTGCCGAGAGTTTTCTGCATACCGGGGCGGCGCATCAAGCTGCACCCCGACGACTACTACGCCCTCGGCATGAACCGGGGAGGGCTCGATGAGCGATGGTTCTCGTCGACGACGCCGGCCGACAACGGGCCGCTCACGTCGCCGAACGAGGGCCTCAGCTTCGTGGCCTTCTGCGACGGCGGGAAGGTGTGGCAGGGCCTGCTGAGCGACGCCGTGGCCGAGTTGAAGGGCGCCCTCATCGGCGAGCGGCTGTGGGCTGAGTACGGCCGCTGGCCCATGTACTCGAAGTTCTTCGACAACAAGGGCGCGCTCCCGCATCACGTGCATCATCGCGACCTTCATGCCGAACGGGTCGGGCAGATGGGCAAGCCCGAGGCCTACTACTTCCCGCCGCAGCCGAACAACTACGGCGCCGACTATCCGTACACGTTCTTCGGCCTCGAGCCCGGGACGACCAAGGCGCAGGTGCGCGAGTGCCTCGTCAATTTCACGAAGGGCGACAACAAGCTCACGAACCTGTCGCGCGCGTACCGGCTCGAACCTGGGACGGGCTGGGACGTGCCTCCGGGCGTCCTTCACGCGCCGGGTAGCCTGTGCACCTATGAGCCGCAGCGGGCATCGGACGTCTTCGCGATGTACCAGTCGCTCGTGGGCGATGCGGTCGTGCCCGAGGAGTTGCTGTGGAAGAACACGCCACCCGAGCACCTGGGCGACTTCGACTATCTGGTCGAGGTGCTCGACTGGGAGAAGAACACCGACCCCGAGTTCGCGGCGAAGCACTTCATGCGACCGGTGCCGGTGCGGGCGGTCGAGGAGATGGAGGCTGAGGGCTACGTCGAGAAGTGGATCTGCTACCGCTCCGATGCGTACAGCGCGAAGGAACTGACCGTTCTGCCCGGGCGAGAGGTCACCATCCGGGACGGCGGGGCGTACGGCATGATCATGATGCAGGGGCACGGCACGATGGGCGTGTGGGACATCGAGACGCCGACGCTCATCCGCTTCGGGCAACTCACGCAGGACGAGTATTTCGTGAGCGAGGCAGCCGCGATCGAGGGCGTCACGATCAAGAACCCGTCGAAGAGCGACCCGATCGTCATGCTCAAGCACTTCGGGCCGGACAACCCCGAGCTCGCGTCCAGTGGCCTTCTCGTGTAGAGGTCTGCTGTAGGGCGGGCATTTATGCCCGCCGGTTCTGCGGCGTGTCTCAGACCACGCGGCGGGCATAAATGCCCGCCCTACAGAAACCGCCTTACCACAACAAAGGCACGGCGAGGAGTGATCCTCGCCGTGCCTTTTTCTTGCCGTGGTCGCAGGCGCTCTTAGATGCCGAGGCCTTTGCGCTTGGTGTTGATGTGCGCGAGGATGCCGTCGGCCACCTGCACCGGGTCATTGCCCAGCGCGAGCTTGCCGCCGGTGAGCCCCTCGAGGTCCTCGGTCAGGAGCTTGACGAAGGCCGGCGATCCGCCGACCTGCGGCGTGGGAGACACGTGCGTGTAGAGGCCGACCGCCAGCGCGGCCGCCGCGTCCACCGTCGCCTTCTGCTCCATGTACTCCGGCGCGGTCACGGCCACCGGCAGGTCCGGGATGTTGCAGCCCAGCGCGTTGGCCACCGCGGTCACCAGCAGGATGAGGCGACCGGTATCGGTGCACGTGCCGAAGCTGAGCACCGGCGGTATGCCGAGCTGCTTGCACACGGCACTGAGGCCTGGGCCCGCGAGGTCGGCGGCGCTCAGACTATTGAGGCCCGCCGCCTGCGTCGCCGCGTTGCCGCAGCCCGCCGACAGCACAAGTATGTCGCGGGCGATGAGTTCGCGAGCCACCCCGGCGGTCACCGAGTCCTGTGGTCCGTTCTTCAGCGTCGTGCAGCTCACCAGCGCCGTCACGCCCTTGATCGTCCCGGCGGCGATGAGGTCGAGCAGCGGCTTGATCGTCCCGCCTAGCGCGCCGACAAGCCACTCGGTCGAGAAGCCGGTCATGATCTCGACGGTGGGCAGGCCGCGCACGGCGTCCTTGCCCTTGCGCCGCGAGAAGTTCTCGACGCCGAGTTCGATGATCCGCCAGGCCTGGTCCATGACCTTGTCCGGCTCGTACTCGATGCGGTGATGAGTGCCCGGCACGCCGACGAGTTCGCTGACGGCGACGAGGGTCACGCCATACTTTTCCGCCAACTCGCCAAG
The DNA here is from genome assembly GCA_003170595.1 of Armatimonadota bacterium. Lineage (GTDB taxonomy): Bacteria > Armatimonadota > Zipacnadia > Zipacnadales > FEN-943 > FEN-943. Next base: position 24,677 of record PMZA01000137.1, read on the forward strand.
CGTAGGCACCGAGCAGTTCATGTCCATCGCGAAGACATCGACGGCGCCAGTCGCGAAGGCGTATTCCTGGACGATCCAGTTGCCGATGCAGCCGGGGAAGATGTCGTCGCACTCGGCGCGCTGCATGAGTTCCTGGCCGGTCTCGGTCGAGCCGATGATGCGGAGGCCCTTGGCGCCGGCCGCGCGGGCGAGCTGCTGAGCCTTATCGGTATGGGCCAGTTCGATTAGCGCGAAGCCCGTGAAGGGCTGGTGGCCGTTGGCGAGGACGTTGACGTAGTCGGGATCGAGAAGGCCGAGATCGACCTTGGCGGCGTGAGGCGCCGCGGTGCCGAAGATGGCGTCCTGGCCCAGCTCAAGCGGGACCAGCGCGCCATAGCAGGTCGCAAGGCCGACGCGCAGGACGGACTTCGAGAGCGAGAGAAAGTCGCCGTCGATGTTAGTCATCGTGCGGGTCGAGGCGCTGACCAGTTCGTGCATCGGGTTGCGCGGCATGATGCCCAGGTTGCGCCAGCAGTCGAGGCGCTCCTGAGGTGCGAAGGCGCGGGCCATGACGCTCTCGGCGCCACTGACATCGTCGAGGCTGGCGACGATCGCGTCAGCCACCGCGCCAGCTTTCGCGACCGCGGAGCCGCCGAGGTTCATCCCCAGCGCGGCGCCGAGCATGTCGAGCTTGGACTCGTCGCGGATCGGGAAGGGCGAGCGGCCGTCACCGATGGCCTTCAGCGTATTGGCTATCTCGCGAGTGTGGTGGGAGTAGGCAGAGAGGCCCATGATGTCGAGGTGGACCATGCTCCTCGCGACCATGGCATCCCCGTCGATCCCGCATACGCCGCGCAAGACGCCGCGGTTGGGCTTGATCTGGCAGGGGCCGTTGCTGCATATCGAACACCGCGTGCCCGCCTCGCAGAAGGGGCAGCGGGCGCCCATCGCGATGAAGCGATCATAGACGTTGGTGGCTTCGCCGTCCTTCATGCCTTCGTAAAGCTGGTTCACAGAGTCATGCATGCTTACCTTTTCGGGTTCAACCTGGCCTGGCATTACTACTCCTCCTCGGATTCCAAAGTGGTCCTCTTACACGAGGACCGAGCGAGATCGGCCACCGCTGTGGTGACGTACTCGCGGCAAGTTTTACGAGAGGCCTTGGTCTGCCCCGTCGTCGCAAACAACACAGCCCCCAGCACAACGCCGACCATCGCGCCGGCAACGAGAGAAGGCGGCGCCGCCGCCCCGCCGTTGCGCCTCTGCAGCCGACGCACGGCTTCGACAAAGAGGTCCTTGGGCAGGCGAGTTTCGCTGCCCTCCAGGTGGCGCAACTGCTGCTGGTGGACCGCGAGGATGAAGGCGTACTCGTCGGGGTGGCTGAAGGCGAAGCCGAAGAAAACGCCGGCCATGAGCCTCAACTGCGCGAGCGGCGAGGAAGCCCCAACCCCGGCCTCAGCCAACACGTCATATAGCGTGCCCGCGCACTGGAGGAAGATGCTGCCCATCAGGTCGGCACGGGAGGCGAAGTGGCGGTAGATGGCCGGCTCAGATACGCCAGCCTCAGCCGCGATGTTGCGCATGGTCGTTTCTTCGACTCCTCGCGAAGCAAGGAGATGAAGAGTTGCGGAAGCTATGCCATCGGCGCCTGGACGTTTCATGTTAGTTATCGATAACTAACTTAGCAGATTGGGTCTCGCAGGTCAACCCCCTGCGGCACATCTTTTCTTCGCCGCCGGCCGACGGGTTCCCCCGCCCCCTGCTACAATATCCGGCACAAGTTCGTCTCCAGTTCGGGGAGGCTTCAGTCATGCGCCTGCTGCTCCTGATCGCCGTTGGCATCGTCCTTCTCTCGACCGCAAGGGCCGCTGCCCCTCGCCTTCGCCTGTCCGACGGCCGGCCGGTCCTCGCCGTCTACTACTTCGGCCACTGGTGGGATCCGTGGAAGAGCGACGACGACGCGATTCGACGCGACTTCGCCCGCCTGCGCGCGATGGGGGTCACGGTGATCTTCTGCGATCACGAGTGGAGCCAGGCCATCGACGGCGACTGGCGCTGGCTCGACCGCGAGCATCGTCTGGCGAAAGAGGCGGGCCTCGTCATCGTCCCCTGGCTGAGCCTGAAGGTCTTCTGCGACGTCGAGCCCGGCGGGCGGCAGGAGCTTGCGAAGAAGTGGTACGGCGTCGACCTCGTCTACGGCTGCGACCAGACAGGGAAGGTGACCGTTCCTCTGCCCTACCACCCGGCGACGGCCGAGTTCGCAGTGAAGTGGACTAAAGCCTACGTCGACCGCTACCGCGACAGCGGAGCGCTGGCGAGGGTGAAGCTCGGTGACCGCGAGGGGATATGGGTGGCGCCGACGGTGGAGATCGGTTGGCCCGGCCCGGGAAGCTTTGACGGCCAGACCGGCCTCATGTTCGCACGATGGCTGCGGACGAAGTACGGAGCAGTCGCGCGCCTCAACCAGGCGTGGAGCACCGCCTACCAGTCTTGGTGGAACATCGATCAGCGCGACGCCGAGGTCTTTGACTACAAGAGCGCGCCCGGGCATGAGAAGCATCCGCAGGCTGTCGCCGACAGGACGGCCTTCTGCTCGGAGCTGCTCGGCGACGGGCTGTCCCGGATGTCCGCGGAGATTCGCCGAGCCGTGCCGCATGTCATCATCGGGTCGGAGACGCCCTACCAGATCGGGGCGCAGCATCCCGACGCCATCTCCTACACGCGCGAATTCTGCGCGGCAGCCGTGGCGGACGACCATGCCGAGATTCTCGTGGTCAGGGCGACGGACATCCTCACTCCGGCGGAGCTGAAGCTGCAGGATGAGTACCGCGCACGCGGCCACGCGGTCGTGCTCACCTTCCGCACGTACGGGAACACGTACTCGACCGACAACCCCGACCCGGGCCTCGACCGGACGGCCTTCGCGAGGACGTTGGCATCGCAGGCGGCGGGCCATGCTGATGGCCTCGGCTTCTATTCGTGGAACGAGCTGGTGGACACCCACGTCGCCGCCGGCGCCGGTGGGCGCGCAGATGTCCGCATGTCTGATGAGCAGTCGGCCCGGGCGGTCGATCTGCTCAAGGCAGCCTTCGCCGATTATCTGCGCCCGTAACGCTACGCAGTAGCTTCGCCTTTCCCCATGCCCCAGTGTAGCGGGAACTTCCCGGTTTCGGCGCTGCGTCGAAATGGTAATATAGTTATAGATTGAGCTGGGAGGAGATCAATATGGCGATGCCAAAGCGTAGGGTTGTGGGATTGGTGCTTGTCGCCGTGTTACTTGGAGTCGGAGTGGCGGCTGCTATGGCGTGGGCGTCAAGCAATTACCCGGCAGCAACCGGGACCATGATGGGTGCGGGGTGCAGCGGAGGTTGCGGTGGTGGCGGAGCCGAGGGTGCTTGCCCGATGATGCGAGGAGCAGGCAAGGGTGCGGCGACCGGAACCGGTAGCTGCCCGATGATGAAGATGGGCGCAAAGCCCGGCGGCGCGGGGTACGTCAACGTGAACCCCAAGAGCGCGGCCCTGTGGGATAAGCAGGGCAAGCTCTTGGATGAACACCGCGCAGCACTGTGGCAGCTCTTCACCGTCGAGTCTCAGCAGCCCGTCGACAAGACGAAACTCGCCGCGGCGCAGAAGAGCCTGGCGGCCGTGGATACGCAAATGGGAGCGGTCCGGACCCAGCTTGCCGAGTACTGGAAGGCAACTCCTGGCGCGACCGCCCTGGCCCCGCAGAAGAGCATGGCTTGCGGTGGCAACTGCGCGATGGGTGGGGCCTGCGGAGCCAAGTAAGCGGCACAGGTTTCACATCGATCCCCGTCGCCGACCTGGCGGCGGATCGATCTGGTGAGACGCAGGCCGGCCGGGGCTGGTCTGCGTCTCCCCACTTAGCTGGGCCACCGGCCGAGGAGGCCGGTCTGGCAGAGGAGGGGTGCGCCATGGACGGCAGCACTGACTTGCAGCACGCTAACCGGCTTTTCCACGAGAAGAGCCCCTACCTGCTTCAGCACGCCCGCAACCCCGTGGACTGGTACCCCTGGGGCGAGGAGGCCTTCACCCGGGCGCGCGATGAGGACCGCCCCATCTTCCTCTCCATCGGTTACGCGACGTGCCACTGGTGCCACGTCATGGAGCGCGAATCCTTTGAGGACCCCGAGGTCGCGGGCCGCCTCAACGAGAACTTCGTGGCGATCAAGGTCGATCGCGAAGAGCGCCCCGACGTCGACCAGGTATACATGGCGGTGTGCCAGGATCTGACGGGCAGCGGCGGCTGGCCCCTCACGATCGTGATGACGCCGGACAAGCGCCCCTTCTTCGCGGGCACGTACATCCCGCGCGAGAACCGCTTTGGGCGCGTCGGGATGCTGGAGCTGCTGCCCCTCCTCGCCGAGTACTGGCGAGATCGGCGGCCGGAGCTGGATCGGGTGGCGGAGTCCGTCGCCACGAGCGTGCAGCGGCTGAGCACCAGCCGGCGTGGCGGCGAGTTGGGTGAGGAAACCCTCGTCGCCGCTCATCGAAGCTTCGTCCGGTTGTTCGACTCACTCCATGGCGGCTTCGGCGGCGCGCCGAAGTTCCCCACTCCGCACAACCTGGCGTTCCTTCTGCGGCAGTGGCGACGGACCGGCGACGACAGCACCGTCGCGATGGTCGAGACGACGTTGCAGGCCATGAGGCGCGGCGGCCTCTACGACCAGGTGGGCTTCGGCTTCCATCGGTACTCGACCGACATCGACTGGCTCGTGCCGCACTTCGAGAAGATGCTCTACGACCAGGCGCTCCTGGCGATGGCGTATATCGAGGCATGGCAGGCGACGGGTAAGGATGAGTACGCCACCACGGCGCGCGAGATCTTCGAGTACGTGCTGCGCGACATGACGTCCGCCGACGGCGCGTTCTTCTCGGCCGAGGACGCCGACAGCGAGGGCGTCGAGGGCAAGTTCTACGTGTGGACCGAGGACCAGCTTCGCGAGGTGCTTGACGCCGACGAGATGGACCTGGCGCGCGAAGTCTATGGCGTGCGCACGGAAGGCAACTTCAGCGATGAAGCCAGTGGCGAGGCGCCGGGCGCTAACATCCTCCACTTGCCCGGTCCGGTCGAGGACCCCGCGCGAACGGAAGCGATCCGCCAGAAGCTGTTCGCCGCCCGAGGGACGCGCATCCGTCCGCTCCGAGATGACAAGGTCCTAACCGACTGGAACGGACTGATGATCGCGGCGCTTGCAAGAGCCACGCAGGCGTTGGGCGACGCGAGCTACGCTGAGGCGGCAGCGCGGGCAGCGCGGTTCGTGCTCGACAATCTCCGCGACGCGCAGGGCAAGCTGCTCCATCGATGGCGCGACGGCGAGGCGGCCGTCATCGACAACCTCGACGACCATGCCTTCCTCGTGTGGGGCTTGATCGAGCTGTACGAGGCGACCTTCGACGTTCAGTGGCTCGAACAGGCGCTGGCCCTGAACGAGGAGATGTTGGCGCACTTCTCCGACCCGGAGGGCGGTGGATTCTTCTTCACGTCCGACGACGGCGAGGCTCTTCTGGTCCGCGCGAAGAGCATCTACGACGGCGCGCTACCCTCGGGCAACTCGGTCGCGGCGCTCAACCTCCTACGCCTCGGCCGTCTGACGGGACGCACTGATCTCGAGCGGCACGCGTCGGATATCATGGCAGCCTTCGCCGGCGACGTCGCCGCTACGCCGGCGTCGCACACGCATCTCCTGCAGGCGCTCGACTTCGCCCTCGGGCCGACGTACGAGATCGTGATTGCGGGCGATCCTCAGGCCGAGGACACGCGCACGATGTTAGAGTCCTTGGGCAAAGTCTTTCTGCCCAACAAGGTCGTCCTTCTGCGACGGCCAGGGACTCAGCCTGACATCGCGCAAGTCGCCGAGTATGCGGCGGCCATGGACTCCATCGGCGGCAGGGCGACGGCGTACGTGTGCCGGGGCTACCAGTGCCAGATGCCGACCACGTATCCGGCGGTCATGCTGCAGCTTCTCGGCAGCGGGCGATAGCGCCCGCCGCGTGGGCGCCGAAAGGTGCGTCCGGCTTCGCGGTGAAGGGAGCCCCTCGCAACGACTTCCTTCCTGAGAGGTAACACCATGCGGCTTGCTGGGCTGACTCTCCTTGGCGCGATCACCTGTGCTTTCGCAGGCTCCATCCTCGCCGATCAGAAGGCGCCGACGATCACGATCAACCCGTCGATCTTCCGCGACCGCGTTTACGCCTGCTGGCTCGGGAAGAGCATCGGCGGGACGCTCGGTGGGCCCACGGAAGGGCAGCAGGGGACGCACAACTTCACCTTCTTCGACCCCGTGCCGACGGGCCAGATCGCCAATGACGACCTCGACCTGCAGCTCGTCTGGCTGAAGGCGCTGGAGGAGCGCGGGCCCTTCATCAACGCGCGGACCCTCGGCGAGTACTGGCTCAGCTTCGTCCCCGTGGACTGGAATGAGTACGGCGTGGGCAAGGCGAACATGCGCGACGGCATCCCGCCGCCACTGTCGGGCCAGTTCCGCAACGCGAAGTGGCGCGACAGCAACGGCTCGTGGATCCGCTCGGAGATCTGGGCCTGCGTGGCTCCGGGCTGGCCGGCCCTCGCGGCGCGGTATGCCTTCGAAGACGCCTGCGTCGATCACGGCGTCGCTGAGGGCACGTATGCGGAGATGTTCACCGCCTCGCTGGAGAGCGCGGCCTTCGTGGAGAGCGATCGTGACAAGCTTCTCGATATCGCCCTCAGCTACGTGCCGGCGGACTCAGGTCTCGCGAAGGCCGTCCGCGTGGCGCGGCAGGCCAAGGCTCAGGGCCTCGACTTGATGGCCGCGCGAGAGGCCGTGGTGAAGGCCTCCGAGCCGACGGGCTGGTTCATGGCGCCGCGCAACGTGGGTTTCGTCGTCCTCGGCTGGCTCTATGGTGACGGCGACTTCGGGCGATCCATCTGCGACGCCGTCAACTGCGGCGACGACACCGACTGCACGGGCGCGACACTCGGCTCGCTGATGGGCATCCTCGTCGGCACGAAGGGCATCCCCGACAACTGGCGCAAGCCCGTTGGCGATACGATCACCAACGTGGCCATCGGGGGCTTCCAGCCGCCTAAGACGCTCTCCGAGCTTGCCGACCGGACCGTGCACATGGCGCCGATCGTCCTCGCCGCGCGGGGCGCGGACGTGCGACTACTCTCTGATGCGCCGTCGGCCGTGGGCGCCGAAGCCGCCGGGCTCGTTGATGCGGTAACAGCAAAGGAGCTGTGGGCCAGGTCGGCCTATCGGATCACGTACGACCTGATATGGGCGAAGGCGACCCTCGACATGCTGGGCGATCCGGAGATCGTTGAGGATGCGGCGCGGCCCCTCAAGCTCATCGTCGAGAACTCGACGCCTCAGCCGCTCGACGTGACCGTGACCTGGCGAACGCCGGAGGGTGTGACGGCTGAACCGGCGAAGCAGGTTCTGCACCTGCCGCCCGCGGGCGGAGGCTCGCAGGAAGCCGCGGTGATGCTTCGCACCGGCCAGGCGCGCGTCGCAATCCTGCACGGCAGCGCCGAGCTTGTCGCTTCAGGCCGGCTGACGGTGGGCGTGGTGCCCTTCACCCTCGTGCGCCGCCTCACGGTCGACAAGCGCGACCTTGCGCTCGCGAGCCTCGGCGCGAAGGCGACCTCGGACTCGGAGCTTCCTCGTGAGGCGGGCTGCACGGTGAAGGCGATCGACGGAGTCCTCGCAGCGCCGGATGACTTCGAGGGCAAGCGATGGCATTCGGCCCTAACGCCCCACCCGCACTGGATCGCCGTGGAACTACCGAAGCCCTCCACCCTTGGGCGCGTCATCCTCAACTTCGCCGATCCGCTGGGGCATCCGGTGGACTTCACCGGCGCGGTGAGCGCCGATGGGAAGACGTGGCAGACCGTCTTCGAGGAGCGCGACTACGCCGACTCGCGCGGCTACGAGAAGACCTTCGCGCCAGTCGAGGCCAGCCACTTCCGCCTCACCGTCAGCCGCTCGGCCAGCCCCGTCTACGTAGACGCCGCGCAGGTCGGCGAGATTGAGCTTCTGCCCAAGTGATCGCGTTACGGCACGAACTGGACGTCGGTCACGTAGACCGCGCCCTTGCCGTCGCCGCCGCTGGCGTCGCCGTGGACGCCGATCATCACGGTCGTGATGTCCTCGGTGTCGAAGTGGTTGTTGTCATCCTTCGTCCAGCCCGCCAGATGGAAGCTGTCGAAGGGCAGCGTGATCGTCGTCCAGTCATCGCTGGGCGGCGGGTAGTTGACCTCTTCGTACTGCGCCCCGCCGCGCTCCCACAACGTGACGAGCAGGCCCTTGACCCCCTCGGGTATCGTAGCTTTGTAGGTGAACTTCAGGGCCGTGTACCCCTCGAGGTCGGCAGCGGGGACGGGCGTGCTGGGCAGCATGAACATGTGGCGGCCGATCGGGAAGATGAAGTTCGTGCGGACGCAGGACTTGCCGCCCGGCGCCTCGGGGACGATGGCCGTCTGGTACACCACGGCCGGGTCGTTGCCCACATTCCAGGGCGCCATCGGCTCGGCCGTGATGTGCAGCGGCTCGGACGGATGGTAGGGCTCGTTGGTGAAGCGGGCATCGCTGATCTCGAGGCTGCCCTTGGCGGCCCCATCGACGACGATGCCGAGCGACACGCTCTGGATCTTGGCCCAGTCAAGCTGCGCGGCCGGGTCGCGATTGAAGGCCGCGGCCTGCAACGACTTCAGCGACAGGCGCCCCTCCGCGAAGTCCCCACTTGCCGCCGGCTGCGAGCCGATCTTGAACCACACGTCACCGTCGCGATCGCGCAAGAGGACGGCGAGGCGAGCGGTCTGCCCCTCGCCAAGGGTCAGGCGGCAGCGTACGGCCAGGGCGGCCGCGCCCGCGGGACTGCCGTGAAGCTGGGTCGAGAGAGCCACCAGCCGTCGCTCCTCGCCGGGCTTGTCGAACTTCACGCGCAGGGCGGAGCGATCGCCATCAGCCTTGGCGACGGTATCCGCCGAGGCCGATACTCCGCTGGTGGGCACGAGCTTAAGGCCATCGATGCCGGCAGCGCCGCCGCCTACAGGCACGTTCACCGCATCGGCCGCCATCAGCGTGGATCCGATCACCATCGCGAGCGCCAGCATGAACAGCACCCAGGGTCGCCTGGTCATGGTCAGTCCCCTCCGTGTGTGAGACTTATTTGGCCGTCGATGTAAGCTTGATGTTGTCCACGTAGTAGACCGTCTTGGCGTCGGCCGAACTGCTCCAGCCCATCCAGGTCAGGCTCTTCCACCCCGGCGTGCAGTCGAGGCCCTTGAAGGCGCGCGGCTCCTGGCCCGGGACGGTGACCGTGAGGTTCCACGTGCCCGTGGACATTCCGCCGAGGCCGGCGCTGACCTCGTAGTGAACCCACTGGCCCGCCGGGATGTCCATCACGGGCTTGCCGCCGAGCAGGAGCTTGCCGCCCTGCACCCACAGGCTCGGCCCTACGCGGTAGGGCCCGTGGTCGTCGCGCCACTCATGGTACATGTTGACGCCCGCCTCGACACGCATGTCGAAGCTGCAGGTCGTGATGCCCTCGTAGTGGTGCGGCTCATAGTAGAAGTGGGGATTGTAGACGAACTGCAGCCCTGGCGCATCGGTGATCTTCAGGCTGTCATGCCCCGACGCCGCGGCCTCGTTGGTGACGGCGATCGAGTCGCCCTTGCCCTCAGTGAACACTCGCGCATTGTCGGGCTGAGCGCCGAGGGCATATTGCTCGAAGGTCTCGCTGAAGACCAGCGGCGGAGGAGGTGGGGGCGTCGGCGCGTCGGGCGCGAACTCCACGGCCGGGAAGACCTCCGCCGCCGCCAGCTTCACCCACGCCGCGTCGCCGTACACCCCCGCCTGCGAGTAGTCGAAGGGCTTGAAGCCGATCTTCTCAGCGGGCGAGCCGGGCTTCAGGTGGAAGTCGTAATGATCGGCGTCCACGAACATCGGGTCGGCGACGATGGAGCCGGGGTCGTGATTGTTCTGCTGCCACTCCTCGAAGGTCTTGCCCTCGAAGCTGATGGGCTCGCCATCCTCGCGCCAGTAGATGTTGTCGCCGAGCTTGACCTTGTCGTCGTGCAAGGTGCCGGCGGTCACGAAGGGGCCGGTCTTCCAGATGACGATGTTGTGCTCTAAGGTGAAGGAGAGGTGGTCCTCCACGCGTGAGCGCTGGATCTGCCCGTCCATGCTGAAGGCGAGGATGTTGTTGCGGAAGACGTT
>PMZA01000186.1 GCA_003170595.1 Armatimonadota bacterium
TCCCTCATGCATAATCCGGGCTAAGGCGATTCCATGGCCTCTTCGCCGTCCGTCAACCGGCAATTCTAATTGTCGTCAGCGACAACTAACGCTCCTTTCGCCACCCCTCGACCGGCAATTCTGCGTGTCGCTAGCCGGCAGTTCTGATTGTCGCTCATCAGGAGTCGAGAATGACGAATCTGCACCCAGATGGTGGTTGGCCGATGAATGACCGTGGCAAGGCGTGCATGCACCTGGCGAGGGTGGCGGACACGGTCTGCCGACAGTCGCACCTCGACGCCCACCAGCGAATTGGGCTCCTGATCCTGATGCAGGACATCGACCGGGATGACCTGCCCGAGGACCTGCAGCCGCTGTACGACGAGATGAAGACATACCTCGATGCGGCGAAGCCGGTGGACGGCCCGGACGGTGCCTGACGCACCAGTAGTGGACACGCCACTCCCCGCATCTGCGGGGGCGAACTCCCATCGATTGGGCATGGGGATTCCAGCATGACGCACAGGATCGCAGGGGCCAACTCGCACGGGCATTACGAGTCGAGATCGACGGCCCTGCCGAGGACTTCGTCATGACGCAGGAGCACCTAGACGAGGTGAACCTAGGCCTAAGGGAGGAACAAGAAATGGGATCGAAGATCAAGGGCTTCAGCAGGAGCATTGACGGCCGCTACGAGTGGACCGAAATCCACGACGATGGCCGACGCCCGCAGCGCCGACGCACGGGGCCAGCGGGCAGGGGCCTGTTCGAGCTGAGGGGGAAGCGCAAACCGTTCTGGGGCCAACTCTTCCTCCCCTTGGGCTTCTGCCTTCACCCCACCGACGAGGCCCAGGCACTCCGGGAGTTGCACGTGGCGGTCGCCCGTGAGGAAGAGGGGATCTGGGAGGGGACGGAGACGCTGGCGCAGGACCAGTCCAAGAACCAACGAGGAGGACGACTGGAATGAGGAGCCTGCTGGATTTCGTCGACTGGGATTTCGGGGTCCGTCCACGCTGCGTCGGGGTCGTCGGCCCGGACGGGTGGATCCAGTACCACTACGAGCCGCCACCGCCGGAGGACATCGCCAGGCGAGATGGCTGCCGCCTCTACTGGATCGGCGTGCGGATGCGGGAGATCGAGGCCCGCTGCGACGAGGTGCCGAGCATCGTCCACCCGGACGACATCTCGATCTGCGATGGGATAGAGGGCCTCGACGCCGACGGGAACCCGGTGGAGTGCGAGATCGACGAGCCGGGCAGCCTGACCGAGTACGAGGCGGCCTTCGGCTGCGGGACCTGCCGGACCATTGATTCGGCGCAGTACGTCCGTGATCACATCGGGCGGCTGCGTAGGCTGGTGGAGGAGGCCTGCGACGAGGAGGCGACCGCCATGTGGGACGAGATGCTGAGGCTGGGTGGTGACCTGCTTTCCCCTCACCCCCGCCGCATCCTCAACGGAGGTGAGGGAGATGAGCTGTGACCGTGATGAGCAGTCCCTGGTCGAGGAGCGCCGAGCCCTTCGGCCCTGGAGCGACGCAGACATGCCGGACCCGAACGCCATGTCGATCAGCCAGATTCGCCGGATCGAGCTGGCGGCCGGACACGACACGTCCTCCGTCCCCGATGACGATCTGGTGGCCCACCTCCTCGGCGAGGAGGCCCGTGCGGTCGAACGCTGGTGGCAACGGACGTTCTCGGCGGCCAATGCGCCGGGCTGGAGGCGGCCGGACCTGAACCAGCGGGAGGTCCAGGACCTGGCCGAGCTCAGGCGCATCGCCCGGATGGACGGCGTGCCGAAGGAGGCCCTGTCCGCCCTGCGGGACCTCTGGACTCGAGGTGCCATCCGCCTGGCGAACGCTTCCGCCTACGGATCACCGCTCCGGTCGTTCATCACGAGCGAGTGGCGGCAACTTGCCGAGCGGGACTGACGGTACCCCGGCGCACGGCACCGGGTTCTAATGACAATCGCAGTTCGACAGGGGGAATCGAGCATGAGCTTGGATGCGATGGACCAGTTGATGGCTGACGCACAGGACGACGTGCTCAAGGCCTCGAACATCATCGGCGGCTCGCCGTCGCTGCACGAGGTATACGACAGGGTCGTCGGGGATGTGGTCTACAGGTCGGGCGAGGCCCTGTCTCGTGCCCTCGAGGACCTCTGCACGGCGGCACTGATGATGCTCCCGGCCACGGCCACGGACGAGCAACGGGCCGAGCGGGCGGACCTGATGAGGCCCGCCATAGCCCTCCTCGTCGAGGCCAAAGGGTGCGGCATCGACTGCGAGATGATGAACAGGGGCCTCCTCGTGATGCACTCCACGATGAGGGTCCTCGCACGGCAGGTCATCGAGGGGGCGTCGAGATGAAGGCCCCCTGTCCGACGCCGAGCGAGCCGCACTTCTGGCGGCGGCTAGTCGAGCGGGGCGGAGCCTGACGCCCTGGGGCCATCGACGATGCCACAGGACGACCGAGGCGGGCCTTTCCCGGTCTCATTCCGTGGGCTCGGCCCAAGTAGGTTGCCATCCTGCAGGTCAGGAGCCCTGTCATCATATCCCAGACTGAAGCTTTGAGGTCGTGGTGGTCTGAGATGCTGTCGAACGGGCGACTTGGGGACGACACGCACGTCGCCATCGGGTTCGACCTCGGGGCGACCATTCTGCAGTGAAGGAGAGATGACCGATGCCGAACTGGTGTGAAAATGAACTGATCATTGTCGGCCCGTCGGACAAGGTCCAGAAGTTCTTGGAGGCGGCTGGAGTGGAGGGCAAGACGCCACTGTCCTTCCAGCGGCTACGCCCCGTGCCGCAGGAGTTCCTGCAGAGCGACGGCTGGTACAGGTGGCGTGTCGTGAACTGGGGCACCAAGTGGGATGTCGACGGTGAGGGGGATGTTCTGATCCTGGATGACCTATACGCCGACGGGATCAGGCGGGTGGGGATGTCCTTCAGCACCCCGTGGGGCCCGCCGGACTGTCTATTCAGGTTCGTGGCCCCACAGCACCCCGACCTCACCTTCGAGTTGAGGTACGACATGTCATACGACGACCACCGGGGAGCCCTGCGGCTCCGAGGCGATGCGATCCTGGAGGAGGACCCAAAGTACCCGGCGACCTATGCGTCTATGACGGATGCGCTGTTGGCGGTGTTAGAGGGTGACGACTTCTACAATCCACTCGAGGACGACGAGGAAGATGACGATGACGACTAGGACGATGACGACGCTCCGTCCCTGCCCCCTGTCACCGCCGAGGATCGGGAAGAGGCGTGCGGTCCGTCCGAGCGGTGAGACGCTCTCGCAGCCCAGCGCCGACGGGCCCTCGTCTTTCGAGCCCGTCCCTCCACTCCCGGCGGTGGTGGTATGGACGTCATGGACCTGCACGCCATCGAGACGCAGTTGGCGTTCCGCCCCCGGCGCTGCGCCGGCCCGACCCGCATGAGCGCCGAGATCGTCGCCCGCAGGATCCCACCGAAAACACTCTGGCGGACAAGGGAAAACCGCCGCCTCAACCGTATAAGCCCACTGCAACGACACGCTGCCGGACCGGCCCCCGGCGGTAGGTTCCTGAAACGGCGCTGGCCAACCTCACGGTTCTCCTCCAGCGCCGTCTCAGCGGACCACAAAAAGGAGAACCGAAAATGCTCGACCAAACCAAGTGCTTGGACTCGACCGACCCCATGCTTGCCGCCGCCCTGAGCTACGCCACGAGGGGCTGGCGGGTCTTTCCGAACAACACCCCAGTACCGCTCGAAGATGGGTCCATCTCATGCTCGTGTCCGAGCGGCGTCGACTGCCCCGAGAAGAGCCGGGGCAAGCACCCCCGGCTCAGAGAATGGCAGGCCAGGGCGACGACCGCCGAGAGGTGCATCCGCCAGTGGTGGTCCAAGACGGGCCGCCGAGACTGGCGTGGGTCGAACGTGGGGATCGCCTGCGGACTGGCGTCGGACCTCCTGGTCCTGGACGTGGACCACGGTGAGGGCCTGGCCAACCTGGAGGCCCTAGCCCGGGAGGGGAAGGTGGTCCCCAGGACGGTGACGGTCGTCACCGGCGGAGGCGGGCGGCAGTTCTACCTGAAGCACCCCGACGCCGACTTCGACCCCGACAACAAGAAGGGCCTGAAGGGACTGACTGGCATCGACATCCGCACGGACGGCGGGCAGGTCGTTGCCCCTCCATCCATGCACCGCTCCGGCAACCGCTACAGGTTCGCCGAGGGACTGTCGCCGGACGACGTCCCGGTGGCCGACTGCCCCGAGTGGCTCATCGAGATGCTCAGGGACTCGGGCAAGCCGAAGGGCAGCAGGACCATCCACGGGCTGCCACGGCCGAAGCCGGTCGAGCCCGAGGCACACATCCAACACCTCCATCCGAACCTCACCACGAGGTTCTGCAAGACCAGTGCAGGCAAGCCACGGCACGCCGTCACCAGTGACCTCGACGAGGAATGGCTGCACGACCCCTCGGCCTTCGAGGCCGAGACCCGCCTGCTGAGCGCAATGGCCGACCTCTGGCTGCCCCGCCCCGTCCGTGAAGGCGTGATCGAGGCGCTGCACGACCGCCGTGTCCCAGGCGTCCGGCACCCCTACGAGACCACGGTGCCGGGGCGTGATGCGAAGGCCGTGCGGGGCGGCGAGTGGACCTCCAACGGCGTCCGGTCCTACGTCGACCCGAGCCTCAACACTCACAGACTTTGGATGAGGCTGCTCCTGGGGCGGCTGCGCATCGCCGTGCCTTGGGAGTGGGAGGACGCAGACGGTTTCCGCCNNACCCTCGACACGCTGCTGCTCCCCATCCGAATCCAGCGAGGCGACGGTGAGGATGTGGACATCTGGGCGGCGGACCCCGTGGAAAGGGCGGGGCTCGTGGCCCCCTTCCGCCTGGCCCTGTCCGCCCTTGCGGGGACGGTCTGCATGGAGGCGCAGGCGAGCGCCTGGGCGGAGGGGTTCGGCGAGGTCTGGCTGGCCATCCACTCCGCCGAGTCGCTGCCCAAGGAGTCGCTGACGGACCTGCGGGCGGCCATCGTGGACCTGGCCGTGGCAGGCGCACCCGAAGCCGTCGTGAGGGACGCCCGTGGGCATCGCTGGCCGGGCTCAGCGGAGACGGGTGACTTGGTCTACCGAGTCGGCCACGGCAACCTCTGCGACGACCCCTGCCCGCTGCCGTTCTCCTTCCACCCGCAGCACCCCGAGCGGATGATGGTCGCCTTCGACCTCGCCACGGGAGCCCACCACGACCAGATCCCCCACCTCCTGGACCTCCGCCGCCGACCTGGTCTCGCCGAGGTCATCGAGCACCTGCCCGCCCTGCGGACCCGAGGCCGCCGGAGGGACGACCGTTGCCGGAAGGTGGTCGGCTGGTTGGGGATGGACCCTGACGAGGTGTCGAAGGACCGTGCCGCCCAGATCCTCGAGCGCACCATCTGGGCCACGGACCCGGAGGAGGACCTGGCCGCCCCCTCGCCCCCGCAGGCCCTGCGTGAGGATGGGGAGGTGCGGGAGGATGGTTCGGTGCGGGAGGTATCGGAGGGTGTGTCGCCATCGCCGCCCCGGGAAGGCACCGGGTCGGGCGATGACGACCACGTTGCGGGCGGCGGCCATACGGCGGCCCCCACCCGCAACACGCACGAGAGAGGGAACCGGGAGGGCTTGGCCGAGGAGGCGACGACGGAAGGGAGGGGCGTCCCTGATTCCCCCACCCTCACACCACCACATCCTAGTAGTAATGTAGGGCACAAGTTCCAGCAGGGACGATGGCGCACCCGCCTCCCCGACGCCATCGAGGGACTCCACTCGACGATGATCGGATCCGGCTTCCTGGCCCGGGTGTTGGCGGCGATGCGGGACGGGGGGCTGCTGGATGACGCCCGACCGGGGCGGGGGGTGCTGCTGGAGCTGGAGGACGAGGTCGTCAGGCGCTACGCTGGCGAAGAGTCGGATGCCTCCGTGCGGGGGGAGATGAGGCGCTTCATCGCCCACGACCTGCCCCACCTGGAGGCCCTCTCCGACGCTGCGCCACCGATCTCCCCGGAGCGGGCGGAGGGATGTCGTGCGCTGGCCCGGCGGGTCCACCCCCTCCTGCCCACACGGGGCTGGAGACGTCGTCCGTCGGTGGAGGCCATCACGGACCTGCTGCTCGTCCTCCTCGCCAAGTTCGAGTCGGAGCGGCAGGCGGGGTGGACGCTCGACTTCGTGGCGGTGGAGGCGGGCTGGGCCGAGGACCTCGGGACCGACGGTGTGACGAGGATCGCCCGGGCGGACCGCATCAGGCTGAGCCGCTTCCTCGCCCGCATCTGCGAGGACTACCACCGAGACTCCTCGGGCAGGGTCAGGACCGACGCACCCCCACCGCTCATCCCGCTCCTCCGCTGCGAGCAGAAGGGCTTCCCGGGGAAGCCGTCGCTCTACACGTCCCTGTGGGAGAACTGGGGCGAGGCCTTCGCCGAGCTCGCCGCCACCCCGTGTCCACCCCGGAGGGGCGACGAACCCTCCTATGAGGAGATGATCGAGGCAGGCTTCTTGGTGAGGGCCAACGGAAGGTAGTCGGCGGGAGGGAACCTCCCTCCCAGCTGCCTCCCGGGTGGCTCCAGGTGGCTCCAGGAAGGGCCAGGAGACCCTCTCCCTTCCCACCTGTCCACCCCAACGCTCTCGGCGGCCCCTGGAGCATCAGCGGTGCCCGGGAGGGGCGGTCGACTCCCACCCTCAGGGGAGATTCCTCCACCGAATCGGTTATGGGAAGAAGAGTTCCCAAACCCGACTGCAAAAGAGGCGAATCCACCCGTGAAGGACCTCGTACCGCTGTCCCGGCAGGACCTGCTCCCACCCGACAGGAACCCGGCAAACGTCTACCTCTCCTCCCTTGCACCCAGCGGGAGGAGAACGATGGCGGGAAGGTTGGCGATGGTGGCCAGGGACATCCTCGGCATCCCCGACCCTCAGGCCGTCCCCTGGCACGAGATGAGATACCAGCACGTGATGGCGATCAGGACGAGGCTGCAGGAGCGGGGCTACGCCCCCGCCAGCATCAACGCCACCCTCCACGCCCTGCGGGGAGTCGCTCGTGCGGCCTTCAACTTGGAGATGCTGTCGGCCGACGACCTCCAGAGAATCCGAGACGTGCGCCCGGTGCGGGGTGAGCGGCTGCCCGCCGGAAGGGCGCTGACCCCCGGCGAACTGGCGGCGCTGATGGACGCCTGCGGGAGGGACGAGACGGCGGCCGGAGTGAGGGATGGTGCGATTCTCGCCCTGCTCTATGCGGGCGGGCTGAGGCGAGCGGAAGCCTCCAGCCTCGACCGGAAGGACTACAGCCCCGAGACGGGCGAACTGCGGGTCCTCGGGAAGGGAGGGAAGGAGCGACTGCTCTACGTGGACAACGGTGCAGCCGATGCGCTGGCGGACTGGCTGGAGGTGCGGGGCGGAGCGGAGGGGCCTCTGTTCCTCGCCATCAACAAGGGCGGCCGAGTCCTCGACCACGGCATCGGCGACCAGTCCATCTACAGCCTGCTGCGGAAGCGGGCGAGGCAGGCGGGGGTGAGGGACTGCTCCTGCCACGACCTCCGCAGGAGCTTCATCTCCGACCTGCTCGATGCTGGGGCGGACATCTCCACCGTGGCGAAACTGGCGGGCCACTCGCAGGTGCAGACCAGCGCCAGGTATGACCGGCGAGGGGAGGACTCCAAGCGGAAGGCCATCGCCCTTCTCCACGTCCCCTACAGGCGGCGCAATCGTGGGAGGGAGGGGCAGGCCCCGGAAGGAGATTCTCATCCCGACAGCCCACGGGACCTGCTGGAGAATCATCTCAGGACCGGAGAACCTCTCAGCGAAGATGAGGTGGAGCGGATCGTTGATGCGGGGCTGGGACGTTGGGAGGACTGGAGTCAGAGGGGCGGAGGTTTGTTCTGGCTGGCCGAGGCCTTCCCCGACCCGGACGGGGGGAAGGAAGGAGCGGAAGGGGAGTGAGGGAAGTCAGGTGCGGAAGGGGCAGCAGGAGAGGCTGGAGGGGCAGCGGTTGGAACCCGGGAGGTGGGTCCTGTGGGAGGACCCACCTCTCGCTTGCCGCCGGAGGGACGAATGGGACTCCACCCGGCCTCCCTTCCGGCGGGAGGGGGGGCGGGGGTAGAAAACGCATATGGAGAGTCCTCACGGGGGTGGCTGATTCCAGGAACGGACCTTTCCACCACCACACCCACCCCTCCGCAACCACACCCCGTAGTAGTGTAGGGCACAAGTTCCCCGCCTCGACGCTCACGGCGGGAGGGGGCGGGTCGGGAATCGGGCATGGAGAGCCCTCTGGGGGACCACGGTGGCTCATTTCGTGAGAAGCTTTTCGCATGCCCCCGAGGGGATTCTGAAAACGTACCCACATATAATCAGGTATGGGGCAGGTGGAGGGGTGTCCTCCCGGGCCGGGAGCATCCGGCCCCGCTCCCTCAGGACACCTTCTCCGGCAGGCGTCGCAGCGCCTTCGTGACGGCCGCTCTGCTCACCCCCAGCAGCCGGGCCAAAGCCGCCCGGCTCTGGACCTCACCCGACTCCAGCATCGCCTGCAGCCGGAGCGCACGCTCGACGGGACTCTCTTGTGGAGGCCCCTCCCGGGAGGAAAGGGTGATGAGGCCGGGAGGGGATTCGGGAGGGCTGCCGTAGTGCAGCCTGAACTCCGTGGCCCGCCAACTGGAATCCAGATCGCCCCAGGCCTCGACGATGGCGCTGGTTCGGATCCGGCTACGCCGTGCGGAGCCAGTACGATTCTTATACGAACCCCGTTGTGTTTGGTTAACACCTCCCTCCCGAACCCTTGCAGGACTTGGGGATTCGGGAGTCGCCACTTTCAGATCGATGTTAACCATGAGGCGGCGGGTTCGTATTCTCGCTTTGAGCGCCCGCTCCGGTGAGCCGATGTTCTGCCCTTCCGGGGTCCAGAGGTTAACAACGATCCCTCCCACGATGGCTTGCAGAAGGGCCTTCTGGTCCTCCAGGCCGAGCGTGTCGAGGCTTTCCCTGAAGACCGACAGGCGGTCGAGGAGAGTGGCCTCGTCTTCGACCCTCCCTCGGAGTTCGACGATGCGCTCGTCCATCTGAGCGATCTCCGCCCGAAGGTCCTCCCGTCGAGCATCGAGCCGCCTGATTTCCTCTCCGACGTAGATGGGAACCGGCCCCTCCTGCTCGAAGCAGGCGACCAAGCGTCGCAGCGCCCCGTCCAGACGTCCGGCGGTGGCG
>PMZA01000259.1:0-488 GCA_003170595.1 Armatimonadota bacterium
CGACCGCAGCGAGTTGATCTTCCGCCCGATCGTTGCGGCGCTCATGCCCCTGTCCTTCATCCACACCACGTAGCGACGGATGACCTGCCGATCGATAGCCTGGATCTCATGCGCGATGCCAAGGTCGCCAAGCGCCTTCTTCAGCGTGACGGCATCCGATCGGTAAGCTGCCACCGTCAACGGACTGCAGTCCCTTTCGACTGCGAGGTACGTCAGAAATTCCTCGTACAGCGACTCGATTCTCATTGGACAACGCTCCTTGTTTTCGGCGTTGTCTGAGTGGTCGAATCGGACGGCGAACCATATGCGCTGTTCTAGTCACGGTACTACGAGGGATAGGAGAGCCCTTTGAGGGGGTCTCGAAGGTGCCCCGTAGAAGCCCAAAACCGTACCCGTAAGTTTGGCATATCAACCCGTTTCGGTTTTTGGGCCTGAATCCCCAATAGAATCGGCCCAAAATGATACGGAAAGCGGGACTATAAGCCGGG
>PMZA01000259.1:510-651 GCA_003170595.1 Armatimonadota bacterium
CAACCAGACCCGCATCGAGTGACCTCGCTGGCAGGCCATTTGCCAGCTTCCTATAGGGCCCATCGGCCGCTCAAGACGACCCAAATGGCGGTCTCGCTGCGAAGCCGAACAGTCGGTATTGTTCTTCTCCGGGAATGCGGC
>PMZA01000259.1:662-8628 GCA_003170595.1 Armatimonadota bacterium
CTGCGCAGCGAAGAGGAGCAGGTCATCGCGTTCGAGGAACTGGGACACTCAGTCGAGGCCCAGGGCAACTGGGGGATTCCTCCAGTCGCCCCTCGCCTTCCCAGACTCTCCCGATGACGTCCCCTGTTTTGCTCGTGCAGCCAACGGGGCTCACGGCTGCCCACCTACCACTCCCATTCCGGACGGACCAGGATTCGGGGTTCAGACCAGCTACCTCCGCTACCGCTTCGACCCTGCGCTCCGCCTCGGCTTCGACTGCGGTTCCCGGCCGTCCGGGACTCCCTGGACTTCGCCCTTTGACTCTCTGACACTTTGCGCCCGCTGGGCGGGGGCCCGGGCGCACGCGTCCACGGAGGCGAGCAGCACGGAGCCAAAGGCCTTGACCGTGCGGGAGATCCGTTTGACGTGACCTACAGCATCCGCTCGATGAGCAACGCAAGCTGATCGTAGTCGTCGATGGGCTTCGACATGAGGTCCGTGCAGCCCCGGTCGTAGCTCTCCATCCTTTGCTGCGCCTCCTCTAACCCCGTCAGCATGATGACCGGCAGCCTCTGCCACGACGGCCGCCTCCGGATCGCCGACAGCGTCTCCCACCCGTCCATCAGGGGCATGATCCCATCGAGCAGCACCAGGTCGGGGCTCTCCCGCTCAAGAACCTCCACTGCCTCCTTGCCGTTGTAGGCCGTCACCACGTCGTAGCCCAGGTCCTCGAGGAACAACCGTATGGCGTAGACGAACTCCGGCGCGTCGTCGACTACGAGTATCTTGGCTCTGCCTGCCATGCTACACCTCCGTCCGTGACTGCCCGGCCACGGGATGGGAGACAGCAAGCCTCCGCTCCCGCCCTGCCAGGGATCACCCATGTCGAATAGGTGGCGTTCCTTCATGGGCTGAACGACCGCCCTTCCGGCGTGCAGATTCGCTGTCGGAGCCGCGAGCACCCGCTTTCGAACTCCCAAGGCACTGCCGGACCTCGCTCATGACTAGCCCCCTTCTCACAAGGCAAAACGGCGAGAGCTCAAAGGGCAGCCGCGACCTCAGATTCCTCGGGCACAACGAAAGCCAACAAAGGGCTGGCGATCGGACGAGAGCATGCGGGAGAGGCGGCACGGTGCCAGGAAGTACCCAGGGCTGTCGCTCAGATAGGAGCCGCCCCGCAACGCCCTGCAATCGCCCTTGCTGGGACTGAGGTCGCCCGCCGCATACCTTCTGTACGCCCCTGCCTCATACCAGTCGGCCATCCACTGCTTCACGTTTCCCGTCATGTTGTACATCCCGTAAGGGCTGACGCCCTCCGGGTACTCCCATACCGGGCAGGTCCCCTCGCTTCCACGATTCGTCGCGTTGCGGCACTTGGTCCATTCGAACTTGTTCCCCCACGGGTACAACTGACCTTCCCACCCCCGCGCTCCCTTCTCCCACTCCAGTTCCGTCGGTAGCCGCAGCCCTGCCCACTCGCAGTAGGCCTCCGCCCCATAGAAGCTCACCTGGACCACGGGGTGATCTCCGTACCGCTCTTCGTCATCCACCGTGTACTCCGACCCATGGGCGACCACATGGCAGTTTGGGTTGAGGAGGAGCCATCTCTGGAGGTCGCTTCCCGCAGGGCGTACGGCGTTCAGAAACGCCGCGTACTGGTGGTTCGTCACGCAGAACAGCCCTAAGTGATACCCATCCATCTCCAACTCGAACTGCGGCTGAGCATTCCCAAACGCTCTTGCGTCGGAGCCGAAGATCGCCCGGCCCGCAGGGACAAGAGCCATTCTGTAGCCGTCCTTGGGGTTAGTGTAGCGCGTCTCAGGCATCGCCTCCTCGCCGTGAGCTGCTGCTTCCTCGGCGGCAGCGACCCCAGACATCGATACGAGGAGCAGGGCGATATGGCCCTCCTGCCAACCGCTAGCCCGCAGCACATCGGCTATGGCCGCAGGGGTGTCGCCGTTCGCGAATCTGTCCTGCACATAGCGCATCATTCTGTCCAATAGGTACCGCTTCGCTCGGTCGGAGTCGTCGCCAGACACGCTTGATCACCTGGCCGGCACATGTTTGTGGAAAGAAGGCCGCTTCTGCGTCGTAGCTGCGTTCCGGCGCCCTGTTCTGCGCCCCGCAGTTATGGAGCTCCTCACGCGACCGCTTAGGGCCGTTTCTGCGGGTCAGCCGATTCCTCCTTCAGGTCACCGCCGGGCAGCCTTGTTCGCCCTTCTGAGCACAACAAATCCGGTGAGGCAGAGAGCAAGCCCCACAACGGCGGCCTCGCCGCCGAAGATAGCCTTTTCCCCGGCCGCGATGGCCAAAACGCCCATGAACAGCATCGCCGTCCCGACCGCCGCCATGATTGCCCCTAACAACATCTCCTTCGCGTCCATGCCGTTGGCCTCCCTACTACGGGTAGATACGCCGCCCGAGCCCTCCCACCTTCCTGGGCATCGAACTTCTCACTAGGAGGACAACCTACCGGCCGCCCTTTGCCCCGCCGCTCTGACGCACGTTTGTTGCCCGTCCGAGCGGCTTCCGGCTCAGACGTCGCCCAACGGGTCTGAACCCCGAAAGCTGATCCACCTGGAAGGCGAGTAGTTGATGGTCCATAATGCATCCAGGAGGGTCAAGAGCCGTGAAGCGGAAGAGGTATACGGAGCCCCAGATAGTCTTCGCTTTGCAGCAGGCCGAAACGGGTACGCCGGCAGATGACATCTGCCAAGATGGGCATCGCGGAGGCCACGTTGTGCCGCCGCAAGGAGCGATACCCGGACGTCGCTCCGTATCTGCCTGCTTCCATCGCCTCCCCCGAATCCTGGTTGCTGCACTTTGGCGCAGTTCTAGCGCAGAAGACTTGCACTGAAGTCATCCTCAAAATCCACCAAGTCTTCACTCACCTGGAGTATAATCGAATAGGTGGATAGTAAGGGTGCCATGTGGCTCATGCAAATCACAAGCCACAGATGAACGCTCATCTGCAACAACGTCCCTGGCCAATATCGGCCGGGGGGTGCATGGACCAAAGGGTCTCGCGTTGTTTCCGTAGGCAGTTGCCCCCCCGGCCGAGGGGGAATCCGGCAAGCCTTCCAGGACACTGTGCTTGCCCGCGGCGAGGGGCAAGCTGCCATCGCCCGATGCCCAGGTGCGCCTTCCGGCTCTTGAGCAGTAGAGCAGCGCGGGCGTGCCACCAGCTAGCTGGTGGTCGCTCCCGGGTACGAGTTCCCGATGCTTGCGAAGCGGGTCCTGTCCAAGCGTGCTTTGAGGGAGCAAAGCCATGCATAGCCGGGCACCGATCTTCACCGTATTGGCGGCGGTAGTGGGCGTGCTGCTCGCGAGATTCGCGCCGGTGTTTGACTCCCGGTTCTCGGACCTTCTCTTTGCCCTCCGAGGTCCGAGGGAGTTCCGGGCCGCTGTCGCGACCGTCAACATGCCCGCCGACGGCACGTCCGTCGGTCTCTCGCTTCCGTACCTTGCGCGAACCGTCCGCGCCGTCGCGGCCGCCAGGCCCGCCTGCATCGTGCTCTACGTGCCGAGCCTGGTCTTGGTGCAGGACAACGCCCCCGGGCTATCGGAGTTCGCTCAGGCGCTGCGGGATGCCGAGTGCGTCATACTCCCCGCCTCACTGGTTCCTCCGGACCAACGAGTACGCGCCGGCAACGTTGGCGGTCGCTTCTCTCTCGGTCCGGGTGAACTGGGGCTTCCGGCAGCCCTCAGGGGGAGGGCGCTAGCGACTCCCCCGGACCTTCTGGTAGCTGCCGCCGCTGGCATGGGTGTCACCAACGTCAGCGCTGCGGCTGACGGTGTCGCCCGAACCTGTCCTCTGGTCGTTGGGGTCCACGGTGCTATGTACCCCTCGATGGCTCTCGAGGCGTACCGAACCGCGCTTCGCGTGGCTATCGACCACGTGAAGTTTGGTGGGGATTACGTATCGGTCGCCGGCGCCTATGTGCCGGTCTCGCCGCAGACCGGCGAGGTCCTCGTCGATTACCCGGGGCGCAGCTTCTCTGAAGTCACGCTGGCTTCCGAGCAGCTGTTAGGGAGTTCGGCCTCAAAGCTCTCCGGGGAACTGCGTGGCCATGTGGTGATCCTGAGCCGCTCGGGCCTGAGCTCAGGCGACATCTACTCGACACCGGCGGGTCCACCAGCCAGCGGAGGCCAGGTCATCGCCGCCACCATCGAGAACCTGCTGTCGCAGCGTCGCCTGCACACGCTCCCGCAGACCTCGGTCTGGGAGATGGCGATCCTCCTGGCCATGATCACGATGCTTATCGCGCAGCGGCTCCCGCTCCTGACGGCCGCGCTCGCCGACAGCTGCCTGGTCGCCATTGTGCTGCTGTTCCTGGCGCTGGCGCTGGACCACGGCGTCTTCGTGCCGGGACTGTGCCCCTTCACGGTAGTGCTGTTCGCGGCGATAGGGAACATCGCGATCGCCGGGGCCGCGGCGGAGGCCAGGCAGCTTGTCGTGCAGTCCCGCCTCTACGCCCTGGAGCGGTTCGGCGGCCTGCTGGGCGCTGCCTTCGACCGGAAGCAACTGCTGGAAGGCGTCCTGTCCTTGGTCGCAGACGAATTGGGGGTCGAAGCCTGCTCCATAATGACCCTTGATCCCGGGGAAAGGGTGCTTCGCTTTGAGGTTGCACGCGGGGCGAAAGCGAAGGAACTAGGCGACCTCCGCATCCCCCTCGGGCACGGCATAGCCGGGCACGTGGCGGCCAGCGGAGAGCCCGCCGTCGTAAACAACGTGGCTCGAGATCCTCGCCACGCCCGGGAGATATGGGACGCCTTGGGCTTTGTGCGGCGGAAGGTGGTATGCGTGCCCATGCGAGTCAGGGGCGTCGTTGTCGGCGTGATAGAGGCGATGGACAAGGCGGACGGCACGGATTTCGACGATCTGGACAAGGCGCTTCTATTCAGCATCGGCCAGCAGGCAGCTCTTCTTCTGGAAAATGCTCGGCTCTATGGCGAACTGCAGCAGCGTGTGAAAGAGGCCACCCAGGAGCTTCGCCACGCCTACTGGCGGCTTGGGGCGGAGAAGGCGAAGGTTGACACCCTCATTGACCAGCTGCCATCGCCAGTCATTGCCACCGACCGCGCCAACACGGTGATGCTGCTCAACAAGGCGGCCGAGGATCTGCTGGGCGTGCCCCAGGCCTCGGTGGTCGGCAGTTCCGCGATCGAGGCACTTCCGGTCCCAGAGATCGCGGCGCTATTCGCCTCGGACCTAGCGTCCGAGGGCAGCCGACTGGTCCAGGAGATCCAGATAGGCCTTGGAGAACCCAAGGTCTTCCGCGTAAGTCTGGCCTTGGTTCGCGACCCCAAGGGGCTGGTTGTCGGCAAGACCCTCGTCATGATTGACATCACCGAGCTCCGCGAGCTGGACAGCATGAAGAACGACCTCATCTCCTTTGTCGCTCACGAGCTGCGGAATCCTCTGGGCACCATACTGGGCTTTGCTGGGCTGGGGAAAGTGCGTGTCAGCTCCGGCCATACCGCAGAGGCCCTGGTGTTCCTCGACGGCATTGACCTGCAGTCGCGCCGCATGGAAAGACTAGTGCAGGACTTCCTCAACATCTCGCGGCTCGAAGCCGGCCGCCAGATCGAGTGCCAGTTCGAGGTCATCACCGATGTGCCTGACATCGTCCAGCAGGTCATCGACCTGGAGCCGCGCCGGACCGAGGCGCACCTTATCACGGCACGCATGCCGGACGACCTCCCGCCTGTTCGCGCAGATCGAGTCAAGCTCGACGAGGTCTTCGTCAACCTCCTCACCAATGCCGTCAAGTACTCGCCGTCTGGCGGGAGCATTGAGATCACGGCGCAGGTTGAGGACGGCATGGTCCGCTTCGCCGTCAGCGACCAAGGAGTCGGCATCCCGCCGGAGCAGCTCGAAGACGTATTCCTGAAGTTCCGACGCGTACCGGGGGAGTTGCGTACGCGTGTGGCGGGCAGCGGTCTGGGACTGTACCTATGCAGGCGCCTTGTTGAAGCCCACGGCGGGAAGATATGGGTTACGTCCGAGCTGGGACGTGGCAGCACCTTCTGGTTCACCATACCGGTGGCCCAAGAGGTCGACACGGAATCACCAGCAGACGCCCTGACAGATGCTGCCGAGGCAGGAGCGCCGGGATGAGAGCTGGAGCCTGGACTTCATCCCCGACCAGCTCTACAACAGCACGCCAATCCGGATGTTTGCAGTAGTCGATAACTACAGCCGTGAGAGCCTTGCCTTGAGGGTAGGCTTCCGGCCGACCAGCGCGACGTGGTGGAGGTGCTCAGCGGCCTGATCCCAGAGCGGGGAGTGGCAGCCGCCCTGCGTGCGGACGCAAGCGTCCGCCTGGACAACGGGCCGGAGTTCACGTCGCGAGTGCTCGACCAGTGGGCTTACTGGAACGGAGTCGTGCTGGACTTCACTAGGCCGGGTAAGCCTACGGACAACGCCATCATGGAGGCGCTCAACAGCCGATTCCGGCAGGAGTGCCTGAAGGAGCACTAACTCCTGTCGGTGGGTGACGCCCAGAAGCGGGTGGAAGAATGGAGGCGGCACTACAACGAAAAGCGGCCGCACAGCTCGATAGGGAACATGACGCCGGAGGCTTACGGCGCTTCCGGGGAGGTGGCCCTTCGGCAAGCGGACGGAACCTGATGCCCGGCCGGACATTTCTGCTTCAGGCCGTCTTGACATCATTGCGGTCTCGCCGCACCTCACTTGCCCAAACTGCACACACCGAGCCCTTGGTGGTAACATCAGAGACGACAACACTCGCGAGGCCTTCTGCCTCGCCACCGCCAACGCTAGGGCGGGAAGCAAAGAAGGTGAGCCATGGCCGAGAGAACCAAACTACTGATAATCGACGACGATTCGGAGTTCCGCTACGCCCTTCGCGGGATCCTTGAGGGGCACGGCTATGACGTCGTGGAGGCTGGCGATGGAACAAGCGGACTGGAGGCCCTTCAGCGGGAAAAACCGGGCCTGGTGCTGCTGGACGTGATCATGCCCGTCCTGAACGGATGGGAGACGCTGTCGGTGATACGCGGCCGGCCTCAGTGGCGCGATCTGCCGGTAGTGATGCTGACGGCGCTGGGCGGGCCGCATGGCATCCTGCAGAGCTACGGCCTCGGCTGCACGGTCCACATCACCAAGCCCATCATGGATTTTGACGAGCTGGCGGCGACCATCGACGGGCTGCTGGCAGGGGCGGCCGGCAGCCGACCCGAGAAGCCGCCTGCGGACCGCTGAGCCCCGCCCCGTTGGCCCTGGCCGAGGCTGGCGGATGATCGAGGTCAGGCGATGGCGGACCGGGTCACTTCTGCCCTAGACTTCTCCCCGGCCGCTAGGCGCGCTTCGGACGGCGGGAGATCGTCTTCGTTGTCCTCTGCTCGGCCCTCGTGGTGGCGTTGACCGGCATCCCGATGACTACTCGCCTCTGAAACGAACGCTCAAGGGGCACACGATGGGCGGCAGGAGCGTGGCGTTCAGCCGGGGCGGCAAGACCCTCGCCGCCGGGACCGAGTCCGGCACCATCATCCTGTGGGACGTCGAGACAGGGCAGATCGTGCGGCGGTTTTGAAGTCACACCGCGCCTGCGCAGATAGTGACTCCACCGTGCTTTAAACGAGGAAGGTCGGGCGACGTCGTGCCCATGCGCAGTCCCGCTTGCTCATGCCGCAGCCTCGATGATCAGCGCTGGCGTTTCTCCCCTGGCCATGCTCCTTGTTCCTCTTGGGTTGGGCCCAAGTCGAACACCATTGCGCCTCCGGGCCGCCCGCTCGACGTTGCCATAGGGAAGCAGGCGGGGGACGCAGCGCAGCATGAGGTGGGCGAGGTCCTCTCCAATGCGGCACCCGGATGGCGATTTTCCAGGGGCCCTCTGACGCCGCCAGCGCCCTCTGGGGAATCTCCCCAGTTGCTAAGTCCGGCATGGCGGGCGGCTCACACCTCCGGGCTGGTGCCTCCGCCCCTCCAAAGCGACCCAACTGGCGGTCTCGCTGAGAAGCT
>PMZA01000553.1 GCA_003170595.1 Armatimonadota bacterium
ACCCAGCCGTAGCGGTCGCCGAGGAGGGCGACCAAGAAGGGGCGGCTGCGCTCGATTTCGGCGAGGCACACCTTCAGCACCAGCAGCTCGCGCGCCTCCGTCACGCCCTCGCCGACCGTCTCGACGCCCCAGCGCAGGTCGATGGCCTCGAGGTGGCAATGGCGCTGGCGGAGGCGGTCCTTGAGCTCGGGGAAGACATGCTGAACCAGCCACCCGCGCTCCGCCTGCATGTCGCGGAACGTGCTGGTCACGAACACCGGCCGGGTGATCCATGAACCCGGCATTATCCCCAGGCCTCCTTTATCGGGCGCCAGTCGGCGTCGATGGTGAAGAGGTTGAGCTTCACCGCCTTGCCGCAGTGAGGGCAAGGGATCTCCGTGCCGAGGGCCGAGGGCGGGACCTCCGACCAGACCCGGCAATGCAGGCAGCCGAAGGCGAGGGAGCCGTCGGGCGTCTGCCAGGCGGTAACAATCGGCGCGCCGGGGGTGACGTTTTCTAAGCGAAGGATGTGGAAAGCCCCCCCTTATCTCCGGCCACGATTGTGCGGCCCTCGGGTGCCGCCGCGCAGCATTTCACCTGGGCCTCAGCGTCGAACGTATGCAGGACTGCCCCGCTCTCCACGTCCCACACCCTGAGCGTCACGTCCCAGGACGCGGAGATCGCCCGGCGCCCGTCCGGCATCACCACCACGACATCGACGGAGCCGGTGTGCCCGGCGAGGGTGCGTAGCAGAGGCCCGCCGGGCGGAGTGAAGCTCGCGCTTCCAGGCCTCAGCCAGGGCCGGTTCACGCTCTTCCTCACGTTTCCCAGGAAGGACTTGATGGCGGAATCGTCGAAGCCTACCAGCCGCCCGAAGAGTTGCGACGGAAGCTGGTGGGGGTCTTCTACCAGGATGTGCGCGGAGAGGCGCAGGGCGCCCCCGACCAGCTTCAAGGGCGCGGCGAGTGGCCGATCCCCAGGCAGATCGGCGTCGGCTGCGTCGTAGTCCGCCACCAGATCGAATACCCGCCCTGCCTCGACCTTGGCCTCCAGAAACCGAAAGCTCGTAAGCGTCTTCTCCAGCCCGTCCCAGTCCTGCCCGCGCGTCTGCTGCCAGGGAAGCTCCGAGGTCTGGCGGAGGTTGGGCCGCTCCTGTGGCGGCGGCGAGAACGGCTCCTGAGGGGCGAAGTACTCCCCGAGGCCGCGATGCAGTGCCACCCCGCCCGCGCCCTCCAGGTACCGCCGCTCAACCACCTCCCGTACCTGTCGGTGGTAGAAGCCGAGCAGCGACGTCTCATCGGCCGACCGCTCCGCCATGTATGGCGCAAGGTCATGGTAAAGCCGCGACCACACCACCACCGGCAGCCTCTCAACCGTCGGCGACTTCGGCGACCGCCGCGCGAAATCCCCCATGACCTCCTCATCCGCCGACAGCACGTCCACCAACTCATCCTCGCTCAGCCCATTCCGCGCCGCGGCGATGTAGCCCAAACTCTTTCGGGTCATGACTTCCCCGTGGTTGGCCGGCGCCTCCAGTGCGTCGAGCAGGTCGCCCAGCACGCCCTCGATGTCCTCGCCGACGCCCGGCACGCCGTCGTATGACTTCCAGCGGCGCACCTCCTCGAACGCGAGGCGAAGGTAGAGCGGCAGGGGACAGCGGGCGAACTTGTCTATCACATCCTGCCGCTGGTCATCCTGGAGCGTCCGCCCGACCTCACCGAGCCACGCGGACAGAAGCTCCTCGCCCTCCGCCACATGCAGCGGCTTCAGCTCAACCAAGCTGCCCTCCGGCAGCCGCACCCGCAACACCTTCAGGCATTGCCCGGCCTCGCCCTCTCTGTCGAGCGCGGAGACGACGAGCCGCACGTTCTCCGCGAGTTCCATCGGCAGCCAGTTCAGGTAGTGGGCGCCTCCGTCCGCGTTGAGCTGGTCTAGCGCATCGAGGAAGATGATCAGCGGGCGATCCTCCGTCGCCAGCGCCAGCCGCCGGGGCAGGTCCTCGCGCAACTCGTCGTAGGTTAGCGGGACCGGCGTCGCGTCGTTGTACGCCTCGGCGATTTCGCGGCAGAGGCTCTCCATCAGCGACCGCATATCGGTGGATGTCGGCGTCGCGCCGATGAATCTGGTAACAATAACCTCTTGCCGCTTCTCCCGCCAGCCCAAGTGCGTAGCCTGAGCAATCAGCGCCGATTTGCCGCAGCCCGACGGCCCCCAAACGACCAGCGGCTTTGCGTCCCCGCCCGCCAGGTACTCCCCGATCGCCTCAACCGGCCCCCGCTGCCCGAGGAAGCCGTGGCGCCGGTCTTCGCCGAAGCGCTGGTGCGCCTCCTCCTCAATCTCCAGTTCGCCGACGCGCTCCATCGCGTCGAGTTCGGCGAGGATCACGCCCGACAGGTCCTTCTCCACCCGATCGCATAGGGCGTCGAGATGCGCATCAGTGAGCCCACCGTCACGCCACTCGGCGTCGTAACAGTAGGTACTTCCCTCGGGGACGTACCGCGCGATCTCGCCCTTCAGCGCCTCCAGCCGCTCTGCAGGATCGCCCAAATCGACGAACTCGCTGGCATCGTCGCTGGGCCTGATGCCTTCGATGGTGCGGTAGTAGCAGAAGGCGTGGTTGTCCTCGACCCGCAGCGCCCCTTCGCGGATTTTCTGCTCCGTCGCGGAGGCTTCGCACTTCACGAGGGCGTCGTCGGGGAGGCCAGCCCGGTGCGCCGCCTCGGCGAGGATGTCTCTCAACCGCGCCTCGACCGGCTCCCACACCTCCGCCTCGGCGTACTCGTCGGTCCGCGGCTGGAGGCAGTACTCCGCCGGCACAGCATTGTCATCGCGCTTATACCACTCCCTCAGCAGCGGCGAATCTCCGAGGGCCTCGAACTCCTCTGCCGGAATCTCTGCGGGCAGCGGCCGCCATCCGTACCGTTGGCCGAGGAGGACGATGAAGTTCGGCCGGGGGGTGACGTCTCGGCAGCGCCTGATCTCGCGCAGGCAGAGGTTCATCGTCTGCTGGTCGAGGGCGGCCTCATCGCTCACGCCCCAGCGCAGGTCGACAGCCTGGAATCGCGCGCCATGCTGGTGGCACGACTCCCGCAGGCGAGGGAACACGCGGCGCTGCAGCGCATCCCTCTCGGCCTTGAGGTCCGAGAACGTGGAGCTGACGAACAGGCGAAAGGTCCGGCCGGAGAACGGCATCAGGCGAGCCTTCCCTGACCAGAGGCCAAATCCTGCTGTCGATACAGAACCGCCTCATACGTCGGCCCATATCGCAGCCGTATTCGGGCCGTCCTACCTTCCCCTGGACGTCCGCTGACCTGCATGTCCTCGATCAGCAGGCCTAGCACTTCCTTTTTCTCTTCCGGCGCCAGTTGCTCCCATACCCCCGGCATGTCCCTGAGCGTCTTCCGCACCTCGCCCAGCATCTGCTCGTGTTCGGAGTGCGCCCGCAGCTTCTGCGAGGACAACAGCCGCTGGCCCGCCGAGGACAAGTGGGTCAACGACATCCTGCCCTACCTAGACTTCCCGATGGCCTTTCGCTGCCCAAGCCGGTCGGACAAGGATTACGTTTACCACAAGCCCCCGGCGGGCGCGAAGGACGACTTCGTGCTGATCAGTTGCGTGCACCCGTTCCTGCACAAGGTCGTGGTCCTGCACAAGGACGAGACGGTGACCATCGACGACCTGGCTCCCGGCTCCCGCTGAACCCGCCTCGTAGGTTTCGCAGGGGCCGCATCCGGCCCGCTCAGTGCGCCCCTTCCGGCAGGAACCAGACGTCCCTGATCCGCAACTGCCCCTCTTCCCCGCGCGGGATGCCCGCCGTCCAGTCTTGCGTCTCCAGTCTCTGCAGGAACAGGCCGCGCAGCCTGAGCGGATAGTTCGGCTGCTCGGAGGCGGGCCTGGGCTCGCCGGATCTTGAGAGGTTAGGCGTCGCCGTGTTGAGCCACACGTACCCCGGGCCCTTGAAGTCAACGATGTACTGAGCCACGGGCGAAAACAACCTCCCCTCCTTGGGGTCATCGAGGACCAGGAAGAGCGCGGTGTCGGAGCCATCGCCCTCCAGCCGCACAAGGAGCGTGCCCCTTCCCGGCACCATAAGCGCCGGCTCGTCACCGAAAAAGACGGTCACCCGCGAGAAATCGTCCTGGGCCTTGGGCCACTTGTAGGTGACGTCCAGTGCTCCCTCGGCGTCGGGTTTGGCATCCGCCGTGTCGGCGTTCATGTTCTTGACCTGCGCGATCGGCCAGGGGTGGGCCTGATCCGCCAGCGGCAGCAGGTGAATCGCCTTCCCGCCCTTCGCGACCGGTATCGTCGGGTCGGGGATCTCCGCCTCCATGGACAGGATCCCGCACTGGCCCTGCACCGGCTCGGCCGCCTCGCGGATGATGATGAGGCCCTGGAGCGAGAGAGGGTAGTCGAGGACCTTGTCGGCGTTGCCGCCCCAGGTCGCCACCGCCTTCGAGCCATCAATCTCCTGCCGGGTGACCAGGACGTAGCCGTTGTCCGTGTTCGCTGTGGGAAGCCGCATGGTGCCGATTCGCCATTGGAAGGTCTCCTTCTCGGCATCAAGGAGCCTGAGCCCAAGAGCGTGGGACGACCCGTCGGGGCATAGCTTCATCGTGACTGCCTGCGCGCACTCGGGGAGCTCGATCCACCGCGCGATCTCAGCGGTGTCCACCTTGCCGGGCGGAGGGAACCAGTAGCCGAGCTGGAGACAGCTCTGCGGGGCGGCCCCCTCTGGCAGTGCATCCGCCGGGATGGGCCCGGCCTTCAGCGTCACCCTGGCCATGTCGGTGCAGAAGCCGCGCCAGAAGTACGGAGCATCGCCGTTCGCCGGCAGGTGGAAGAGCGGGAGGTTGAGCACCCCACCAGGCGCAGGCGCCTGTGTCGCCATCGAGCAGAGAAGCGCAGAGATAGCCAGCACGGTCCCCATTTCCGAACACCTCCGTGACGATGCGTTCGTTCCTGCTCGGCAAACGTGCCCGTCCCATCGCAAATAGCCCGCAGTGCCTCAATTCTATCTTTTCGACACGACCTTCCGTTAACCTCCACGCCCACCTGCGCTTTGGCGTTTCGGAGGGGCCGCATCAGCGAGGAGCAAGCGAAGCGCGCTCCTCGCGAATCCGGCCCTCTTTGCCTCTCATCGAAAGACAGGGCCGGATTCGCTCTTCGGCGCTATCGCGCCTAGGGCTGATACGGCCCCTCCGCAAACCACTCCCCCACGACGTCCGTTGTGGGGAACTGTTATGCCCCCTTTTCAGTCAAACCCCCTCGATACGCAATGACCCGTCCCCAGGCATGGTGGCCAATAGCCGCGCTTATCTGTCTCGCTTGCGCCGCAGGTTCGGCGCTGGCGGGTAACCCCTTTGCGAGCCTCGGTCTCTTCCAGAACCTCGACATCTCCGGCCACAACTCCCTTACCCTCCAGCGCAACATGATCCAGGGCTCCGAGGACAGCTACGACGGCCAGCGCTGGGACACCGGCAGCCTCCTCACCGAGTCCTCCCTCCACGCCGAGGGATCGATATGGAAAGACTTCGGTTTCCAGGCTGACCTCTCGGCCTCGGGCTATGGGCAGAGCTACTCGCGCTGGCTCCTCGGCTACGTCCGCAACGATACCGCCCTCTACTACGGCGACCTCAACGTCGACCTCGGCGGCAACGAATTCGTCGGCTTCCGCAAGACCCTGCAGGGCTTTCAGATCGACCAGGCCCTCCCCAGGGGCGGCATGCTCCGCTACTTCGAGTCCCAGGAGAAGGGTCTCGTCCGCAACCAGACCTTCCCGGGCAACAACACCTCCGGCCCCTTCTTCCTCACCTACACCCCGCTCATCGAGGGCAGTGAGGCCGTCAAGATCGACGAGCAGCCCCAGCGGTTTGGCAAGGACTACACCCTTGACTACGAGACCGGCCAGCTAAGCTTCGAGCCGGTCGACGGCCCGCCCAAGATCATCCCCTCCACCTCCACCATCTCCGTCAGCTACGAGTCCTACGGCTACGACAGCGCGCCCGGCACGCTCTCAGGCTTCCGCATGGAGATGCCGCTTGCCGGCAAGCGCATGCTCATCGGCGTCACCCACGTCGCCGAGCACAAGGCCAGCAGCGGCTCCGACACCGTCGGCTACCGCGAGGACTACTACCAGGGCAGTGGCACCACCGGCCCCTTCGACACCACCTTCCGCCCGATCATCCCCAACGGCACCCGCGTCATCTACCACGGCAAGGCCCAGGTCATGGACCAGCCTCTCCTCGTCCTCGTCGACAACGTCGAGCAGAAGGAGACGGTCGACTACGACGCCGACCGCGACCTCGGCCGGATTCTATTCCGCCGATCGGTGCCCCCGACGTCGACGGTCATCCTCAAGTATTACTACGACATCTCCGCGAGCAGCACCTCCTCGACCCAGGGCCCATCCGACGTCTGGGGCATGGACCTGGCCTGGGCGATACGGCCCTCCCTGAGCCTCAAGTGGGACTTCGCCTCCAGCACGAGCGGCGCGCTCAACAACATCACCGGCACCGCTCAGAAGCTGGCCATGAGCTATAGCGGCAGCCGCCTGCACCTTACCGGCGAGTATCACAACACCGACCCGAACTTCGCCTTCCTCGACTCCGTCGGCTTCTACCGCCACGAGAAGGGCACCCAGTGGCGCGCCGAGTACCAGGCTGCCGAGGCCACCTCCTTCTACTACGAGTCCTCCAGCGACCTCACTGACCAGGGCAGCTCCTTCGGCTCCAGCGGCTACTCTGGGGGCGAGGGGTTCGGCACCTACAATTCCTATGGCTCGCCCACCGCGGGTGTGACCTCGGCGGGCGTGGTCAACCCCGCCCAGACCGACACCTCCTCGACCAACCTCGACGTCACCGCTACCTCCACCAGCTACGGTTTCCGCTACGCCAAGCCGCGCCGTCCGGGCCTCCAGTTCGACGTGCAGAACATGCGCAACGTCAGCTCCACCTCCATCAGCGACTACACCTCCCGCAACCTCCGCCTCCAGTACGTGCCCACCGGCGCGCCGTGGTCCGCTAGCCTTTCGTGGGGCAATACCGGCCAGACCTCCCAGACGCTCGGCGCCTCGGCGAGCACAACCCCGGAGGTCGACAGCGCCACGGGCCAGTTTCAGGCGGCCTTCACCTACACCCCGAGCGAGCACCTCTCCTTCAACGCCAGCCTCGGCAACGTCACCACTGACTCGGGCGTGGACTCCAACGCCAACTCGCGCACCATCCAACTCGCCGCTCACTGGGCTCCCTCGCAGAAGCTCAGCTTCAACCTTAACCGCACCTCGGCCACCTCTAACGGCATCGCCCTCTCCGACGGCAGCACCTCCTCCGGGGGCAGCAGCACCTGGACGGGCAATCCCGGCGGCTTCGGCAGCCTCACCGGCACCACCAGCGCGAGCGTCACCAGCGTCACCAACGTCGCCGCCTTCTCCGGCATGCCCGGGGTCACCGGCGCCGCCGCCCTGGGCGTCTATGCCCCCACCCTCGGCCTCAGGGTCAGCCCCCTCTCCTCCTATCAGATCGTCACCCCCACCGCCGTCTCCACCACCGACACGACCACCACCACGACCACCGTCCCCGTCCATTACGAGGACGCATCCAACACTTTTCAGATCACCTTCCAGCCGACCCAGAAGCTCAGCCTGGACTTCTCCGTCGGCACCCGCAACTACCGCTCGGACAACACCGGCTACCTCGCCGACAGCGATCAGACCTTCCAGAACACGTCCCTCACCTGGCAGCTCTCGGAGGCCCTCGCCCTCCAGGCCACNNGGCCACGATCGGCTCGGACTCGATGACCTACCTGCAGGACTCGGGCGGCACAGTCTCCAATAACATGCTCAACCTCGGGCTCAACTTCCGCCCGCCCAAGTCACGCCTCGGCGCCACAATCTCCCTCACCCGCCAGGACGGCTCGAGCCCCACCTACGTCGGCTTCGGCCGCGGCCAGGAGCAGATCATGGTCGCCACCAACCTCTCTGACCTCTCGGGGCGCCTCTCCTACAAGATCGGCGGCGCCAACGATGTCTATCTCACCCTCGGCACCGCCACCTATGCCAGCGGCTACGCGGCCTTCGATAAGCAGACCGCCGAGTTGGGCGTCGAGCGCCAGCTCAACGAACGCGCCGCCGTCACCTTCGGCTGGCGCTACATCCGCAACATCACCCTTCCACAGGACCTCCTCCCGGCCTATGCGACCGTCACCACTCAGGATCAGAACTACATCGCCAACACTTTCAGCATGACCTTCAACCTCAACTTCGCCGGCGGCACGGGCCGCGGCTCCGGCTCCGGCGCGAACGGCGGCTTCCGTGCGCCGTCCTCCTCGTCCAGCGCCCTCGGCGGTTACTCAGGCGGCTCGAGTAGCATGTCCACCTTCGGCGGCTATTCCGGCTCCGGCATGGGCCAGTCGATGGGCTTTCAGGGCGGGAGCAACTCCGGCAACATCTTCGGCAGCTCTTCAGGTTCTTTCGGATCGTCAGGGTCCTTCGGCTCGTCCGCCAGCTTCAGCGGCTTCAACCAGGGCTCCTCGGGCACAGGCATCGGCGGCTTCGGCAGCTCCCAGGGCGGCACCGGCTTCAGTGGCCGAGGACCCCAGCGTCCCACCGGCCCTCTCGGCGGCGCCGATGGCTCCCTCCAGGGTGGCGTCCCGCCCGATCCGTGGGACCTCGCTGGTGACGCGGTCTCTTTGTGGTGATCACAATGACACGCAACCGTAATCCTATCTTCGCTTTCCTGACCGCAACGGCCATCCTCGCGGCTTTGGCTCTCGGGGGCAACGCTTTCGCTTTCAAGGTCACTCGTAACCGCCCCTTCGCGGCCAAGGTCAACGGCCCCATGGGCGCGCTCATCGTCCGCGACAGCGGCGCCTACCACACTCCCCGCCGGGCCGCCGGCGCCTCGGCCGCCGCGGTCTCAACCGCCCTCGCCTCCGCGCCCACGACCCAGGCCGTCCAGAAGCAACACGGCCGCGCCATGCTTACCCGCGCCGCCCGCGGCATCCAACTCCTCGAGAATCGCGGCGTCCCCCATCACCACAATCCCCTCCACGCCAGCTTCCCCCGAATCATGGTCCACACGACGCCCTCGGACCAGATCGTCCTCCCCGACCTCGTCGCCCAT
>PMZA01000105.1 GCA_003170595.1 Armatimonadota bacterium
CCATTGTGCAATATTCCCTACTGCTGCCACCCGTAGGTGTATGGACCGTGTTTCAGTTCCATTGTGGGGGGCCACCCTCTCAGGTCCCCTACCCGTCATAGCCTTGGTAAGCCGTTACCCTACCAACTAGCTGATGGGCCGCGAACTCATCTTCCAGCGAACCGAAGCCCTTTCTTGGCTCGACATGCGCCGAGCCACCGTATGGGGGATTACCCGGAGTTTCCCCCGGCTATACCCCACTGGAAGGCAGATTGTCCACGTGTTACTCACCCGTTTGCCGCTAAGAGGGCTCGAAGTTACCCGAAGGCAACCGGATGAACCCCCTCCGCTCGACTCGCATTCGTTAGGTGCGCCGCAAGCGTTCGTCCTGAGCCAGGATCAAACTCTCCGTCGTTAAAGTCGGAAGTCCGCAGAGCCCGGAGGCCCCGCAGACAACAGAGTCTGACCCAAATAATGCTTACGCACTGTGCTTGCTGAACCTTACCTCTCCTCACACGCTATTCAGTTGCCAAGGACCGCGTTTTCCGTTGATTGCGGACTGATAGTATAGGACTTTCGTCCCTGCTCGTCAACCCCTCTCTTTCCCCTACTCCAGCGCCAACGAGGCAATACTTTACAGGAAGGTCCTGGGAGAGTCAAGCGTTTTTCTCGGGGCCTCTAAATCTTTTTCCGCAGGTGCTCAAAAGCAAGAGTTGTTGTACCCGAATCCCCGCCTCACCAAACCCGAACCTGCCGATCTACAAGGGTTGCTAGCGCGATGTTATCGCTTGATAACTTCTACTCGCGGGCTTTCAACTCGTCCAGGCGCGTGGCCAACTCGGCCTGCTGGAGGGCCAGCGTGAGGTCGCCGCGGGTGCGCTCGATGGCGCCGCGGGCGGCATCCGTGCGGTTGCGTAGGCCGGCCGTCACGGCGTTGGGGAAGTCAAAGCTCATGGTGTGGTAGTAGATGTCTTCCATGAGCGCCAGGTAGGCCTCAGCGTCCCGCGCGGCCCCTGCTCGAATCAGGTCGAGGACGTGGCGGCGCATTTCGCCGACGACTTCGGAAAGGCCGTTGATCCACGCCGTCGCGTCGATGCCCAGTTCATCCGGGCCGGGCACGGCTCCGCCGAGAATCGCCGCGAGGGTGATCGCCGCCTCGGCGTACTCCTTTTCGGAATCGATGACGAAGCCCGTGTGGCGCAGGGCCGGAGTGGAGGAGACGCTCTCGATCATCTCGGCGGTCAGGCGGCCCGTCTCGGCCAGGAGCGCATGGGCCTGCTCGTTCTCGCCGCGATGGCAATGCTTGATCGTGGCGCTCGCTGAGCGCACGACCTCGCGCGAGAGCTTGTAGGCCTGCTCCCGGGCGCTATCGGTGCCCGTCATGTTCGTGTAGATCTGCTGGATGATGCCGTCGAGCCCTTCAAGCATGAGCAACCTCTCCCCTACCACGTGTGTGAATCGAATCATGAAACGCGAAAAGCAAGTGCGCGGCGGGGGATAAACCCCCGCCCTACAGCAAGCAAAGGCAGTGAACGAGCGTTCACTTTCCAGCAAGGGCGGCGGCGTAGCCGACCCGGACAGCCTCAACATTGATGGCCACGAGTTGGGGTTTTCTGGCGCCGAAGGCATCCGCGATCGCCGCCTCGCACTGCTCCAGCGTGATCACCGGCTTGACCGCGATCAGCCCGCCGAGCATGACCATGTTCACCGCGCGCTCGTTGCCGAGCCCGACCGCGATGTCATTGGCGGGAATCAAGACGACCTTCGTGCCCTCGCAG
This sequence comes from Armatimonadota bacterium, assembly GCA_003170595.1. Lineage (GTDB taxonomy): Bacteria > Armatimonadota > Zipacnadia > Zipacnadales > FEN-943 > FEN-943. Next base: position 1,758 of record PMZA01000105.1, read on the forward strand.
GGAGGGACGTTCGTCGCGAGCGAGCTGTTCACTATCGCGACCCCACCGCCCGCCGCGCGGGGCAGGTGGCGTTCAACCGCGCCCGCGTCCATGAGCACGAGGTTGTGCGGGCTGCCGACGATGGGGCTGCCTACCGGGCCGTCAGCCAGCACGACCGTGCAGGTGGCCTCGCCGCCGCGGACCTCGGGGCTGTAGGCCGGGAACCAGGATACCTCAAGGCCGGTGAGCATCGCCGCGCGGGCAAGAATCTCGCCCGAAAGCAACACGCCCTGACCGCCGAGACCGACCATCAACACGTCTTCTCTCATGCTTCCTCGCCTTCCGGTTGCTGCTTGCGCCAGTCGATGAACTCGCCCAGCGGGAAAAGCTTGGTCATGTTCTCATCGACGAACTTGAGGGATTCCGCGACCGACATGTGCCACCAGGTCGGGCAGATGCTGAGAAGCTCGACCAGCGAGAAACCCGCGCCGTCGAGCTGGCACTGGAAGGCCGATCGCAGGGATCGCTTGGCCGCGCGGATGTGCTGGGGCGAGGTCATCGTCTGGCGGGCGAGATACGCCACACCGCGGATCTGGCTCATGATCTCGCAGACGCGCATCGGGTGGCCGCCGAACTCGATCGAGCGGCCGTGGGGCGTCGTGGTCGTGACCATCCCCGGGAGGGTCGTGGGCGCCATCTGGCCCTGCGTCATGCCGAAGACGGCGTTGTTAATGAAGATGGTCGTTATGTTCTCGGCACGGCCCGCGCAGTGGAGAATCTCGCCCAAACCGATGGAGGCGAGGTCGCCGTCGCCCTGGTAGGTGAAGACGACAGCCTCGGGGCGGACGCGCTTGATGCCCGTTGCCACCGCTGGAGCACGGCCGTGAGCGGCCTGGACGGCGTCGGTGTTGTAGTACTCGTAGGCGTAGACCGAGCAGCCGACGCTGGCCACGGCGACCGTCTTCTCGCGCAGGCCCATCTCATCCAGCACCTCGGCGACGAGGCGATGGGCCACGCCGTGAGTGCAGGCCGGGCAGTATCGCATGGCTGTATCAGTCAGCGAATCCGGCCGGGAGTAAAGCACCTCGTATTCGTCGAGGTTCACATCGTCAAGAGCAGACATGCCCAGCACCTCGTTTTGGGTCAGACGGTTTGGCCGCGGCATCGGCGCCCCTCGACTGGGGCTCGGGGTGCTGCGATGCAGCACGGGCGCGCAGGCGCGCCTGGACAGCATCGCTCCTAAGTTCGCGGAGGGCATCAGCCGCTATCCAGCGTGCGGAACGGGCGTTGATGGAGCGAATATCCTCGGCGGTCTTGATCGCGGCGGCGTTTAGGATGAGATTGCGCTTGCCGATATTGCGGAGCGCCCAGTTAACGGCCTTTTTCACAAAGTTGCGGTCGTCCCCGGATTCACGCTTGATGAATCCCAGGAATCGCAGGAACGGCTTGTCACCATGGGTCTTGTCGTGGACGGCAAGGGCGGCCATAAGCGCGAAGCCCGCGCGCTTGACATACTCCTCCTTGCGGAGGCTCCACTCGGCGCACTTGTCGAAGGCGAAGGGCGTGTAGCTCACGAGGTCGGAGCAGACCTCATCGCAGATATCCCAGGAGTCGAAGTCCCGCAACCACCGCTCGAGGAGGGCCTCGGTGACGGTGGCGGGGTCGGCGATGAAGCCGGCCATCATCCGCGCCTCGTGGATCCCAGTGGCCCACAGCTCCTCGGCGAGAGCGGTATCGTGGCCGCACTCCTTGGCGAGCTTGCGCATCGCCGGGACGGAGATGCCCAGGGCGTTGTCGACGGTGATGCCGAAGCGCGCCATGCCCGCCAGGTTGGCCGGAGTGGCGAGAGCGCGCAGGCGGGCGACTACCTCGTCACACGTCACGTGACATCATGAGCTGCTGCGCAACTCCGTCCCGCCAGGCGCCGGAGTTCGTCGTAGACGGTCTCGGGCGCGATGATGGGGCCGCCGGCGCGGCCCATGAACTCGACCGGGCATCGCCCCTCGACCGATAGCCGGACGTCGTCGATCATCTGGCCGAGGCTCAGCTCCAGGTCGAAGACCATCTTCACCCGGCCGGCCCAGGCGCGAAGGGCATCGTAGGGGAAGGGGACGAGGCTGATGGGGCGGAAGAGGCGGACGCGGATGCCGTCGGCCTCCGCCCACTGCATCGCGGTCTCAGCCACGCGGGCCATGATCCCGTAGGCGACGATGAGGATCTCGGGGTCGTCGGAGCCGACTTCGTGGAAGCGGACCATCTCGCGGTCGGCCTGCTCGAAGCGGGCCTTCATGCGCAAGTTGACCTGCTCCATGACCTCTGGGACGGTCCAGAGGGAGTTGACGATGCGACGTTCACGCCCGGCGAGGCCGCCACCGACGGCCCACTCGCGGTCGAGGGTCAGGGCCTCCCCGCGCGGGCGAAGGTGGACGGGCTCCATCATCTGCGCGAGGACCGCGTCGCCGAGGACCGTCACCGGCAGGCGATAGCGGGCGGCGATGGTGAAGGCGTCGGCCGTCCAGTCGTGGATTTCCTGCACCGAGTAGGGCGCGAAGGTGAGGCTGCGCCCATCGCCGTGACCGCAGCCGCGGGTGGCGAGCCAGTAATCGGCCTGGGAGGGGGCGATGTTCCCCAGCCCCGGGCCGCCGCGGACCATGTTCACCACGACCACCGGAAGCTCGCAGCCGAGGATGTAGGAGAGCCCTTCCTGCATGAGGGAGATGCCCGGGGAGGAGCTTGAGGTCATCGGAATCGCGCCGGCAGAGGAGGCGCCGAGCATCATGTTGATCGCGGCGACCTCGCTTTCGGCCTGGAGGAAGACGCCGCCGGCGTCAGGCATGTGGCGGGCCATGTACTCCGGAATCTGGTTCTGCGGCGTGATTGGATAGCCGAAGAAGTAGCGGCAGCCGCCGGCGATGGCACCCTCGGCGCACGCGTCGTTGCCCTTCATCAAAACACGATCGGTCTGAGCGGACATCGGCAGTACCTCGACGTACGGACGGCTAAATACGCGGCGGGCATAAATGCCCGCCCTACAGAACGTTAGGAGAGGGCCTTCTCGGCGACCTTGCGCCGGTAGATCGTGACCCCGCCCTCGGGGCACATCTGGGCGCAGGCCTGGCAGCCCGTGCAATCCTCGACGCGGACGGCGCAGGCGGGATGGTACCCCAGGCGGTTCAACTCGTGGACGAGTTCAAGGACGTTGCGGGGGCAGAAATCGATGCACAGCGAGCAACCCTTGCAGTCCTCAGCATCGATGACGATCAGGAACTTCGGCTCACTCATTTGCTCTTCACCTTACCACCGCCGCCGGCGCGCTCGGCGTCGGCCTCNNCATCTGCTCGGCGTGCTGGAGGGCGGTGCCATGTTCGCGGCGGCCACCCAACATGCGGGCGACCTCCTCGACGCGGTCCTCGCCGGAAAGCTCGCGTATCTCGATGGTGGAGCGGCCGCGGCGGACGATCTTGTCAACGAAGAAATGGTGCTCGGCGCGGCAGGCAATCTGGGGCAGGTGGGTCACCGACAGGACCTGCGCACGACGGCCAAGCTCCGCCAGTTTGCGCCCGACAACGTGGCCGGTCAACCCGCCGATGCCCGTATCCACCTCATCGAAGACGAGGGTCGGGACCTCGTGGCCGCGGGCGCAGACGGTCTTGAAGACGAGCATGAGGCGGGAAAGCTCGCCCCCCGAGGCGACCTGGCTGAGGGGCTTGGGGGCCTCGCCGGGGTTCGCGCTGAGGAGGAAACGGATGACGTCGATGCCGTCGGCG
>PMZA01000087.1 GCA_003170595.1 Armatimonadota bacterium
AACGAGCCTTTGCGATCGCCGAACGATGCCCTTCTACGATCCGTCAGCCCATCGAAGCCTGCAAACGCATCGCGTCGCAGGAGTAGTCGCACCCTTCAGGGTGCGGCTGTGGGTGCGTGGTGGGCCTTTGCATGTGACGGGCGGGGGTGGACGTAAGCGACTACTATTTCCTTCGTCAGCGACGCACTACGCAGCTTCCTCAGGATGACAGACCGGTGAGGAGTGCCTGTGCGATGGAGCTATAGAGTTCGAAGGGCAGGGTTACTGCGCGGCCATGTCGGCGGCGCGGACGACATGCTGGACCGCGGACTTCAGTTCGCGGTTGTTGATGCGGCCGCCGAGGAACTCGCCCTGCAGGAGTTTGTTTAGCTCGGCGAAGATGTCGCTGCGCCGCATCCCGCCGCGCGTCAAGCTCTCAACATGGGTGAAGAGCGAGTCCTCGCGCTTGGTCGGGATCGCCGTGACCTCGCTCTCGATGAGGCGCATGACCACATGGAGGTCCTCGGTGTCAATACGGGTGCAAGTCTCGGGGTCGAGGAAGCTGAAGCGGTCGGCGGCGTGGTTGTAGTCGATGTTCAACTGACACGTGGAGCCGCCGGGGATTTCGTAGATGATGGCAATATTAGTGATCCGATCGGCGCCGCTGCCCCACTCGGAATACTCGTGGCGGACGTTGCCGTAGCCGATGCGGCGCTCTTGCGGGTGCTGGACGCTGGCGATGTGCCTGTCGAGCCACTCGCGAAGGGTTACCAGAGGTTCGGGACCATCGCCGGAAGGCAAAGCCATCCCCCTTTGTGCGTGCCGATGAGATAAGCGCCGTGAGTTTACCACCGAAGGGGGCGGCGTTCAAGGTGGGCCAGCGGGCCTCTGGGACTTGCGCCGGGAGGGCGGGGCGGGTGACAATAGGTCACCGGGCGAAATACGAAGAGGATAAGGCAATACGATGATGCTGCTGCGTGACCTTAAGACAATCCTGACCCTCGCCTGGGCCTGCGCCCTCGCCGTCGTTGCCGCCGGTCCGCTGACGGCCATGCCCAGCCACCTGCGTCCCCACCTCTACGACTATGCCCCGCCCGCTCTGCTCGAGCCCCTCGACAACGATGACCCCAACCTCCTCAAAGGCTGGTCCCCCGTCGATGAGCAGAGCCTCCAGCAAACGCTGGGCGAGGCAGGGCTGACCGAGAAGGTCGTCAAGATCGCCGTCTACCGGGGCTTCGGCTGCAAGATGGCCGCAATCAAGCTCCAGGCCGGAGACTGGGAGACCGGGCGGTTCAGCGTGGACGAACTCAATGCCGATGCGGTCAAGGTCCTCAAGGCCGTGTTCGACGGACCCGACCGCTTCGACCATGTGGACCTGTGGGCCGCGGTGCCGATGACCGCTCCCGATAAGGTGAAGTGGCACTGGCCCGTGTTCTCGGTCAGCGCGTGGAAGCGGCAGTACGATGAGATCGGCGACGCCATCAAGACGCCGGCCGAGGCCCTGGGGAAGGTCGGGCTGGTGCGGTACGACCCGATGTTGCTCGATCATGCGTCGGACAGGGCGGACCTGGCCGCTGAGGCGATGACGCTGGGGATGCCCGACCTCACCGGCCGCCGCGATCCTGCCGGCAACGAGACCGGCACGCCGGACTGCAGCGCGCTGCGGTCGGGCTGTGCGGCGTCGCGGACGGTGGCGATAACGATTGACGACGGCCCCCACCCGGTCATCTCGACGCTGATGCTGAAGGTGCTGGCCGACGAAGGCGCGCGGGCGACCTTCTTCCTCGTCGGCGAGAAGGTTCTCCAGCAGCCCCAGCTTCTGCGGGAAATCGTCGAGGGCGGCAACGAGGTGGGCAACCATACCTTCACCCATCACCGCCTGCCGGATCTGAGGCCGGATGTGGTGCGAGCGGAACTGAAGGAGACGTCCAAGCTCATCGAGGCGATCACTGGCAAGCGATGCCGACTGATGCGTCCGCCGGGCGGCGACATGCACGCCTCGTCGATGGCGATCTGCGCCGAACTCGGGCTGCTGCCGGTGTTCTGGACGCGGAATACGGGCGACTGGCAGGACCGGCCGGTGCATGAGATCGTGGCGAAGGCGCTGAAGAACGTGCACGCGGGCGATGTAATCCTCATCCATCAGGCGCGGCCCGATAGCGCGGAGTCGCTGCGGGAGATCATCCTCGGGCTGCGGCGGTTGGGGCTGAAGGCCGGGTCGATCGGCGACATGCTCAACGGCGCGCCACTCATCCGCGGGAAGGCCCCGTCGGTGATCGCGCAGCTTCAGGCGAAGGGAGCCCTCGTGCGCGAGTAGTGGAGGGGGAGACCTCCACTGAAGAGCCCGGAGGAGCGCAGCTCCTACGATGCAAGCATCCATCGTCATCGTCAGCTACAACTGCTGGGACAAGCTCCGGCGCTGCCTCGAGTCCGTGGCGAGGCATGGGTCCGAGGTCCAGCACGAGGTCATCGTGGTGGATAACGCCTCCGTCGATGACACTCCGCACAAGGTGGACACCGAGTTCCCCTGGGTCGTCCTGAAGGCCAACACCGAAAACCTCGGCTTCGCGGCGGGCGTGAACCAGGGCGTGGCGAAGGCGCGAGGCGAGTTCGTCCTCCTCCTCAACCCCGACTGCGAGACCAGCGCGGGGACGCTGGACCACCTCTGCCGCTTCCTCAGCGATAGGCCGTGGGTCGGGGCGTGCGGGCCGAGGCTTCTCGACGACACGGGCGCCATCCTGAAGTCGTGCCGCACCTTCCCCGGGCTGTGGACCGTGTTCTGCGAGGCGTCGGGGTTATCGCAGGCCATGCCCGGGAGCCGGATTTTCGACAGCTATCGGATGGGCCGATGGGATTACTCGAGGGGGCGGGCGGTCGGCTGGATGTCGGGGGCGGCGCTGGCCTTCCGGCGGAAGACGTGGGACGCCGTGGGCAACTTCGACGAGCACTTCTTCATCTACGCCGAGGAACTGGACTGGCAGAAGCGGCTGGGGCTGGCCGCGCTCGACCGGTGGTACGTGCCCGAGGCGACGGTACTGCATCACGAGGGCGCAAGCTGGGGCGAGATGAGTCTGCTGCGGGCGCTGTGGTCGCACTGGAGCCTGTGGTACTACTTCCTCAAATACCACGGGCGGGCGTACGAGGCGGCGGTGCGAACGATCACGGCCTGCGGGGCGGTAGCGCGGGGGATGATGTGGCAGGTGATGGGGCTATCGGCGAGGAGACGCGATGCGGCCAGAGCGCAAGCCCAGTTGCACTGGGCGGTGGCGAGGCAGTGCGTGAGTGGTAAACAGCCGCCAAGGCCGGGCTAGCGAAGGCAGGAACGAAAGTCCGGGCCGGATAGTCGATGCCCACGCTGCGCGTGTGCCCTCATATTCGGCCCCTCCACAAGCCAAGCCCCTGGTGACCCTCTCCCCTCTAGCCGATGTCATCTATCTGCGCATCGATGATGACGTCGTTCACTTTGGGGAACTTCAGGATGTACTCCTTGATGTCCTCGACGATCTTCGTCATGTTCATCCCGCGAGTCGCAGGTGTGCGGGACCGGCGGATGCGGCCGCCAATGTAAACCGTTCCGCCGATGCAGGTCACCGTCACCAGCGAGGGGTCGATGGGCATCTTGTATATTTCCCGGATGATCCGACGGGAGACTTCCTTGTCCTCGACCGGCATGTAAGCCACCTCTCCAAATCAGTTAGGCTGTGGCAACAACCACGCGGCTAGATCCCCTCACTCAAGCGGGCGGCCATGGACTCCGGCAGTCCCGCTGCAATTATACCCTCCTGAGCGGCCCTTACGTTATAGGAGACGCGATGGAATTCCACGGTGGACGTATTCGTGTCGTAGACGGCGAAGGCGGCCTGGGAGTTGCCGTCGCGCGGCTGGCCGACCGAGCCCGGGTTGATCAGGTACTTGGGGCCCACCTCGAGGTGGATGGTGCCGCCGTCGGGACGCATGATCTCCTCGGGCATCGTGTCGACGAGGGAGTCGTAACGAAAGAACTCCGAGTAGTGAGTGTGTCCCAGAAAACACAGAGGCGTGCGCATCACCGCGAAACTGAGCAGCGACTCGCGCGGGGTGGTCGTGTAGAAATCCGGGTCCGGGACCGAGCCGTGGCAGAGGGTCACGTCGTCGAGGACGTGCATCGGCGGGAGGGAGTGGAGCAGGGCGAGGCTTTCCTCGCTGAGGACGCTGCGAGTCCAGAGGATGCAGGCGCGGGCGGCGTTGGTGAACCACAGCTCCTTGCCCGGCGACACGGCGGCTTCGTCGTGATTGCCGCGGAGGACCGTGGGGTTGAGGCCGGCGATGATCGCGCAGCACTCGTTGGGCCAGGAGCCGTAGCCGACGATGTCGCCGAGGCAATAGTAGCCGTCGATGTGCAGACCATCGAGGGCCTGAACCACGGCTTCGAGAGCGGGCAAGTTCGAATGGATATCGGAGATGACGGCGTAGCGCATCAGCGATTGGCCGCGTCGGCGACAGCCATGGCCGCGCGGGTCTCACCGGCAAGCTGATTGAGCGCCAGGCGGCTCACGACGTAGATGTCCTCCAACTCGGCCGCGTGGCTCACAGCCTTTCCGGGCGGCTTATTCTCCGCGGGAGCGGTCGCCTCCTCCACGCGCTTGCGCCAGGGGGAAAGGAGATCGTAGCCGGGCGGACGGTCAGTTGGGGACGACAGGCCGAAGGCGCGGAGGGTCGCGGCGGTGACGTCGGGCCAGGTGGTGGAGAGGGTCGTGAGCTGATCGAGGTTGCGGTGAACGAGGTCCGAGGTCACCAGCGAGAGGAAGGCGTCGACGCCGGACTGGCCGGCGGAGATGTCCTTCATGGCGAACTCGGCCTGCGCCCAGAGGAGGCCCATGCGCCCACCGTCAAGATTGCCGAGGGGGCGGTCGGGGCCGAGGCCCGTAAGCTCGCCCAGGACCGCCGCGATCATGATCCCCCCGCGGCGGAGGCGGCTGACTGAGGAGAGGAAGTTGGCGCGCTGATCGGCGGCGATGGGCACGGATTCGCAGGCAACGCGGTACGAGGCCTCGTAGCCGGACTGCAGAGCGCGGTCGAGACGCTGAACGGCGAGCAGGGCGAGGCCGACAGTGCTGAGGTAGCGGACGTCGGATGGATCGGGGGTGGCGATCTGCGCTAGTTCGAGGGCCCAGCGGATGCGGCCGTCGTTGCGGATCGCGTCGAGGGGTGCGCGGAGGGCTTTGTCGGGCGAGGACGGCTGGGGGAAGTCGACCGTGACGCCGCGGGCTGAGTCATACGCGGGCTTGAGAGCGGCGGCCTCGGCCTCGGCCCACCACCGATGGGCGGGCTGAGCCGCGAGCTTGTGGGCCAGGCGATAGGCGGTGACCGGTCGGCCCCGGGCGGCGAGGGACCGGCAGACGTGATACGCCTCGGCGGGATGATCGGCGAGGGCGGCAGTGGTGCGTTCGGTGACGAGGGCCAGGCGGCGGCCGGCGTCGGGGTGGGTGGCCAGGATGGTCTCAAGGAAGTCGGTGTGCTTCTCCTTGATGGTCGCGAGAAAGGAGGCGATGCCGTTGGGGTCGTAGCCGGTCTCGAGGCAGAAGGCGACGGCGCGGGTGTCGGCCTCGGCCTCCTGGCGGCGGGAATGGCGGAGCATGTTCAGGGCACCCACCGCATTGGTGACGTCGGCGGCGCCGCCGCCGCGCTCATGGCGAACAACGCCGGCGAGGCTTAGCCAGAGGATCTCGCGCGTGACGAAACGGCGGAAGTCGGCGTCCTCCTGATGGCCCATCTCGTGGGCGAGGACGCCGGCCACCTCGTCGATGTTGGCCGCGTGGGCGAGGAGGCCGCGCAGCATGTAGATGTGCCCGCCCGGCAGCGAGTAGGCGTTGATCTGCAGATTGTCGAGGAGTCGGACCTCGTAGGGAAAGTCACGGCTGCGGAGGGCGAAGAGGTCGGAGGCGATGGCCCCGAGGAGGGCGTTGGTGGACGGCCCGTGCCATACCCCCTCCTCCACCTCGACCTGGCGGGCGAGGGCGTGGCCGACGCCATCCTCAAGGCTGTCGAGGACGCCACACCGCGCGGGTGACACGATGAGCAGAAGGGCCGCGGGGCATGCGCACACGAGGGCAAGGAGGGTGAGGCCCAACCCCCGTCGGCACATGGTGGTTCATCTTAGCCGGAAAACGGCTAGGCCGGAAGACGTCCCAGCCGAAAGGCCGCCGCTACGGCCAGTCGGAGGCCCACTCGCAGTGGCCGGCCACGTGCTTCTCGTACTGCTGGTGGCTGACGGCGGGTGGCTCGCCGATGCCGGCTGTCAGCACGCTGAAGGGCCCGGCCGTCTCGTTGTACCACTTGGCATGGCCGTCGAGGAAGGCGAAGTTCTTGCCGCCATTGTGGTACGGGTCGGTCTTGAGGCCCTGGCCCGTACAGCTATGGGACTGCTGGAAGGACTCGGCCGTGGCGTCGCCGACGTAGCCGATGCCGCGCTGGCCTTTCTCCATTAGGAGGACGGTGTCGGACGGGTGCGGCGGCAGGTCGATGGAGCAGTCGGCGTAGGCCATGCCGGCGTTGGAGGTGCCGTAGGGATCGCCGACATAGCGGGGCATCGCGTAGGAGCGAACGGCCACGCCGTTGTCGGCGCCGCCCGAGACGGTCCTGCCGAAGGGGCTGTCGGGGCAGGTGAGGATCTGGATGTTCTTGGTATAGGGCTGGACGACGGCGTCCCAGGTGTAGGCGCCCTGGGATGCGCAGTTGTCACTGTTGCCGGTGGCCCCGAAGCACCACGCCGGGAGGACGCCATCATAGTCCTGGGCGTACATGTTCAGGGCGAGGGCCAACTGCTTCATGTTGGAGAGGCACGCCGTCTGGCGAGCCTTGGCTCTGGCCCGCGAGAAGACCGGGAAGAGAATCGACGCCAGGATCGCGATGATCGCGATGACAACAAGCAGTTCGATGAGCGTGAAGCCTCGACGACTTGGGAACATGGGTAACACCGCCCGGGAAAGACGATCTGATGCACATGCAAACGTCCGGGGCGGAAGTAAGTTCGGGCTAGTTGTGGGGCGCGGCGGCAAAGCGATGGTCGAGGTGGGCGAACACTAGACCCCTGCGACGTTCAACGTCGCTAAGTCGCAGCAAAGGCGGCGGCTCCCTCAGGATGACAACGAAAGGAGGAAGGACAGGAGTCGGCGGCGCTAGTTCGGTGTGAGGGTATTCGGCGCCGGCGTGAAGGCGGGTACCCCGAAGACCTCCGGCGGGAGCAGGGGCGGGAAGATCTCGGTGTCATCGCTGAAGAACTGGAGCCCTCGAAGGGCGACGACATGGCTGGGCCCGGCCTGGAAGCGCAGGCGCCAGACCTGCCCCGACGTCTTCGGGACCTGGACCAGCGCGTCAGAATTCGGTAGGGGAATCGCGCAGACCTCCCTGAACTTCCCGCCATCCATGACCTCGAGGATCAGGCACACGGCGCGATGGTGCTTGCCGCTGTGCTCCGAATGCACGGTGAGGCTGGTGAGGGTCACGGTGTCGGGGAACTTGAGGTTGACGAAGACCCAGCCATCCGTCGATGGGTCGGACTGCCACATGGTTCGCTTGTCGAAGGTGATGCCGGGGCCTTTGTCCGGCTTGATGACCCCGGTGGCCAGGTTCTTCACCGTGCTGCCCGCGGCGTTGCCGGACGGCGTGGAGATGTCGAACCGGTAGGGGAACCCGTCAGGCATGTCCATCGGCCCGAGCTTGGCGATGTTCGGGCAGATTTGGTAGCCGGAGGGCACGTCCTGGGGAACGCGATAGGTGAACTTGGGGAAGACGCGATGGTTGAGCGCGAGGAGGCGCAGGTCCTCGGGTATGAGGATGCCCGGGTCGGCGCTGGCCTGGAAGCCGTTGCTGTGGTGAGCCTTGTTGTAGGACATGATCGACTCGTTCGTGTCCATGTCGTACCCGTACATGTCGACGTGAACCAGACCGAAGGAGTGTCCCAGCTCGTGCTGGAGGGTGGACTGGAAGTTGGCATTGGCGTCGAGGGTGCTCGAACTCATGATGATGACCCCGCCGCCGGTGTTGACCCCGCCATTGAGGGGCCGGCCCCCGTCGTTCGGGTACTTCCAATCCGGGCTCATCACGACCATCAGCAGGACGTAGGGGCAGTTGAGCCGGTTGAACTTCAGGCAATCGAGCAGCTCCTGCGTATACTCCGACGCCCCCTCACCCTTCCCCTTGGCCTTGTAGACAGCCAGGGCGGACTTGCCGTGGTAGATCAGGCACTTCTGCTGGGCGATGTCGAAGGTATCCTGACCGCCGAGCATGTCGTGGTAGCGAGACTGGGCGATGGTGAGATGCTGAAGGAGGCGAGACTGCTCGTCGGAGGTCGGATCCTTCTGGTCGGTGGGGACAAAGAAGATGGGCAGGACGCTCACGTGCTGGGGCGGGAAATAGGAGGGCGAGGCGGCGATAGCTGTCGCACCCCAGGCGGCAGCAAGAAAGGTAGCAGCAAGGATTGCCAGGGCGGCGCAAAGGCGTACGTGCATGATGATCTTCCTCCTCGAGTCGGGTCTCGGGATGGCGGGCACCTTGATTGCTTCCACATCGCGATGGGCCATCCTCCTCGAAGGCTCGGGTGTTGTCCTCGCGAGGAGGAAGACGGCCACCAAGGCTTAGGCCCCCACCTGCAAAGGTTGACGCAGAGGGCGGGTAAAGATATAACCCGTGGACCCACAGCCGCTAACGCTCGGCCGCGGGATAGAGGTGCGTCCATGACCATAACGGAGAAGCTGCTGGCACGGGCCGCAGGCAAAGATGCGGTGAGACCCGGGGATTTCGTCAACTGTAAGCTCGACCTGGTTCTCGCCAACGACATTACGGCGCCGATAGCCATCAAGATGCTGCGCGAGATGGGGGCCGCGACGGTCTTCGACGCCGAGCGCGTCGCCCTCGTGGCCGACCATTACACGCCCACCAAGGACATCGCCGCCGCGACGCAGGTCAAGCTCGTGCGCGACTTCGCGAAGGAGCAGGGCATCGTCCACTACTATGAGGTCTGCGACGCCGGCATCGAGCACATCATCCTCCCGGAGAAGGGCATCGTCCTGCCGGGCGAGGTGATCATCGGCGCGGACTCGCATACCTGCACCTACGGCGGCCTCGGGGCCTTCGCCACTGGCGTGGGATCGACCGACGCGGCGGCGGCCATGGCCACCGGCGAGTGCTGGTTCCGCGTGCCCGAGACGCTGAAGTTCGTGTACACCGGGCCGCTGCCTCAGTGGATCACCGGGAAGGATCTGATCCTCCACACGATCGGCCTGATCGGCGTCGACGGCGCGCGGTACAAGGCGATGGAGTTCGCCGGCCCGGTCATCGAAGGCTTCGGCATGCCCGACCGGTTCACCATGTGCAACATGGCGATCGAAGCCGGCGGGAAGAGCGGCATCGTGCAGCCCGATGCGACGACGTTGGCGTGGGTAGATCAGCGGGCGTGGCGACCCTATGAGGCGCTGCTGGGTGATGCGGATGCCGAGTATGCCGAGGTCTACGACATCGACTGCTCGGTGCTGGAGCCGGTCGTGTCCTTCCCGCATCTGCCGGAGAACACGCGGCCGATCAGCCAGGTGGGCGACATCCCGATCGATCAGGTGATCATCGGCGCATGCACCAACGGGTGGCTCGAGGACTTGCGGCGGGCGGCGCAAGTGCTCAAGGGGCGGAAGGTGGCGAAGTATGTGCGCTGCATCGTCCTCCCGGGGAGCTACGCGATCTATCTCGAGGCAATCAAGGAAGGCCTCATCGAGACCTTCATCGAGGCCGGATGCGCGGTCGGGCCGTCGTCGTGCGGGCCATGCCTGGGCGGTCACCTGGGCATCCTCGCCGCGGGCGAGAGGGCCGTGGCCACGACGAACCGGAACTTNNAGCGAGGTCTACCTGGCGAGCCCGTATGTCGCGGCGGCAAGCGCCGTGGCCGGGAAGATCGCCGGGCCTGACGACCTGTAAGGAGAAATCGAAGATGAGCGAGATACGCGGACGAGTGCACAAATACGGCGACCACGTCGATACCGATGTCATCATCCCGGCGCGGTACATGACCACCAGCGATCCGGCCGAGCTTGCCAAGCACGCGATGGAAGACATCGACAAGGAGTTCGTCAACAAGGTGCGGCAGGGCGACCTGATCGTGGCCGGACGGAACTTCGGNNAGCTCGCGCGAGCATGCGCCGATCGCGCTGAAGACCGCTGGCGTGTCCTGCATCATCGCGGCGAGCTTCGCGCGGATCTTCTATCGCAACGCTCTGAACATCGGACTGCCGATCGTCGAGAGCGCGGAGGCCGCGGAAGGGATCAAGGAAGGCGACGAGGTTGAGGTCGACCTGGAAGGCGGGGTCGTGCGTGACCTCACCAGTGGGAAGGAGTGGACCTTCCCTCCGCTGACCGGCATCGCGAAGGACTTGCTCGACGCGGGCGGACTGGTGGCGATGGTGAAGAAGCGGGTCGCGTCCGCCTAGGCAATCGAAGTCGGAAGGACATGGGCCGGATAGGGGACCCTTCCCTATTCGGCCCCTCCACAAGCCAAGCCATGCGCCAGACACTGAGGTGACGCACGATGATCCACGGGCTGATCGCGGCTGTCATGGTGGGCGTGCTTGGGGCCGGACTCCTCGGTAACGGAGACTTCGAGCACGGCATCGCCCCGTGGAACGTCGCCAACACCTGGTATGAGCAACCCGCCGGCGCAGGGACCAGTGACATCACCCTCGCGCAAGGCGAAGGCCGCAACGGTAGCACTGCCCTCAAGATCGTCGGCGGCGGCAAGCGCGGCATCGCCCTCCAGGAACTGGCCGCCTACGTGGGCAAGTACCGCGTCTCCGGGTGGATCAAGTGCGAAGGCCTCGAAGGCGCGTCGGCCCAGATCCTCGTCGAGTGGCTGGGCAAGGGTAATAAGTGGATGCGCGGGGATAACGTCGGGAGCGTCACCGGCACGCAGGACTGGCAGCACTTCGAGGCCATCGTCGAACCGCCAAAGGGGACCTGGCGCGTTCACTACGACCTCCTCGTCAACACGCCCAACAAGGGCACCGCGTGGTTCGATGACGTCGAGTTCGAGCGCATCCAGTCGAACCTGCCTGCGCCGGTTGCGCCGGTGATTGCGGCTGCGACGCCCGCGGGCGAAGATGGCTGCCTGCAGGTGTCGTGGGACCCGGCCAAGCTCAGCGAAGGCACCGTGCGGCTGCTGGTCTACTGCGAGGATAGGCCCCTGGCCGATGGCAAGGGCATCCTGCCGCGGGCCATCTTCGATGGCGATGACGGCAAGGGCTTCGTGCGCGCGCTCGAGAACGGGAAGAAGTACTACGTCGCAGCAGTGGCGGTGAACGGCGATGGGAAGTCGTCGCCGATCGGGGCGGCGATCGAGGCGACGCCGGCTGACAAGCAGCCTCCGCGCGCGGGCTTCGTCGAGGCCGAGAAGACGCAGGGCGCTGCGGTCGCGGTAGGATGGTCGCCTCATACCCTCGACTTCGATTTGAAGACCGTGCACATCGTGGCGCCGGGAGATGGGCAGGCGGTACGGGAACTCAAGGCCGTCGACGTGAGCAAGCTTTACGCTGAGGCGCGGCCGTACTTCTGCACGGAGCCCTGGCTGACGGCTGAGGTCGATGCGGGCGCCGTGACTAGGGTCGGCGTGTGGTGCGAGGACCAGGCAGGCAACCGCGGCGAGGTGGCGTGGGCGACGGTGAGTACGGCGCCGCCGGGCGGCGATGCGCTGTGCGCGGCATGGCTCACTCCGCCGACGGAGCAGGTGCGCAAGAACTCTTCCCCACCGAGTGGCGCGGGCAGGAACATCGACCTCGATCTCATGCGCGGTCAGGCGCGGGGCTTTCAGGTGATGCTCCGGCCGACCGCCGTGATGCACAAAGCGCGGGTACGGTTCGAGCCGCTGGTGAGCGATGACGGCAAGACGCGCATCCCCACGCGCTGGCAGGCGTACCACTTCGTCAACTACGTGCACCTCGACAAGAACTCCATCGACACGCCGGCGGATGAGCAGGTGTGGGCGGCGCCGGGCGACTATCCTGATGAGCTTAGCGATGACCATGCGCGCGACCTCGCGGCGGAGATCGTGCAGCCGATCTATGTGCGGGTGATGGCTCCGCGCGATGCGAAGCCTGGGCTCTACCACGGGCAGGGCACGGTCGTCACTGACGACGGGAACGTGCGATTTCAGTACACGGTGCGGGTCGAGCCGGTGGAGCTTCCCGCGACGCCGCGTCTGAAGTTCATCTACTGGTACGGCCTCAACGAGGTGTGCGAGAAGCTGGGCGTCGATCCCGCGTCGGAGGATGGATGGCGGGCGCTCACTCGGATCGCGAGGATGATGAAGGCCTACGGAGAGAACGGGGTGGTCGTGTCGTGGGGGATGGTGCATACGTACCGCCTCGCGGATGGGAAGCTGGCGCATGACTTTCGCGAGTTCGACCGCTACGTAAAGACCTTCCGCGACGCGGGTGTGGATAGCATCTTCGCGATCTCGCACATGGGTGGACGGACGACCGGCGACTGGGGATGCCCGACGATGTCGGCGAACCGCCAGGAGGTCCGCAACCTCGCGACTGGCGAGGATGAGTCGATCGAGGTGCCGGACATGATCGGCGCGATCCAGAAGCATGTCGAGGAGCTGGGCCTCCTGGACCGCTTCGCCGTGCACATCGCCGATGAGCCGATCAAGGAGAATGAGGCGAGCTACCGCGAGCTGTCAGCGCGGGTCCATAAGGCGGCGCCGAAACTGCGGCGGATCGATGCGATGCATCTGCCCAACCTGCGCGATGCGCTCGACATCTGGGTGCCGCAGATCAACTACTTCGAGCAGTGGCTGCCGCAATATAGGCAGGCCCAGCGCGATGGCTACGAGATATGGTTCTACCTCGCATGGGAGCCGCAGGGTCACTACCCGAATCGCATGATCGACAGCTTCGCGATCAAGCCGCGGATCCTCCACTGGATGAACGCGATCTACGACTCGTCGGGCTACCTGCACTGGGCGCTGAACTGGTGGAACATCCCGCTGACGAGCCTCAACTCGCCGGGCGACCAGTACATCACGTGGCCGAGCAAGCGCTTCGTGGCGAACAGCTCGCTGCGGTATGAAAATGAGCGCGAGGGGCTGGAGGACTGCGAGCTGATGTTCATGGTCCGCGCCGCGATGGAGAAGAAGGGCGTCAGTCACGAGAAGGCGCAGAAGCATATCGTGGACCTGACGACGCCGGCGGTGCCCGACTTCCAGAAGTTCACGCGATCGTGGGACGACCTCGAGAAAGTGCGCAAGCAATTCATCGACGAGGCAGCCGCGGGCGGGCCTAAGTGATCGGAGGATAACATGACACACGAACCGGTGTATCTTGCGCCGCTGCCGCCGATCGATTTCATCGGCGTCGTGGCCGAAGGGATCGCGGCGTGCGGCGGACGGCTTATCGAGGTCGGCGCGTGGGCGGCTGGATTCGACTACACCGACCTCGCCGCGCTCGCGAAGGTGAAGAAGGCGCTCGGGGCGGCCGGGGTTCAGGCCTACTCCTACCACCCGATCTTCGAGGGCCAGTATGATATCGCCCAGCTCGACAAGACGAGTTGGGAGTGGGCCATTGAGCTGAACCGGCGCCAGCTTCGGGCGGCGGCAGCGGTGGGGGCGAAGTACATGATCCTCCACCCGAGCGGGCCGGCGAAGCCTGAGGAACATGCGGCGCGGGCGGATCGCATCGTCGCGGCCATCGACAAGCTGCTGGGGACGTGCGCGGAAGTGGACGTCAACCTGGCTGTGGAGAATCTGCCGCCTGGGTACATGGGCGCGGAGATCGATGAGCTGATGGCGATGGTAAGGGCGGCGGCGAGCCCGCGCGTGGGCGTGTGCCTCGACACCGGGCACGCCAACCTCATGAAGCTGCGGCTGAGCAAGGTCATCGAGCACATCGGTGAACGCTTGTTCACTATCCACTGGCACGACAACGACCGGTCGGGCGATCAGCACAAACCACCGGGTGCGGCGGACATCGACTGGGCGGACTTCTACGCGGGGCTCGATGCGATCGGCTGGGATCGGCCGATATGCCCCGAGTTCGGCCCACCAGACGGGTGGACGTACCGGGAGTATGTCGAGCGGATACGGAAGGCGCTGGCGAGCAACGGGACGGTCGTTTGAGCGGAGGATCAGGGCCGGGCTCCTAGGAGGGGCCGCATACGATTGAGCACGCTCTGCGTGCTCGGTCGAATCCGGCCCGTCTTCCCCAGATCACAAGATGAGCGTGAGGTCGGACGGCGACGCGGTGTAAGCCGCGACCAGCGCCTCGAGGCCGACAAGTTGGTCGCGTGTCAGAGGGGTCCCGTCCGGCGCGAGAGGATGCTCGATTGTCAGCGGGCGCGGGGCAAGCGAAGCCATCACCTCGGGCAGGTCGTGACTGCCCAGCACACCCCAAGGCACTTCCGGTGGGCCGAGGACGTGCAGATCCATCCCCAGCAGGAGCGCGTACGACCACAGCGGACGCACCAGTCGCAGCGATGCCACGCGGTCGGAGATCGCCGCCGCGTAAAGGGCGGGCGTGGCGAGCGTGCCCATCGCGGTGAGGCTGACCCCGCGGGCGCCGAGGGCGTGGAGGCCGGAGAGGATCTGGCCCGTGCGCAGATAGACCGCATCGCGGCCGAGGAACTCGGCGTAGAAGGCGAGGTAGGCCTCGCGCTCGTGGATCCACGGGAAGGTCTGCCCCTCCCCCATCAACAGCGCGGCGCGGTCGGGCAGGTCGGGCATGCAGCAAAGCGGGAGGACGATCGCGGCGTCGGTGGCGGCGTCGGGATGCGCGAGGGCGTCGAGGTCGGGGATGACCGCGACGTGGGCGGGGCGCAGGATCGTGCGACGAGCGACGATGATCGGCGGCGCACTGGCGGCCTGTACCTCGGCGACGTCCCAGACGTCGTTGTGGGCCGACCCTTCGCCGCCGCTGATAATCTCCGGCAGGAACATCGCCTGAGCCGTAAGCTCGGCGCGAAGATCGTCCACACTCATCGGAAACCGGGCGAGGTCGTCGGCGCGCGGGCGGACGTCACGCAGGATGGCGAGGTGAGTGTTGTCGGCCGGGACGCCGTCAGGGAAGCAGCGGAGGTCGGCCTCGTCGGCGAAGACGAACTCGGGATCGTCGTCGCCGGCGTCCACGTCGAGCCAACGATTGAACCATCGATAGGCGGCGCGGCGGAGTTCCGGCTGGTACATGTGCTGACCCTCAGCGACCGCGATTTCGCAGCGCTCGGGGATGCCGAGGACCTCGTAGATGCGGCGGGCGGCGACGTGAGTTTCCTGCGCGCCAGCGAGCGGAAAGAAGTCCTCCGTGGCCGCGCCGATGAGCACCGCGCGCGGGGCGACCATCGCGATGTACTCGTGGAAGTCGAGGCCGCGGGCGAGCTGGCCGTGGATGTTCTGCTCGTAGTCGGCGATCATCTCCGTCCCCTGCCAGGCCTCGCGCGAGGTGACGTAGCAGACGGGTACGGTGGCGGCGAGGCGCTCATCGAGGGCGCCGACATAGGTCGTGTTGGTGCCGCCGCCGGAGCAGCCGGTCATGCCCAGGCGCGCGGGGTCGACGTCCGGGCGCGACTGGAGATAGTCGAGGGCGCGCATCGAATCCCAGACCATGTAGCGGGCGAGGTTGGTGGCCGCAGTCGCAAGCTGGACGCCGAGGTGGGTGTGCTGCTCCGTGCAATACGGAAGGCGCATGCGACCGTCCTCGACGTAGAGCGTGCGCTCGCCCTGGCCGATCGGGTCGAAGGTCAGGGCGATGTAGCCCTTGGTCGCGAGGCCGATGCACACCTTCTGGTATTCGGAGTAGAGCTTGCCCACGTCGGTGTGACCGCAGACGACGAAAACCGCGGGCGCCGGCGCGATGAGGCCGCTCGGGACGTAGACGTTCGCGGTGACAAGGAGACCTGGCAAGCTCTCGAAGACGAGCCGCTCGATGGAGTAGTCGGGGAAACCGAGCGTGCCGAGGATGCGCGCGTTGAGGGGCGTGCGCTCGAGGGGCAGGCCGCCGAGGCCGTCGAGGAAGATCGCCTTGAGTTGATTGCGACGCTCCCACCACTGCTCAGGCGTGGTGATGGCCGCGCGCTCGGCCTCGTAGAAGCGATAGATGGGCGCGGCCTGCGCGTGGAAGAAGTCGAGGTACGTGCGCTCCGGGTCGGGTTGAAGATCGGGCACGTCAGGCCCCCTTGGTATCGGTGCGCTCGCCCGGTGAGGGCAGGGCGGAAAAGACGTCGAAGTCAGCGGGGTCTGGGCCGCGGCGCTGGTAGACCGCCGACCCGCAGAGGGCGACCATGGCCGCGTTGTCCGTGCAGAAGACGGGCGGCGGGACGATGACAGGAAGGCCGAGCGAGGCGGCACCCTCCGTGAAGACCTGCTTGAGGCGTGAGTTCGCCGCGACGCCTCCAGCCACAACGAGTGTTGCGGGCCTCCGAACCTTAACGGCGTCGACAGCCCGGCGCCAGAGGGTCTGAACGACTGTCTCCTGGAAGGACGCGGCGAGGCCGGGGACCTCCGACGGATCGAGGGTGCCGCGGCCTTCGACGTGGCGGGCGAGGGCGGACTTCAGGCCCGCGAAGCTGAAGTCGAGACCGGGGACGTTGGGGAAGGGCAGCGGAAGAGCGCGAGCGTTCCCCTCGGCAGCGGCGCGTTCTACGGCCGGACCTCCAGGGAAGCCGAGGCCGAGCAAGCGGGCGACCTTATCGAGGGCTTCGCCGGCGGCGTCATCGCGGGTGCAGCCGAGAAGCTCGTATTCGCCTGGAGCGCTCACGAAGATGAGGTCGGTGTGCCCGCCGGAGACGACGAGGC
>PMZA01000312.1 GCA_003170595.1 Armatimonadota bacterium
GTGTCAACTGCATAGCCCTATTGGGCAATTCCTCGAACCCCGGGTGCTCGACCAGGTTCGCCGAGGGATCGCACCTGGGGCCTCGCGTCAGCACCACATCATCGAGCCACACGGTGCCCTTCTGGCACCACATCTGCATGCTAACGTCGATGGTGGCGGCCTGCGGGGCAGTCGTGAAGGTGCCCGCGACCCAGGTCCAGTCGCTCCCTGGTCTGGGGACTTGCGGGCCGCCCTGCCCACAGAAGGTCCCGCTGTTGTCGTAGCAACGCACGTACAGGCGCGTGCGCTCATCGGGCTGCAGGTCGGCGGACGTCCGCATCCACGCCCCGACGCTGTAGACCTCGCCGCCCTTGGCCGGCATCTCGGTCGTCCCCGGGCCGAACCAATCGCCCTTGCTCGGGCCCAGGCGCACCGAGGCCTTCCCGCTGTGCGCGACCTGCTCGTCTCGTACCGGCTGCGTGCGATCCGCCGGTCCGAACAGCCAGCCCCTGGCGCCGCCCGGCACACAGGGGTGGCAGAAGGGTGTGCCACCGACCAGCAGCATGCAGCCGCCCGCCTGGTGGAAGGCCCGGATATTCGGCAAAGCCCCCTGGGGGTAGGTGTTGCCGTAGACGTGGACCAACAGAGCGTAGCGGGCGGTGTTGAACCGCGCCGGGTCAGCCAACGCTACGGCGCTGAGTAGGTCGGCCTCCAGGCCACAGTCGCGCAGCCAGCCCTGAACCCTCACCGGCGTGAGCCGGCTGTCGCTCATGTAGTAGGGGAAGTAGGGCTCGTCGAAGATGGCGATCCTGTTCGTCGCAGCCTGCGAGGGGCTTGTGGTAGACAGGAGGCAAAGCGCAACCGCAGTCAGCGCAATCATCGTGAGTTCTCTCATCGTCGTCTCTCGGTGGCGCCCCGCTCGACACGCCGCGCGCACTGACCTTGCGCCCGCGCTCAGTATAGACCAAGCTCGACTTCTCCCAGGGCCCGTGGGACGTTGAGTGGATGCACGTGGGTGTGCGGCTCTGTCATGCGGCTCGTGGCGTGAACGGCCGCCGGCGAACCTTAGAGAGCTTCAGCGAGCGGGCTTAAGGCTTACGTCGTCGAACAGGCAACGTGAGTCGCCGCGAACGCCGAGGATGATGGCCGCCGAGTCGGCCCCAGCCGGGGCGACGAAGCGCCCGCCGTGCGAGGTGTACGCGGCCGGGTGGTTGGTGCCGGCCCAGTCGTTGTCGTACTTGATATGGCCTGCCGGGCCGCACCAGTCGACCGTGACCTTGTAGTCGCCCGCGCCCGCCGTCTCCTTCACCCACGAGGTCAGGTCGTAGGCCTGCCCAGGCGTCACGCGCATCGGCCAACTGAGGCACTGCACCTCGCCCGCAGCGCCCATATTGTCCAGCTCGATCGCCTGCTTCCCCCCATGCGCGTCGGCGACGATATGCACCCGCTCCGATGGACGAGCATCCCAGTGCAGGAGGGCCTGCTCGAAGTCGCCGTTCGGGATCGCGCTCAGGTCGGCTGCCGCCTGAGCCGGGACAAGCTCGCACCCGCGCACCTCGATCCGCGCGGCCTCGCCCGTCGGCCGGAGGCGGAGCCGCAGCGATCCCCACGCGGTCGGCTGCCAGGCGGGGTCGCCGTCGGGCTTGATCTCGGCCCGAGGTAGAACGGCGCCATCCACCGTCACCTGCTCCGCCCGGGCGACCCGAGCGATCGCGATCTCGTGCGCCTCGCCGGGAAGGTAGTGCGAAGTGAAGCGGAGCGTGCCGCCCTCGAGCGAGGCGTCGGTGGTCCGGCCGGGCGCGATGACATGCACGGTGCGGCCGTCGGCGGCCCGGAGGACGGTAGCCGAGGCAGCCGGGTTCGTGCCGTGGAGAGCCTCGGCGAGGAGTCCGATCGAGGTGGGCGCGAGGCACCAGTGGTAGGTCTCGTCGCCCTTCACGGGGGTGTAGCTGTCGGGGAAGAAGCCGACGTGCTTGCAGGGCGACGCATCCGTCTTCTGCTGCTGCACCGCCGAGATGAGGACTCCGTCGGCGACCTTGGCCCAGGGGAAGCCGGGGTCATAGGGCGCGAGTTCGCGGATCGCGTCGGCATAGACGAGCCCTACCCACTGCACCGCGTTCCCGAACCAGGTGCCGGTATAGATGCTGGTGCCCATGACCGAGATGGTGGCGTAGCGCATGATAGGCCGGTCGGCCGCGTTCCAGGCATAGAGGAACGGGAGCCCGGTGTTCGCCCAGTAGCGGGCGCGGGCCAGGTAGGCAGGCTTGCCGGTCAGTTCGTAGCCGTAGAGGTAGCATCGCGTCGCGAGGGCGGCGGCGCGGAGGTTGGGGCACGCGAGCGGGACCTCCCAGTTCTCGGCGCCCTGGGGCCGGCTGAACCGGTCGAGGCAGGCCAGGCCCCTCTCGCCGGCCTGGACGAGCACCGGCTCGCCGGTGAACAGAGCCGCGCGCATGAGCGGTTCCAGGCTCATGACGCAGGTGCCGACGTTCACGCCGCCGTCCTTGCCGAGTGAGCGCGACTGGGCCTGGTTGATCATCAGCCCGCCCTTGGTCGGGTGGAAGGCATAGGCGCCCTCCGCGGACATCTCCAGAGCGAGGCGCAGGCCCCCTGCCACCTGGCCGTTGACCGCGGAGGCGGAGTCGCCAAAGAAGAAGGCCTCATCGAACCCGCGCTGGTAGCCTGTCGCGGCCCACGCTTCATCCAGCTCCCGGTTGATCGCGGGCGTCAGAGGGTCGGCGGGGTTGACGCGAGTGAATTGGTGCAACAGCAGCGCGTTGCCGGAGTTGTAGCCGGGGCCAAAGGGGTCATCGAGCGCGCTGTGCCAGCCCTTCTTCGCCGGGTCCCAGGCGGTCTCCGACAGACCTCGCGCGACGAGCCGGGACTCCTCAGCCCAGGTGCGCGGCATCGGCGGCGGGTCGGGGACGCCGTTGACGTCGAACCAGTAGCGCACGGCGGCGGTCACGTCGGCTCCGGGGAGAGCAGCGATGGACTCCTTCTGAACCAGGGGTTCTCCCGCCGCGATCGACACCGGTTCGGGCATCTCGCGAGCGTTCTCGGGCAGTCCCTCCAGCACCGACGGGCCGAGCAGGGCGAAGAGGTGGCCGTCGCGATCCTCATGGCGCGCGGGCGAGTCGAAGCATGCGGAACGGTGACCGCCCGGCGTCGGCGGGTTTGTCCAGAGCTGGTTCGGGTTCCAGAAGGCCATCGTGCACAGGCCGTCGGCTGCCACGGCCATCAGCGGCATCGTTATCTTCAGCGGGTTCGGCACAAGGCGGTTGCTATACGGCGGCACGACGCCGTAGTCGCCGGAGGACACCTCATCGCCCGTCAGATACTCCAGACCGGGGAAGAGCGCGGTGTCCTTCCGCGCGCCGAAAGCCCCATCGCCGGCGTAGTACACCGGCCCGTAGAACGCGCGCAGAGGGGCGTCGGCGATGGGCCCAACCAAGGTGCGGATGTCCACATGCCGGGCCTCAGCGGTCAGGCTGCATTCCGCGTTGCCGGACCATCCTCCGCCCGCGCCGAACTTGCCCCACATCGCCACACTGGCGGTCCCGTCTGCCACGTGGGTCGTGGCCGAGGGAAAATAGATGGGCGTTCTCGTGCTTGGCTGTCCGGCGGGCCCGGTCCACAGCTCGCCCATCGAGCGGATCGTCCCTGCGCGCTTCCACGTGCCGTCGATGTTGGCCTCGAGCAGGCCGACGCCATAGCCGGCTGCCGACTTCGGCAGGATCAGCCGAACGTAGCGGTTCTCCAGCACATACACGTCGCCTACCTTGCGCGCGCGGACAGCCCGCTCGACCGGCGGGCCGAGGTCGGGCCGAGGCGGGATCGCGATGATTGTCTGCTCGGCGCGAGCGGCGCCCGTGGAGGCCGTCAGGACGACCTGTCCGGGCTTGTCGAGCGTCACCCGGCAGCGATGTCGCCCGTGGTCGGCGGCCACGATGCTCTCGGTGGCAGCGCCAATCTTCGCCGCGCCGACATAGTCGGGCAGCACATTGCCGCACCGGTCGCGGGCCTCCAGAGTGACCGAGAAAGGCTTGCCTACCTCGGCGACGACGGGGGTGATCAGACCGAGCTGCGCCAGCGGGCCGGGCACGATGTTGAACACGCCCGCAGGATCGGGCAGGTCGAGGGCTTTGCCGTCGCGGTCGCCGTCCATCGCGACGAAGAAGCCGACGCCGGGTTCGGCCACCGGCTGGACCTGCGCGCCGGGTCCGCCGCTAGAGGTGTCGCCGTAGACGATGTTGATCGTGTCGCCGGGTCCGAGCGCAGGGTACACAACCGTCACGCGCGTAACGCTGGGCACCTGCAACTCGGCGCCCGGCTGGACAAAGCACAGGGCGCCGTTGGACGCCTTCACGGTGGTGTAACCCGGGCCCTTGGGGTCGCCCGTCTGCACCGGCGACCAGCGGGGGTCGACGTTGCTGCGGCGGAACTCGACGGCCGAACCGACCGGCAGGCCATGCGCGCCGGCCTTGTAGGTGAGCCGGAAGGTGCCATAGCCGCTGGCCTCGACGCTCGCCGGCAGCACGACGGTCGCCGTGCCTTCGCCGTCGGGGGCCTTCTGCCCGGCGTCGATCGGCAGGGGCGAGAGGCGGATCTCATCGAAGAGGCCCGCCGCGCCCTTCGACACGCCGAGGATGACGACAGCGTAGGCCGCCTTCTCCGGCGAGACGAAGACGCCGCCGTGGTTGCCGTAGCTCTTCGGGTGGTCGTTCCCGCGCCAGTCGTTGTCGTAGCGGAGATGCTTATGGGCCGCGTCGACCCAGTCGATGGTGACTTTGTACCCGCCCTCGCCGG
Source organism: Armatimonadota bacterium (assembly GCA_003170595.1). Classification (GTDB taxonomy): domain Bacteria; phylum Armatimonadota; class Zipacnadia; order Zipacnadales; family FEN-943; genus FEN-943. The sequence continues at coordinate 4,783 of PMZA01000312.1, forward strand.
CCAACTGCTTCACCCGGGCGCTAAGGAGATAGACCTGGTTCGGCTGGACGCTGAGGATGTCCGAGGACACATCGATTTCGCCGGTCTGCTGGCGGGAGTCGAGCCGAAGGATAGAGGCGCCCGCGAAGACGTCCTGCGCGACGACCTCGGCGACGCCCTTCGCAGCCGACCAGGGGTCCGCGCCCTGACCATAGGGGCCGATAGTGACGCGCCAGCCCCTGGTTCCGTCCTCGAAGCCACCGTTCACGATGAGGTTGGGGAGGTTGGCGAGGGGATCTTGCGCAACTAGCGGCGACGCAAGGCTCAGCGCGATCGTCAGGGCGGCGCAGATACGCAGCATCTTAATGCTCCCTCCGGAGAACCGGGATTGCCCACACCAAACCGGTGTCGCCCATCCACGCCAGATCTTCTGGAGCCGCTTTACCGTGTGGTGGCCAGCTCCTGGATCTCGGCATCGGTCAGGGCATGGTCGTACACGCGGATGTCGTCAAGCTTGCCGGCGTACGAACCTAGACCGGTGGCTCCTCCCAGATCGAACGTCGGGTGGACGGTCTTTGGGCTGCGACAGCCCGCCTTCTCGAAGACGCCGTTCAGGTACAAAGTCGGCTGATGGTCACGGTAGACCACGGCGATGTGGTTCCAGCCGGAGAGCGGTCGGGTGTCGACCAGCAGCGACGGCAGGTACTGGTCCGACCGTTCGCAAATGCTCACGCCGGTTGTGCCCACGGCCACGCCCATCCCGGCGTGTCCGGCGTCGCTCCCTCCGCCTCGACTGACCGGCGCCAGCGCGTACGGAAGCGCCATTGTGCCGCCCGGCTTGCCGAGACTCCAGGGGATCGAGGCCGCTTGGTCCGGGGTCATCAACCGGCGAATCTCGTCCGCCGTCAGCGCCCGGGGATACACCCTCACGTCCTCCAGGCTGCCCTGATACCAGCCGTAGAGAGTGCCGCCCATACTGAAGGCCGGGTGCACCGTCTTCGTGCTCTTCAGCCCCGTCCTTACGAGTTCGCCGTTCACGTACAGGCTCGGTTGGTGATCCCGATAGACCACGACGATATGGTTCCAGCCCACCATCGGGCGGTCGGCCACCAGCGGGGACGGCAGGTAGCTGTCGGCCAGTTCGAAGACGCTGACCCCGTTCGTGCCGACTGAGACGCCGGCGCCTGCCTCGCCGCTGGAGGCGCTGTACTGGGTGGGCATCAACGCATAGCGCTGCTTGGATATCCCCGAGATCCCCGTGTTCGCCTCGGGCGTGGACGCGCGCGTCCCCTCCGGGTTGGCCCAGAACGAGAGGGTGAAGCTGTTGTCCACGGCGGCGACACTGGAGGCGTTGAGGCTGACGGAGTCACTGGTGCCGTTGAAGTGCAGAGCGTGCCCGAACTTCCCGTCCGTCCAGGTACACCCATTGACCACACTAGAGCTGCCGCCGGCCGAATCTACCAGCGTCGTGCCGGCCCCCTCATCCATCTTCCACCAGCCTGCCCCCATCAATCCGGAGCCGGCCTCCGACTCGGGTGTGGCAGCGCGAGGGGCGGTCGGCCTGGCCCAGAAGGTGACGGTGAACGTGTCTGCAATCGCGGCGAGGCGGTCATGCTTTAGACTCGCGGCTTGACCCGCGCCAGAGAACTGCAGCCCCCGGCCAAGGCGACCGTCCGTCCGGGTTGCGCCGGCTAGCGATCCGTCGTTCATGCCGGCGGAGTCCCGGACCGCGGTGCCGGAGCTTTCGTCCATCTTCCACCACGCCACCGGGCGCCCCCCCTCGGGTTCGCGAAGCTCCACCATCAGCGAGTCGACGTAGCTGGGATAGTAGCCGTCCTTGAACGCCTTGGCGTTCAGGACGCCAGACCGTTGGATCGTGACCGGCCGATCATAGCGCGGGCTGGTAGGGCTCGGCAGACTGCCGTCCAGCGTGTACCGGATCGTCGCGCCCTGCGTCGCGGAAGCCAGGGCGTAGGTCCTCGCTCCCGGGCGGTAGTCGATATGGGTGACCAGCGGCATCGCCACGAAAGGCTTCGTGGGATGTTCGTCGTTGCCCGAGTAGGTGAAGCATGTCGGGTGGTCGCTGAACCCTTTCTTCCCTGGCCACAGGTAAAGGACATTGTTGCTGATGGTGCCGTCGCCGGTGAGGTTCATCGGCAGGTAGATCGTGCAATCCCACCGGGGGCTGAAGCGGACATTGTCGCGGAGGATGTTGCCATCGAACAGCAGGCCCCTTTGCTTGAATCCTCCCATGAACAGGACTGCCTCACCGTAGCTGTTGTGCACGAAGTTGTGCTGGAAGGTGACTCCGTTGGTGGACGTCTCGAAATCGTAACCGCAGCCGTCGGGCGACCCGGGGTAGTCGCCGGGCCAGCCAAACTCGTTGTTGATCACCATGTACCGGCCGTTGGGCCTGCCGGGCAGATCGCCGTTCATCACCTGCGTCGTTCCCCACTTGTCGAAGCGCCAGGGATAGTTGTAGACGAAGACGCAGTTGGTGATGTCGAAGCCCGCCGCCGCAACCTGGTGGACCTCGTTCAGGCTGGTATGGGTGACAGTGTTTCCGTCGAAAACGACAGTGCCGCCATTGCCGTTGCCGTAGAAGCCATTGGTCCGCAGCCCGATGCAGTGGACCATGCTGACATCCCACGCGGCCCCCCCTCCGTCAGCCAGCATCGCCCAACCCCAGGCCCCGCCGTTCGTCGGGAAGCCGGGATCCAGGATGTCGTGCAGGAAGCAGTTCTCGAAGCGGTAGGAGTTGCTGCCCGGCCTGGCACCCGGATCCGCCAACAAGTGGATGCCGTTGAGCGCGTAGCCCAGCTCCAGATCGCGAAGGATATAGCCGGCGGCCTTGTTCAGCACGATGCACTCCTGGGACTTGCCGAGGGTGCGCCGGATGTACGGCCGTTCGCCGGCGCCGTAGGAGGCCACCGTGACGGGATGATCGGCCGTGCCGTTACCCGACAAGGTTAGGGTCTCGTCCCAGATATCGCCGCACTTGAGGAGCAGCGAATCACCGGGCTGATACTTCACAGCCGAGGCCTTGGCGAGGGATTTCCAGGGACCGTGCGTCCCGTCCCACTGCGCCGCCGTCCCATCGTAGCTGTCGCTGCCAGATGAACTGCTCACGTAGTAGGTCGTCTCCGCAGCAAGGACGGCGGCGGAGCAGGCGACAAGGGTCAAAAGAACGGCGGCCAGGTGTAGTCGGCGGGTCACGGTGCAGGATCCTTTCGTTGGGCAATCGGGAACTCACGGTGGGCCTGGTGTGCGATGGACCCCGTGGGATTGGCCTGCCCCCAATCGCCGGCATTACCCCTACCAAAGGGGTGTCGTTCATCCAAGGGGCGGCGCAACCGCCCATCTGACATACGAGTTCGCCGCTGGAGCCACAAGCACCTGCCCCCCTTGGCGGTGCCACCCGCCAGGGCGAGCCCGGCTCCACGGCCTCCGGCGCCAGGGATGAGGGCCGGGTGCAGCGGCGTCAGGCCAGTGCCTCGTCGATTGCGGACAGCTCTCCGTCGGTGAACCCCGCCGCCTCCAACGCCGCGACGTTTTCGACGATCTGTGATGCACGGCTGGCGCCGATCAGGGCGCTGGTGACTCGCGGGTCGCGCAGGACCCAGGCGAGAGACATCTGCGCGAGGCTCTGGCCCCGCCCGACGGCGATGGCGTTGAGCTTGGTCAGCCCGGCCACGAGTTCGGGCGTGATGCTCTCCTTCCGCAGGAACCCGGTCGGCTTCGCGGCACGGGAGTCCGTGGGAATGCCCTGAAGGTACTTGTCGGTGAGAAGCCCCTGGGCGAGCGGGCAGAAGGCGATCACCCCGATCCCGAGGCGGTCGGTGTGCGGGAGGAGGTCGCCCTCGATCCAGCGGTCGAGGATCGAGTAGTTCGGCTGGTGGATCGTGACCGGCGTGCCGAGCTGTTGCATGATCCGCGCCGACTCCACAGTGGCCGCGCCCCGGTAGCTGCTGATTCCCGCGTAGAGGGCCTTGCCCTGGCGGACCACGGAGTCGAGGGCGCCGAGGGTCTCCTCCAGCGGCGTGTTCGGATCGGGTCGGTGCGAGTAGAAGATGTCCACATAGTCCAGCCCCAGCCGTTTCAGGGACTGGTCGAGGCTGGCGATGAGGTACTTGCGCGAGCCCCATTCGCCATAGGGGCCCGGCCACATGAGATAGCCTGCCTTGGTGGAGACGATCAGCTCATCGCGGTGGGCGGCGAAATCCTCTCTCAGCAGGCGTCCCACGTTCGTCTCGGCCGAGCCTGGTGGCGGGCCGTAGTTGTTGGCGAGATCGAAGTGCGTGATCCCCAGGTCGAAGGCGGTATGTAGCATTGCCCGTGCCTCGTCGGGATCGTCTCCGTCGCCAAAGTTGTGCCAACACCCGAGGGAGATCGCCGGCAGCATCAGCCCTGATCGCCCGCAGCGGCGATACTCCATCTTGTCGTAGCGGTTCTCAGCAAACGGCTCGGTCATTGTTCTGCCCCCAGGATTGGTGTCACTCGACCTGACGCAAGAGCTTTCCAGTCGCAGCACTCAATACCTGCAGGCTGGGGCGCCCAGGATGGACGAGGAAGGCCCTCAGGAGCACACTATCGGTTGGCACCGTTCTTGGAGGCATGTCATGCCCGATCCGTGCGAGGAGCTGGCGACCCATGATCAGTAGGGTCGTGCCCGCCACTGTCGCCTTGAGCTTCGCTCTAAGCTTCGCTCTTGCCGCCGCTGTGGTCGCTCCTGCGGGCACATCTGGTCCTCTCGATGCTGGGTGGCGGCTGTGGATCGACCGCGACGCCGCCTGGCAGAAGGATCGCCTCTACCTGCCGGGCGAGGCGGACCTAGCTTCGATGCCGGTCAACCCACCGACGGGGGGCTGGGGCATCCTCACCCCCACCGCAGGCATACCAGTGTGCCTTCCGGCGACGGTCGAGGAGTACTTGTGGGGGCGGCTGGGTGGGACGCCCTACAGCAACGAGTACGAGTTCGAGGGCAGTGACCCCCAGGTCAAGGACGGCAGCTACAAGGGCGTGTCGTGGTGGTGGCGCGAAGTGACCCCTCCCGCCCTCAAGCCGGGCGAGCGCCTCCTGATACATTTCCGCGGGGCCCGGCTCCGGGCTGAGTTATATCTGAACGGCCGGCTCTGCGGGTATCAGCTCATCCCGGAGTTGCCCTTCGAGGCCGACGTGACCGACGCCGTCGTGCCAGGCCGCCCCAACCTTCTCGCGATCAGGATCACCAACCCCGGCGGGCGTCTCGACTGGATCGACGTGGGGACCCTCAGGTGGGGCGACTACGACCTGCCTTTGTCCCACGGCTTCGGGGGCCTCGACGCGGGGATAGCCATGCTGGTGCGTCCGTCGGTCTGCGTGTCCGACTTCTACGTGCTCAACAAGCCCGATCGCGGCAAGGCCCGCCTGGTGGCCGACCTGCGCAGCTACGGTCCGGTCTTCGACGGCGACGTCAACTTCGCCGTAAGGCGCGGCTCCCGTACCGTGTGGACCGGCCGAGCAGGTGTGAAGCTGGCGGCCGGGGGCTCGGCCCACGTGGAGGCCGAGGTGAGCGTTCCCGACGCCGAGGTGTGGGATCTGCGCACACCGGTCCTCTATCGCGCCTCAGCCGCGCTCGAGGGCCTTCCCGGCTCGGGCGCCGAGCGAGACTTCGGCTTCCGCTGGTTCACCGTCGAGGGTCTCGGCAGCAACGCCAGGTTAGTCCTCAACGGCAAACGGATCGTCCTGCGGTCGGCCATCTCCTGGCAGTACTGGGGACGCAACGGCCTCTGGCCCGATGCCGAGATGGGGGGGCGCGAGGTAAGCGCCGCCAAGGCCCTCGGCCTCAACTGCCTCCAGGCTCACCGCAATGTCGCCCGGCCCCTTGTTCTCGACCTTCAGGACAACCTGGGGCTCCTTCGCTATGAGGAGCCCGGCGATGGGCAGATGGCTCTCGGCGGGCGGTACTCGCTGTACACGACGGTCGGCAAGGGCCCAGCCGACACCAGCGGCTCGGCGGGAGATGCGCAGACCTTCACCGAGCGTTTCGAGGAAGAGAAGCTCCTGCAGATGGTCCGCCGCGACCGGAGTCACCCGTGCCTGATCATCTACTCGATCCAGAACGAGATCGACCCGGACTTGCAGAACCCCCGCATCTACCGGCTGCTCCGGCGGGTTCACGCCGAGGATCCCAGCCGCATCGTCGTGCTCAAGTCCGGCATCTCCCACGCGAACATGGCCTGGATGATGCCCTGGGACGACACCGTTCGCACCGACGATGGCACCGGCAAGTCCGGCTGGGCCGACGATCACACCGTCGGCACCGTCGGCAACTACACGGACAGCATGTACCTGGGCCCCGGGTCCTGGTCCCACCGCTCGGACAACCGCGGGGAGATCGTCGTATGGGGAGAGATGCTGGCGCTTGGCGTATCTGACGACCATGAGCAGATCGTCCGGTGGTACCGCGAGCAGGACCGCCCCGGCCAGCCGGCGTTGGGCTACGACCGGGCGGATCATGAGCGCGTTCTGGCCGCCTACGACCACTTCCTCGACCGGTGGGGCTTCCGCGGCTCCTTCCCGACGGCCTCCTCGCTGTTCAAGGCGGTCGGGGAGAAGAGTTACTTCCTGTGGCAGAAGTCCTTCGAGAACTGCCGCATCTCCGACCCCGTCGACTATATGGTCGTCAACGGCTGGGAGTCCAACTTTCTGGATCAGAACTCGGGCCTGGTGGACGCCTACCGCTTCTTCAAGGCCGACCCCGCGATCGTTCGGGCCGCCTGCGCTCCTGAAGTGCTGGTCGTGCGCCCTCGGAAGATGATCGTGGCCCGGGGCGACACCGCGGTCATCGATGTGCACCTGGTCAACGAGACCGGCCGGTGCGGTCCCCATAACCTCACCCTCGTGGCCCGCGCCGACGGCGGGCGAGTCCTGTTCCGCGGCACAGCGCGAGTCAACGTCACCGGCGGCGACACCTTCGGCCAGCTCCTTCACGCCGGCTTCACCTTCCGCGTCACGGCGCCGGGCATGATTGCCCTCGAGGCTGTGCTCGCCCCCGTTGATGGCCGGCGCGAGCCCCTCAAGCGCACCGACAATCTGCTTTGCGTGGACCTGCCCGGGCCGCCCTTGCCGAAGCGGATAATCGTCCGAGAGATCGGTGACCACGTGGCGCATTGTCTGGCCGCGGACTTCGGGGTGACCGCCCTCAGCAAGGCCGACCGCGCCGAGCCCGTGGACGCCATCGTCGTCGCCGAGGGCGCGGAGACGCCGGGGGCCCGCTTCTCGACCCACGACCCCATCGCGGGCACTGACGACCAGCCGCTCTACCAGGAGCAGGCCTACGGCCCCGCCGCCGATATGGCCTATACGATCACTGGCCTCAAGCCCGGGCGCTGCAAGGTGGACCTGCACTTCGCCGAGACCTACTTCACCGAGCCGGGGAGCCGCGTTTTCGATGTCGCGATCAACGGCAAGACCGTACTCGATCGGCTCGACATCTTCCGCGAGGCCGGCGGAAAGAACCGCGCCCTCGTCAGGAGCTTCGAGGTCGATGCCCCGGACGGCGTGGTCGCCATCACGGTGCCTAAGGTCGAGGTGAACTTCGCGCTATTCATGGCGATCAAGGTCACTGACGCGGCCGGGAAGGTCGTAGCCGTGAGGTGTGCCGGCGACCCCTACACCGACCACACGGGGCTGACCTGGGGGCCTCCGCCGGTCGCCGATCTGCTGACCCCCGATCTCCTGGACCGGGTCGCCAGGGATGGCACCCGCCTTGTTCTCTGGCCCGAGGGCTGGCGCGGGGCCGAGAAGTTTGCCCGGACCCTGGCCGACCGCGGTCTTGTGTCCTTCGGCGGCATGGTAGGGGAGCGCCGCGTCTGCTGGACCGGGTCTTGGTACTTCGTGCGCAGTCACTGGCTGTTCGACGGCCTGCCCACGGCCTGCGCGATGGACTGGCGCTACCAGGTCTGGGCGGACGGCTCCAACGGGCTGCTGGCTGAGGCTCCGGGCATGCAGGTGGCCGCCGGGTACGGTCGCGACCACGACGCCAACGTCGGCATCGCCGCGTGCGTCTTTCCCCATGGCGCCGGCAAGATCGTGCTCTTCTGCCTACCGGGGCTTGTCACTGGCCTCGACCGCGCTGACGGGCCGATCCACCCGGTCATCGCCCGCCGTCTTCTCGCTAACGCCCTTCGCTAGGAAGGGGCTGCGGGCGGTCCATGACGCTCGTCGTCCCCGGAAAGAAGGTATCTGCGCCCGCAAGCGAAACCACGATACGAGACAGGTCGGTGCTCAAGCCAGGAAGGTTGAAGCACGATCTGGCATGTCTAACACCCGCTATGGTCGGCACTGTCGAGGGAGGTCCCATGGACACCAGGTTCGCATCGTGCGCCCTTGCCGGTTTCGCCTGCGTTCTGTTGGCAGCTTCCCCGGGCATATCGCAGGCCGAGCCCCGGGTCCAGACCAGGTTGCTGAAGGTCTTTCTGGCGGACTTCGAGGACATCCCCCACCCGGCCAGGTACTCGCGCGAGTACTTCGAGCAGCTCATGTTCGGCCTCGACGGCCCGCGGCAGACGCCGGAGGGCCGGCCCCTCTCTGGTAGTGTCAAGCAGTACTACCAGGATCTCAGCGAAGGGAGGATCAACGTCGAGGGCGAGGTCGTGGACTGGGTGCGCCTTCCGCGCAAGATCACAAAGGTCCCGCACTGGAAGCCGGGCATGACCCCCTTCGGCGAGAGCTGGCCGGTCATCGCGGCCGAGACGCTTCGGGCCAACGGGATCGTCGGCAAGAACGCGAAGGCGAAGCTGAGGCTCAAGGACGGGCGGATGCCTGACCTGCTGGTATTTCTGAACACCGACTGGGGCGTCGGCGGCGTCAACCGGGACTGGGCGCAGTTGGAGGATGTCCTGGGCAAGATGCAGCTTGGCAATCTGTGGGACCCGGCGTGGGCGGAGCTGCCCTCGCCGTTCAGCAGCTTCTCGGCCACCATCTGGCGGCAAGCGCCTGGCACGGGCCCGGACGGGACGATTGATCGCGTGCCGACCGCGGCCGAGTTGGAGCTGTTCCCGCTGTCGATCATGATGCATGAGATGGGGCATCAGCTTGCCGGCTGGCCCGATCTGTACACCCCGACCTTTGAGCCCTGGGGCGTCTTCGACCTGATGGGTGGCCCGGCGGCCAGCACCCATTACCCCATGAGCGTCGCCGCGTACCTGCGCGTCAGCAGCGGCTGGATGCAATACACGGACGTGGACCGGGCGTCGCACCCGGGGCTGGAGTTGCGGCCGCTGGAGACGCACCGCGAGGCCCTGCGCTTCCGCCAGGGGCCGGGGCAGGAGAGCATCATCGCCGAGAACCGCTGGTGCCTGATGTACCCGGGAGACTACAGCGTTCCGCCACACAACGAGGGCCCGCGGCTGCTCTTCTACCGCGTGGACGACGCCGGCCGGCGCAGGATGATGTACGGCGACAACCCGGTCGGCAAGGTCACGACGATGATCCGTAGACCGGAGTCGTACGGCGAGGTGTGGGGCGGGGCGGGGTTCACGGAGCTGACCGCCGTGACGGCGCCCTCCAGCCGCAACTCGCTGGGGGAGCTGTGGTGGGAGTTCCGTGGTCTCCACGCCGACCTGCCCGACGCGATGCGGTTCGATGCTGACTTCAAGGCGAGCGACCTGGTGCGAGAGTACCGGCGGGCGACCTGGACGGACGGCGAGGGCAAGGCTCTGGATGCCGGGCGGTACGGCGGCGCGAACGGCTATGTGTGCATCCGTCCGGCGATGGCTGGGGCGGCGCCGTCTCTGCGCCTGGCCATGGGCCGCGGAGACCTGATCCGCGGACGCTACCAGTTGCCTGCGGGTGAGCCGCGACGGTTGTACGTGACGCTGAGTCTCGTCGAGGCAGTGACCGGGAAGGTGGTCGTCACGGTAGCACCGTCGGCCGGCGAGGCGACCCGGCTGGACCTGACCCGCGAAGCGGTTGGGCGGGCGCGGACGTTAGTCGTCGATCTGCCGGGGGAGGCGCAGTCGGCGGACCTGACCGTCCAGGCGCCCGCGGGCGCCACGGCAGTGGTGGACATCAGTGAGGCGTGGGTGGTCGCGCTGCCGCAGGTAACGGCGGAGCTGGCGCACGCCGCTGCGACGTGGACGCCGGCCGCTCCGACGCCGCCGGCTTTCGGGAGTGCAGCGCTGCATGACGGGTGCATCTATGGGCCGGCAGTCCTGACGGTGCCGGTGGGTGGTGACGCGCCAGGCAGGCGGCAGGCCGCGTGGATGGTCCTCGTGCCCAGCGGCAAGGCCGTGCTGAGAGGCCTGTTCGGCCTGACGGCTGACACCCCAAGCGGGGAGGCGGTGACGGTGGCGGTGACCCTCACGTTGGGCCAGCAGAAGTGGCGGCTGGTGAGCAACCTGGAGATCGCCGCGCCCGCCGCGACCGACACGGCGAACAGCTGGCCGGCGGTCGTAGAAGCGGAAATCCCGGCCCAGGCCCTGGGTCAGTTCTGCGGGGCCGTTCTGGACGTATCCACAAAGTCTGGCAAGCGGGCGACCCTGGCGGTACCGAGCCTATTCATCTGCCCGCAATGAGCGCAGGGCCGCCGTTCCCTCGGCCTAGCCCTCAGTTGCCTGCGGCGGGATGTACTTGTCGTCGCCCTCTTGCGACATGCGGAAGTCGATCTCGTAGGCCGGCGGGAACTCGCGGCGGACGCGCGCGCGAAGCTCGTCGTCGATCTCGACCCCTTCCGCGAGGGCCAGCTTCTTCTCCTGCAAGCCGAACCACAGCTCGCTGAGGGTCAACTCGCCCTCCTGCACGGTCGCGAAGTCCTGCGCGAGCGTCTCCTCCACTTCGTCGAAGCGGTCGAAGTGCAGGGCGACCCAGCCGGCCGCCATCCGCAGGCGCTCGGCCTGCCGCACAGCCGACGGCAGGTTCGCGAGGAATTCGTCCAGTGCCTCGAACTGCTTCGTCCGCATCAGCATCGCGGCATACTCGCTGGCGATGGATGGCACGACGGGCCCGACCTTCAGCGCCTCGGCGAGGAGGTCGTGGGCGGCCGTTTCGTCGCCCGCGCGGGCCGCCAGGCCGGACAGACTGCGGAGGGCCCAGGCAGTCGGCTTGTGCTCGACGGATTTCTCCCACGCGGCCTTGGCGCCCTCGATATCGAAGGCCTCCATCTTCATCACGCCGAGGTGCAGCCAGGCCAGCCAATGATCGCTGCGACCGGCGGCGATGCTTTCCTCGAGCAGGGCGCGCCACTCGTCGTGGATCTGGAACTGGCCGGGATCCTCACCCGGGTCGCCCTCGGGAAAGACGCCGGTCTCGAGAAGCTGCAGCCACGGGGCCTGATCGGGGCCGAGATCGTCGTCGCCGAAGGGCAACTCGCGCGGGATGCCCATGCACACGCCAGACTTCGCCGCCCGGCGCTTCTCCAGGGCGGCCCAGCCGTACCCACGGTGGAGGATCTCGACCGGCTCGCGGGTCGTCACCTCTTCCATCGCGACGTGGAGGCGGTCCACTTCCGCGCGTGGCAGCATGCCCTCGAGGAGGCGATCACCCTCGACGTAGGCCTGCTGCCAGTTGTCGGAGTGGAGGATCGCGGGGTCGCCCTCGAAGTAGCCCATCGCCTCGGTCCACGTCCATTCCGTCTTCGCTGGCATGGCGACGGTATGGGACTGGGTGTAAGCGATGCCGGCCTGGATCTCGATGTAGGGCATGTCGGGCACGGCGAGGTACTCGCCCCACCGGCGACCGCCCTGCCCCATGCCCCAGGCGAACTGCTTGCGGCCGAATAGGCGTGGCGTCGAGGTGTGGATGAAGCCCTTGCCCTCGCGGTCGTAGTAGGCCTCCCACGGGCGCTGGCCCTTCGGGATGCGGAAGAAGAGGTCGTAGGAGCGCTTGACCTGCGTTGAGTAGCTGTAGTCGATGCCGTGGATGACGGGGCAGTCGTAGACGGTGAGGCCGTGGTAGGTGGTGTCGGCGGGGACCAGCACGCGGCCGCCGTCATGCTCGAGCATCCCGATGTTCGTCCACCAGTACATCGGGATATCGTAGTCGTGCGGGTTGAGGATGCGGACGTGGGCGAAGAGATAGGGCGAGCCAGTTGGGAGGTGGAGGTCTATCTGGTAGGGGAAGCGCTTGATCCGCTCCCACGCGTAGAGGCGGAGAACCGGGTCGCCGCCCAGACCCTCGACGCGGGCGCAGTGGACCGGCGAGCAGGTGTGGTAGTGGTGGCCGACCTGGCTGATGTTCCACTCGATGCCGCCGCTCGTCCAGGCGTTGCGGAGGGCCAGGTTGCCGGGCTGGAAGACGGGGTTGCGGTAGATGAGTTCGAGGCCGCGCTGTTTGTCGAAGATGTCCGTGACCTTGCCGCCGTTCTCGGGCAGGATGCGGACGCGGAGGTACTCGTTCTCCAGGACGATCGAGGTCAGGGGGCGGTCGGCGCGCTGGCGAGTATAGCCGTCCTGCATGCGATAGGGCAGCGCTCGGTGGCCGGTCGCGACGCCGAGCCCGATGCGATCGTCGCCCTGAGGGTGACCGAGACCGTCACCCTCAGGGATGTTGTTGGCCTCGTAGTCAATGGTCGCGTCGGTATACGGCGCACGGAAGTTGGGCAGCGGGTTCTCCGGGCCGATCTCGGCGGCTGGAAGGACGTAAGGCTCGACTCGTAGTTCGGTCATGGTTGGCATACCACCCGGGTTGGCAGACGGAGTTGACTGTGACGAGGCGTGGGGTTCGCCTGGAGGCGTACTTTTCGCCTCAGGGGAAGGGGTTCCTTCCTGGGCAAGGAAAGCGACACCACGAGGCAAGGGGAGGTCGCGATGCGAACCGCCGTGCTTGTTCTGGAGGTGCTTACACTGATGAGTCTTCCACTCCTGGCGGGAGGCGCGACGCCGACGCCGGATGAGATGGCCGAGGCGCGCAGGTGGGTGGCGGCGAAGTTCCTGGGGCAGGCCGAGACAGGGCCGGCTGATGCCCACATCGCCGTCCTTGCCAACCACGACCCGGTCCAGAAGAACGCTCGCGGCGGCCGGCCTATGAAGATCGCTGGCCGCGAGTACACCCGCGGGCTCTATTGCCACGCCAACAGCAAGCTCGTCGTGCACCTGCCGGGGCCGGGGGCGAAGCTCCGGGCCGTGGTGGGCGTGGACAGCAACGAGCAGACCAGCGGTGGGCGCGGCTCCGTAGTCTTCGCGGTCCAGGTCGGCGAACGCGAGGCCTTCAAGACGGGCGTGATGCGCGAGGGCATGGCGGGCGTGCCCGTAGATGTTGACCTCGCCGGTGCGCGAGAGTTCGTCCTCGAGGTCGGCGACGCCGGCGATGGCCTTGCCTGCGATCAGTCCGACTGGGCCGACGCCAGCGTCATCCTCGCCGATGGCCGGGTCCTCTGGCTCGGCGATATGCCCCTGGGCTCCCGCCGCGGCCCCTACACCCTCGAGCCACCCTTCTCCTTCACCTATGGCGGCAAGCCTTCCGCGGAGCTGCTGAAGGCGTGGAACCTGAAGCGTGAGACGCGAAAGCTGGATGACGCCCGCACGGAGATAACCCTGACGTGGACCGACGCGGCAACGGGGCTGCAGGTGCGATGCGTGGCGATCGAGTACGCCGACTTCCCGACCGTCGAGTGGACGCTGCACTTCAAGAACACGGGGGCGGCGGCGGGCCCGCAGGGCCGCCCGGCCGACACGCCGATCCTCGAGGGCATCCAGTCGCTCGACACGCGGCTGGAGCGCAACGCGGAGGGCGAGTTCGTCCTCCACCACTTCACCGGCACGCCGTGCACCCAGGCCGACTATGAGCCCTTCGTCTCGCCCCTCGGCCCGAAGGCCGCCCTGCATTTCGCACCGCCGGCAGGACGTCCCAGCGACTCGGTCCTGCCCTACTTCAACCTCCAGTGGCCGGAGGAGGGCGCCATCGTCGCCGTCGGCTGGCCCGGCCAGTGGGCTGCGACCTTCGCCCGCGACGAGGAGAACGGCCTGCGCCTCACGGCCGGCCAGGAGCTGACCCACTTCATCCTCCACGCCGGCGAGGAGGTCCGCACGCCGCTGATGGTCGTCCAGTTCTACAAGGGCGACTGGGAGCGAGCCCAGAACGTCTGGCGCGCGTGGATGCTGGCGCACAACCTGCCGCGGCCGGGCGGGAAGCTGCCGCCGGTCGAGTTCGCGGCCTGCAGCTCCCACCAGTTCGGCGAGATGATCAACGCCAACNNGTGGATGGACGCGGGCTGGTACATCAACGCAACTGGCTGGCCGAACACAGGCACGTGGGAGGTCGACACCAAGCGCTTCCCGGGCGGCCTGCGCGCCATCACCGACCACGCCCACAGCAAGGGCGTCAAGACCATCGTTTGGTTCGAGCCCGAGCGCGTCAC